>NZ_CP026993.1:1200000-1563356 GCF_013407145.1 Nitrosopumilus cobalaminigenes
AAATGGTTCTTCGTTCATTGAATGTACTGCTAAAGCATTACCTGCAAATTGCCAAGTTCCTGCCTGAGCATCTCGTGGAACAAATGTTAAAGCATATTTTGTTTTGCCATCAGGGGACCAGATTGCTTGTCCCTTATCTTCACCTTGTTTTAATGGTCCATGTAATGCTACAAGTTGGACATTCTCAGATGCAACGTATGTAAACATTCCACGATATACTTTTTCAGAAGGAGGCAAAATGATAGCTAGTTGATGACTCTCATGTCCTTGTCCAGGATCTTGTACAGATGTAATAGTTCCAGTCTTTATTGTTCTTGGAGGTAAGGATAATTCATCATATCTTGCTTTTTCAGATGATGCTTTATCATCTAATTTCTTTTTTTCAGATTCTTTCTTTTCTGTTTTGACTTGTTCCTTTTTTTCTATCTTTTTTGCTTCTTTCTTTTCTGGTTGTTCTACTTCAGAACATAATTTATCACCACATACAATTCCTTTGGTATCAGAACCATATTGTGATGATGGCACCCCTTGTCCCTTTAATGCATCAGCTGATTGAATTAAATCAAATGAACCAGATATTGCTCCAAGTAATAACAAAGATGCAGAGAAAAATATAGTAAAATTATATTTGTTAATCATACAAGGTCTGATAAATTTTATCATACTTAAAGAAATTGATGATGAGATAGACTGAGTCATGATTTATTATTTAATTTTTACAATTCCTTGATTAATCAAATATTCAATTCCCTGAACATATTCTACATCAGATATTTTACCTTCAGCCCACCATCCAGCATTAGTTTTTACCCATTTAGGAATACTAAATTTTGGAGCATCTGGTGATTTTGGAATTACAGATACGGCACTTGATTCTTTTCCAGTTCCTTCAGAATTAACAGCAGATACTTTGAAATTATAAGATGCATCATTTACCAATCCAGTAATTATCGCATTAGGAACTGTATCATATTTTTGAATAGTTGTAAATGAATTAGAGCCAGTCTTAGATTGAATGATTTTGTATCCAGTGATAGGGAATCCATTATCAAAAGGAGCACTCCATTCAAGTTTAATTTGGTTATTTCCAGTAGTTGCTCTCAAATCACCAATCTGTGCAGGTATTTTTCCAACAGCAGATAATTGTGACATTGGAGTTACATATACTATGTTTGATTCAGGTCCAACTCCTTGGGCATTAACTCCCAATACTCTAAATCCATAAGGAATACCATTAGTTAATCCATCAATAGTTATCCTTGTATCCTTTCCAACAATTGAATGAGATATAAAAGATGTAGAACCAGTTTGGAATTCTCTTACTCTATATCCAGTAATATCTTCTAACGAAGTAGATGATACAGACCAAGTTAATGTAACTTGGCCGTTACCAGGAGATGCTTTGAGATTAGTTATAGCTATTGGGACTTTATTAGTAGGAGTTACAGAAATTGCTGAAGAATCTTTTCCAACCCCAATTGAATTTACAGCAGAGACTTTGAATTGATAAGAGACATTATTTTTTAAACCAAGAATAGTAGTTTTTGTCACATCTCCAATGTTAGGATAAGTTGTAGATACAGTAGAGTCTTTTTCATTTACTGTAACTCTATAGCTTGTGATTGCAGCTCCATTATCAGAAGGTTCAATCCAAGATAAAAATACCTGCCCATTACTTGGGATACCAACTACTCCGCGTACTTGGTTTGGAACTGTAGCAATAGAAGATTTTGATGGAGTTGCAGAATCAACATTGGAATCAGGACTCTGTCCTAATGCATTGACGGCGTTAATTTTAAAAGCATAAGATGCATCATTTGTCAACCCAGTAATTTGACCAGAAGTAGCTTTTGCTTCAAGGGTTTTTTTCTTAAAATCATCTGTTCCAATTTGCCAATATGTTATTTTATAACTTGTAATCGGAGAACCATTTTCATTAGGTTTTGTCCAAGTCATAGTTACTTTAGAGTCTCCTCTAGTTGCAATGAAATCAGTTATAGCGTTTGGAACGTCAGTTAAAGGAGCAGTGCTTAATGGTTTTGCAGATGCAATATTCGAATCATTACTAGAACCAATAGAGTTTATCGCAATCACCTTAAAACTATATGAAACATTATTTTTCAGACCCGTTGCTACAGCGGTGGTAGTAGTACTTAGATTAGGAAAGGTTGTAAAAACATCAGAGCCAGTTTCCCATCTAATGATCTTATAGGAAATTATTGGCGAACCATTATTATCAGGGGCACTCCAAGAAAGATGAATTTCCCCATTACCAGGAATTGCAATAAGATCAGTAATAGTTTCAGGGACAGAGGGTGTTTGGGCAAATGCAAAATTATCATGTGAAACAATTAGTGAAAATGAAAATATAGTTAGGGAAATTGCAAGGAAATAAAATTTGTTAATAGTCATATTTTTTTAATCCGTACATATGGTTTAACAATTGTGAAGGAATCGTATTAGTTGCAAACATCTAAGAATTTTATTTATTAAAATAACATATTAAAACACAGATAGTTTTTGTCATTTGTGGCATCAGCAAACCTAAATTCCAAATATTTCAGAACTGCAACAAATGTAGTTATTATAAGAAAAATAAAAAAATTATTTTGTAAGTACTAATGAGTAGCTTACAGTGAATGGTTCAGAATTGAACGTATGAAGTGCCAAAGCATTTCCTGAGAATTGTGTAGAGCCAGCTGCTTTTGTTGGAACCAAAGATAAGGCATAATATGTCTCACCGTCTGGAGTCCAATTTGTTAATCCTGTTACCTCACCTTTAGTGAGAGGTCCTATCAAAGTAACAATCTGTACTGGTTCAGATGCATCAAATGTAAGATGTCCTGAATATGCTTGTTCTCTAGGAGGTAGCAATAGAGCTAATTGATGTTCCTCATGTCCAATTCCTGGATCTTGCTGAGAAGTTATAGTTTTTCTAAATACCTTTTCACCATCAGTAATGTGCTCAGTATATGTTACAGAGTAACTTACAGTGAATGGTTCAGAATTGGTTGTATGAATTGCAATAGCATTTCCTGAGAATTGCCATACGCCTGTAGAAGTTTCTTTATCTACAAATGTTAATCCAAACTTTGTTTTTCCATCAGTACTCCAAATTTTTTGTCCTTTAACATTACTGTCTTTTAATGGTCCATGTAATGCTACAAGTTGGACATTCTCAGATGCAGTATATGTGAGATATCCACGATATACTTTTTCAGAAGGAGGCAAAACTATAGCTAGTTGATGATTCTCATGTCCTTGACCTGGATCTTGAACAGATGTTAAGACACCAGTTACGGTCTTTGGTACTTTGAGAGATGCAACTGCTTTAGCAGAAGTCATTGTTTCAGATTTTGCATCTTTTTTTGGTACTTCTTTTGCTTTTTCTGCAGATTCGGTCTTCTTTTCAGATTTTACCTGTTCTTTTTTCTTTTCCTCAACAGGTTTTTTTTCTGTTGCAGGTTCAGAACATAATCTATCACCACAGACTTTGTTTGAATTAATTGAGCTAGCTGAAGTTCCCTTACTCTTTAAAGCGTCAGCAGACTGAACTACTCCAATTGGTCCTGCAATAGTTCCTGTTAAAAGAACAGCAACTGCAAAAATTGCAATAAAAGTTGTTTTTGTCATTAACGTTTAGCATGAATGTAATGATATATCTTTTTCTTAAAATTTGGAATCATTTTGGAAGGTATTAAAGGCTAAAATGAGATAATAAGGTCTTGTCCTGTAACAACAGAATAACTTTCAATAAATGGAACATATGGAAGCAATTTTTGATATAATTTATTTATGATAAAATGAAATTAGATTATGCAAGCATATGTTCTTGTCACATGTAATAGTGGAAGTGAATCATCCATAATATCAGAATTTAAAGAATTACCAGAAGTAATTGAGATCAATGGAATTTGGGGCAAATATGACATATTTTTGAAAGTTTCCGACCCAGATCCCAGTAAAATGGATCAAGTGGTGCAAAGATTACGAAATCATCCAGATATCACAGATAGTTATACCATGCATGTTCTTTATGGACAAGGTGGAACCATCGATGATGATGAATAAATATGGCAAAAATTACAAAAGAAATAATGTCAGATACAACAGTTGAAGATATAAAAAAATTAGATGTTGCTTGTAAGGAATTATCAAATGAAAATAAAATCAGACATGTTGGCGTGATAAATAATCTTGGCAGATTAATTGCTGGAGGATTCAAAGTTGGGATATCGCCACTGTTAGATAGTGACAAAGTTGCAATGACTTACATGCAAATGCAATTAGATTTTAAGATGAGACAAGAGCTTGATGAAGTTTTAGGGCCAATTGATTACATAGCATCAAGAAGAACTAAACAATTAATCATCAGTGTTCCAATTAAAGATAATTTAGTATTAATTTCTGCAGAACCTGATGCAGACGATAAACAAATAATAAAAAAAGCTGAGGAACTATTTGACGATATCATAATATCTACAATTTAATTTAAAAATATACTTTAGATTTTTATTTAAAACATCTATTTACTTTTCAAATCTTTGTTTGAATTAGAACTTCCATCATCCAATCTCTTTTCGATTTCATCTGTTTCTTTTTCTATTTTCTTTTCGATTTCATCTGTTTCTTTTTCTATTTTCTTTTCGATTTCATTGTGTTTTTTTTCTATTTTTGTAACATGAACATTTATTTTTTCATCAATTTGTTTTTCAATTTGTTCTTCTAATTTTTCTTCTGCAACAGGCAAAATTTTTCTTTTGATGAGAAATAAGATACGCAAGATGGCTTCAACAAATATAGCATACACAACAAATCCTATGATTTTCCCTATAAATGGAATAAAATCATCTAATCTGTCTAGTAATTGTTCAGTGGTAAAGAAAATATTGCTTGTAAGAAATATACCTAAAAGAGCAAATGGAATTAATTTGGCAAAATCTTTAGCTAGATCTTCTTTGTAATATGCAGATATCCTTACAGTGACTACAAGAGATATGACAACTAGAAAAACAATATCTCGTGGAAGATCTGGTGCCATAAAGAACAAGAATGTAGAATAAACTACAAACCAGACTAAGACTACTAATGGGAAAATGAATACATATTTGATAATATATCCAAAAATGGATGTAATTTTTTTCCCATCAGTCTGATATTTTGTTAATGGCAAAGGGATCATTTCACGTCTAGCAAGAAATCTGTAAAAATTCCAAATGAAAATTCCATATACCACCATTCCAATTGAATAAAAAATTAAATCGGTGATAGATAATTCAATTCCTAAATTATTACCAATCGTATCAAAATCAATAAATGAATTAATTGGACTCTCACCAGAAGTTAAATTTCCAAAGAATTCAAATTGATTTTCAAGGGTACTTTGTGCAAAGACAGAATTTACAGAAATTGTCAATATAACAATTAAAAAAAGAAATAATTTCATCATTCTCTAATTATCAATTATTGTTGAATTTATCTATAAACCTCTAAGAGAATTTTGTGTAGTTCTACTTTTACAGAGTTTAGTTCTTTACGTAATTCTATAGATTTGTCAGTGCCCTCAGAAATTGCTAATTGTCTTTCTTCTTTACTAATTGAACTTGAAGTAGAAGCTGAGTTGAGTTGTGCCTGTACAACCATCATCTCATCTTTTATAGATTCAATTCTCTTTTCTAATTCAATAATAGTTTCAGAGGATTGGGTTTGTCCTACAAGTTTGATAGCAATAGAATTTGGAGATAGGGCATTAATTTTTCCAGTTGAAACTTGGCATGTATTGTGAGCTATTTTTTCAGCCATTTTAACAACTTTTGTGGCAATATCAGAAGACAACTCTACTACAGGAATTCTCAATGTGGTATTATCGGTACAAATTTCAAAAACTACATTATATGCCATAGAATTTTCAAGTCTATCATCAGGCTGAATAAGGGCTACATTGACTGAAATGATTTCAGACAAAACACCATCAACATCGATTCCAGTGATAGATTTTCCTTTAACTACAGGCGGAATATTATTCGTAGCAGAATTAAGATTCAAAAACAACAGATATTTTTGTAATTCAGAGCGTGTATTTTTTAATTCATGTCTAATGTCAGATATTTTGTTGTGAATTGCAGAGACTTTTTTTGCTCTATCATTAGCAGGAGTTTCTTCATTAATTGCAGATAGTTTTTCTCTTTGAATAACAATATCAGACTTTAGACTAGAGATTTTATTTTCTAATTCAGTAATTGATTCAGAAATTCCCCCATGGTTTAACAATTTTGCAGAAATACTATTTGAATCAGAGGCTCTAACTTTAGTTGCAGTAGTATAGCATGAAGTCAATTCTACATCTCTAAGTTTTACTGATTTAGTTTCACTATCTGAAGTAATAATCACTTCAGGAGAACGAATTTTTTCATCTATGGCACATATTTTAAAAACATAGTTATGAGTATCGATTTTTGGGAATGTTTCAACAGAACCAGGATTTTTGTATTGTTTTGTAGTTGCCATATGAGTTAGTGTGCCAATAGGTTTTGATTGCAATTCTTTAGATTCAGTAGTATCCGCATCAAGTGGTAATGCGAATCCACGTTTAACTAGTAAATCAACTACATTAGGTGAAACACATGCAGCATCACCATTTGAAGTTCGAATAATTTTAACAAACTTTTCCTTACAGATAACTTCTTCAGGGGCAAAATTCAAGTCCATTTGATCCTTTGGAGCAATCACATCTGCAAATGCAAAGTTAGATGCAGTTACAGATGATGCAAGTAATGTAACCATCAAAAACATTATGGAATAATATTTCATCAAAGCCATTATTTCATATCAACCTCATTAAATTTGGTATGATTAACTAAATCACTGAGCCTTAAGTAATAGAGAATTTAATTGAACCCTTTTTTCCAAGATATCAGTACGTAATTCACTAATATCTAAAGTAAGTTTTAGGACTTGTGGTTCTGTCTCAGAAGTTAGTTTTTTAGATACAAAATCACCTAACATGCTTCTTTTATTTGCTAAAGACTCTTCCATTTCTTTTAACTGAGTTTCCAATGATTGGATTTGTGAAGATATTCCAGAATTACCTGAAATGGATGTTGCAATAGAGTCAGAATCTAATGCATTAATTCTCGTAATACCAACTTGGCAAGACTCTGGAATTATTCTATCAATTAATTTTACATCTACTGAATCAGAATCAGAAGTTACTGTAATAATTGGCAATCTTACACTTTGTGTTCCAGCACAAGCTTCAAAAACGACATTAAATCTCTTGAGATCTGGATTATTAGAACCAGTTGGAGATACACTATCAGTAACAGAGACTAGGTCAGAAGTCATTCCATCTAAAGGCTTTCCAGTAAGAGATTTTGGTAAATCAATTTTTGATGCTTTAACATTTGGAGGCACGTATAATACCATCTTATATCTTTGAAGTTGATTCTGTAGTTCTTTCAATTCTTTTTTCATAGATACGATTTCGCTAGTATTTTCAGGAATTATTGTTTTATCGTTTTTGTTTGGTAGTTTTTGTTTTGCTTCACTAATTTTACTTTTTAAATCTGCAATTTGAGTTTCAAGGGATGAGATTTTTTCTGTTACACCGCCTTTGTTAAGGAGTTTGGCAGAAATTGAATTAGGATCTGCAGCTTTGATTATTACAGAACTAGTATAACAAGATCCGGCTTTTAGAGGACTTCCCAATTTCACACTTTTTGTATCACTATCAGAAGTAACATAAATCTCAGGGGCTTTAACTAATTTGGTAGTTCCACAAGCTTCAAAGATATAGGAATATCCACCAATGCTGGCTTTTGCTCCTGTGCTGGCTTGACCTTGTTGTTTCAAAGTTGCAATTTTTGTAATAGTTCCAGCAGATTCACCTTTCTTCAGTTTCTTATTTTTGATTTCCTCTAATTTTTTCTCAGAAAGTTGTTTTGCCCATCCATTTTCTGCAAGTTTTTCAGCAGTAGAAGGTTTTACGCATGAGACTTTGTTTGAAGAGTTTTTAGTAATTTTTACAAAGCCTTCTGCACAAATTACTTGTTCTGCTGTAAAATCTAATTTCATTTGTTGTCTAGGACTAATAACATCAGCAAATGATTGAGTAGGTAATGTTCCTGAAATTAATACTACGCCTAAAATTATTGCAAAAATGGAAGTTTTATTCATATAGCATCTACCGTTTTTTCATCATTAAAAAACATTATCAGTGTACGATTTAATTCAGAATAAAATCAATTTGACTCTTTTTGATCAAGTCCAATATTTTTTAGAAATTTATTGGATTCCATAAGAGCATGTTTTTTGATTTTTGTTCTATCTTCTTTTTTAATTGATTTTGAGGCTAAATGAAGCATCTCATCCATAAGGTGAATACCACCCTGAGCACCTTTTTTGAGTCCTAATTGGTACAATAGTGGCAATTTAGACATATCTGCAGTCACATTCATTTTGATTTCAGGCAAAGTGATTTTTTTATCAGGAGTCTCAATTTCGGTAAATTTGTCAACAACTTTGGAAAGTAATGATGCAAGATTTTCACTTAGATTTCTCTCAAGCTTTGTATTTTTTTCTTTTCTGGCATTCATTACAATTCTTTTAATTTTTAGAATAGCTTGATTAGCATCTACAGAGTCAAAATCAGTTGAAGAAAGATCCAAGTTAAAATCATGCATGAATGCTTCTACAATAAATGAAATTGCTTCTTTTCTACATGATGCCTTTGTTGTTCCAAATGGGCAATTATCACAATTTGTTGTGAAATATCTAGTTCCTCTTTGACCAAAACTAGAAAGAACTATTTTATCTTGTTCACGTAGCTTTCCAATAGTTCTGGAAACAAGACCTTCATCAATTAATAATGCTTGAGAAATTTCCTGATTAGAATAAGAACCCTCATCAATTAATTCTAAAATTTCTTCTTCTAATTCCCCAGGGGAACGTCTAGATGGTTCATCAATAGCATCAGCTAAATAATGGGGTACAACCTTATCATCTCTTTCATGATTAATTACAAATATTTTTCCATCATAATTTGCATTAAGTCCAGAGAGAGTTTCAGTTTTTAATATTTTTATAAGAATTTTTTCAAGATTTTTAATTTTGAAATCTTGTAAAAGATCAGTTAATTTGTTAGTAGTAATTTTTAGATTATTTTTAGCAAAAATATGATACAATGCCCATCTGATTTTTCTTTCATCACTTCTTTCAATTAATCTTAATAATCCACAAAAACTGTCAATTCTTTTCCATTTAATATCAGAAATTTCATCTTTGGAATTTTTGATGTACAGAACTGTATCCAATTCTTTTAAAAAAAGTTCAAACTGTTCAATCAATTCAGATTTTTTAATTTTTGAAACTTGTTTAATTTTTAAGCTTTTAGGGAGAAGAACAAACAGTTGTTCTTTTGATAATACTGTTTCATCTCGAAAAGACTTTGTTTCATATCTCATAAATTCAAAAAATTCCAGAGTTCTATTTTTGAGCGAAATAGGTGAAAATATTCTCAAACCAATCAGACTAGTAGGAGATAAGCCCATAGTAGAATTAATCCAGTTGACTATATATGCCTGCTAAGGCAACCAAATGACTAATTACACCATTAAAATAACTAGTTTATTTTAATTCAAATCTAATCAAAAATATTCTATTTTAATAACAAAATTCTATTTTATTTGTTCATGAACACAACTCAAATGCTCATCAGAGCAGAGAATAGGCAACCTGAGCCACAAAGTATCCTGGTTGAAAGCATACCAGTAAGAGAAAGGGAAAAACTTCCAAACAGAAGAAACAAATCAATTCAAGAGTATTCTTGGGAAGATTTCAGAGGATTGTCTCTCGGATTTGGTGAGGATTGGGATTGAGAAAATTTCTTCTTGAAAATTTTTTCAAAAGGAAAAGAGCAGAATTACAATTTGAGCAAGAGTTACTGGACACATTCAAATGATCAATACACCATCAAAGTTATTTGAATCTGATTCATACTCAGATGTATCCAATAAGGAGTCACTATCGATTAAAAGAAAAAAATGTTTGGTGAAACAGAGGAATAATAAAATCTAATTCAACAATTATAATTTTTTTATTCTATAACTTTGATTAGTTCTTTTAGTTTTCTTCTTGATTTAGGAGGTTTTTTCTTGTCAGGGTAACCAATACAGAGAATAGATGAGGGTTTAAGGTCTGTTCCTAAAATAGTTTTTACTTTTTCTTCATCAAACATTCCAATCCAAATTGTGCTTAGTCCAACACCAGATGCTGCAAGTAGTGAAAATGTAGCTGCAATAGTTGCATCTTGTAATGAAAATTTCTCCAAAATTTCTGGAGGAAACTTTAGTTTTACTCTAGAAGGATCTGTACAAAAAACTAAAACTATCGGGGCATTAACATACGGTTGTTTATTTGCAGCTTCTACCAGTGCTTGTTTTGTATCCTTATTTTTTATTAAAAATACTTGAAATCCTTGAAAATTTCCAGCAGTGGGAGCTACATCTGCTGCAGATAATATTTTATCAACTTTCCAATCTTCAACTTTAGTTTTTTCAAATTTTCGTGTTGAACGTCTAGTTGCAAAAACACGAAATAAGTCAGTGGGTGAAAGGTCTTGGCGAATTTTTTCAGGCTCAGAAGATAAGATTGCTTGAATAAGAGAAACTTTTGGCGATTTACCAGGCACATCTTTTAATGATTTTTCGTCATCACGAATCCATACAGAAGGATAGAATTCTTTGGTACCCACATACACGTATTGAGGTTCATGAGGAATCTTGGCAAAATCTAAGACTTTTTCTTGAAGATCATTTGTCTTAGCTTCAAGAAGGCGATGATTTGTTAATGTAAACTGAGTGACATCAGAATTTACTCGAATTATACTGGATTGATCTTCTAGTTCAACATCACCAGTACTATTTTTTGCAAAAATATCAACAAGGTTTTCAAGTTCCTTCTTGTTTAGAATAACTACATCAGTATCATCTTCATCAACACCTTGCCAAACTAATCTACATCCATCTTTTGATGTATAGGATGGTTCTATCGTTTGAAATTTCACATTATCAATTTCATAGAAGGTTATAAAAAATTTTTATGATTTGAAATATTTTATTTCCCAACATAGGCATAAACAGGATATACCTTTCCAGTTGTTGCAGATTTATAATTCCACTGGGTTTCATCTAAATCTAAATGAATAAAATATTCTTGAATTGAAGGATGAATTTTTTTATAAATATCATTTCCTATCGTAATTTGATCAGGATTAGACAAATTTTGTATTTTAGCTGCCATGCTAACAGAGGCTCCTAAAATATCCACATGAGCATCTTGTAAATCATCACCGTATCGCACAATAGTATTTTCTCCATAATCTATTCCAATTTTTACTTTTAATTCAGGCAAAATATTATTTTTCAAAATAGGATTAATTCCAACTTTAAGAACTTTCAGCATAGATTCAGCACATGTAACTGCTCTGCTTGCAACAGAGACAGACAATTCTTCAGCAACAAAATAACCTATTACCGCATCACCTACAAATTTTAACACAAATCCATCATGACGTTTAATCACATAAGCCATCTCCTGAGCAAAAGTAGTAAAGATAGTTGCTAGTTTTTCCTTGGGTAAATTTAGAATCATAGATGTTGAGCCTACAAGATCAATGAATATTACTGCCATAGGCAAGCTTTGCAATACTCTTTTTCTCAAAAATTGTTCAGAATCTTCTGTTACAGTAGAGTATGCAGAATCACCATTAAGAGATTTTGAAACTCGAACTTGAATTTCTTCAATTAATGTATCAGAGTCAATAATTTTCTCAGTTCCTCGCCCCATCATCATATCTACAATACTTGGAGTTTTAGGAGATAGGAGATTTGTTACACCTTGTTTTGCAATGTCTTTTACAGAATCGTTATCCAAATTTTCCCCACAAATTTAATTTGGTATTAGAACCTGATAAATATTCTACTTGAAAAATCAATTAAAAAGATAGTTGTATGAGTAATCATAGTAACACCAGTTTTAATTTAAAATTAAGTTATTTCTTTTCTATAGGTTCTTCAGTTTTTATTCTCTTGTCAAAGAATAAACATGCTGTAAGATCTCCCCCCACGTTAACCATTGTTCTAGTCATGTCTAAAATTCGATCTACTCCCAATAACAAAACAATTCCTATTACAGGTACTCCAGATGCTAAGAGAATAGAAGAGAGAATTACAATACCTGCTCCAGGAGCTGAAGGGGCACCAACTGATGCCATAAGAGCAGTGACAGCAATTAAAATGATTGTTGTCGGGGCCAGTTCTATATTGAATAATTGAGCAAGGAAGAATACTGCTACTATTTGATAAAGTGCAGTACCATTCATGTTAATAGTGGCACCAAGAGGGATTACAAATTGTGAAACTGCTGGTTTAATTTTCATCTTTTCTTCTGCTGTTTTTAAAGAAACTGGCATTACTGCTGCAGAACTAGAAGTTGAAAATGCAAGTAACAGAGGATCCTTCATCATTTTTAATGTAGAGATTAGAGGTTTGTTTGTAAATATTTTGATAATTATTATGTAAACTAACATCATTATGAAAAGACCAATTACAACTGTGCCCATGTATGTGCCAAGTCCTACTAATGCATCAAGTCCTACTTTAGAAACAATATCTGCCATTAATCCAAACGCCGCAAAAGGTGCCAATCTCATTGCCCAAGATACAACCTTCATGGTTAATTCCTGAACAGATTCCAATATCTCCACTATCGGTTCAGATTTTTTCTTTGGTAGTGATATCATGGCAACTGCGATAAACAATGCAAAAATGATTATACTCAACATCTCTCCAGACATGAAAGAAGTTAGAGGATTACTTGGAATTATGCCAATTATGTGTTCAGGAATATCTAGGAAATTAAATTCTACATTTTCCACTAAAGGTACAGTTGTATCAATTTCTAAACTCTCTAACATAGATTCACTGTCAACAAAACTTCCAGGTTCAATAGTAGAAGCTACAAAGACACCAATACACAATGCAATAATTGTAGTTACAACAAAAAATGCCGCAACAGAAATTCCCATAGTACGAAGCTGCTCTACAGTACCTGCAGACAACAAACCTCTAATTATTGATGCAAAAATTAATGGAACTATAATCATCTGGATGATTTTGAGAAAAAGATGGGCAGGTATAGACAACCAAGTAGTAATAATTCCACTAGTATCTTTGTCTACAATTCCAATTTCAGGTCCTAGAAAAACTCCCAAAATCAATCCTAAAAATAATGCAAATAGAACTTGAGCCCATAATTTTTTTTTAACTAGATAAGTTACTTGAGGAGTAGGAAATTTGAATGATTTTATCACCATTGTTATTATTACATCATTTTTGTCTTCTTTATTACAAAATCATGTAATAATCAATAATGAATATCATGTGTGATTTTTTAAGAGGTAATCACATTATTTGAAAAAGTTATGTTCATAATTGAATCAGATTTTATAAAAACCACATATGAAAAATGACGAAACCGTTTATTTACAAATTTACAGGCATGATACGTATTGTATAAGACCATACTTGTGCCTCATGGAGGTACACCAGCAGGAGATGAATCACTTCGTCATGCAATCCATTTAGCAAAAAGTTCTACTGCAAAAATTATTTTGCTTCATGTTATAGAAGATATTCCAATCCCTCCAAGTTTTGCATTATCACAATCTGAACGAGAGAAGCTAGTTGATGATATTGGAAATGCAAATAAAACAATGAGAGAATCTTTTGAAAAAAATCTTATTGAAAAATTAGCAGAGTACAAAAATTCAGGCATAGTAATTGAGCATAATGTTGTATCTGGAGATGCAGCTGAAGAAATTCTTAAAACAATTCAAGAAAAAAATATAGATCTTGTAGTCATGGCAAAACGTAGAAAACTCAAAGGGTTAAAAAAATTACTTAGTCTAGGAAGCGTCTCTAGAAAAATTGTAGAGCATGCCACTTGTCCAGTATATCTTATTGACATAGAAAATATCTAATTTAAAAACGAACATATGAAAAATGTATTTGAGTCAATGTTGGATTTTATTACATCCCTATCAGGATGATCAGATCCCTTCATTATTTTTTAGATTTGAAATATTTTGCTTTAGATGTTGTTCCATCAGGAAAAGTATGTCCTGCTGAAAGCACAATACCTGTTGGGATATCTGCTCCATCCAATACAACAGTATCTTTCTCAAGCACAACATCATCGCCTATTTTAACAACATTTCCAATTACTGCTCCTCCTTCAACAACTACTTTATCGCCAAAAATACAATCATCTTCAATTTTGACTTTTTTTTCAATTACACAATGTTCTCCCATTTTGACATTATTACCCACCATACACTTCTTTTCAATTACAGTATTGTTGCTTAAAATACAATTATTGCCAACAGTAGATTTTTTTTCAATTACACAACCATCTCCCAATGTTACTTTATTGCCAATTATGGATTTTTTTCCAATGAAAACTTTTTTTCCAAAAATACAATCATCGCTCACTTGGACTTCTTTTTCTATCTCAATTGAATCATCCATTTTGACATTATTGCCAATGACTGCAGTAGAATGTATGTTAGCCATTACATAATTATCCATATTGAATTATTTAACTCTAAAATATTCATTGTCTGAAAAAATTTATCATCATCTAAGGATTCTGAATAAAAATAGAATGGGAAACATTTGTTTTGTCAGGATGGATGGTATTTTGCTTTAGATGTGATTCCATCTGGGAATGTCTTTCCTGCAGGTAAAACGGTTCCAGTTTCTATGATTGCATTATCTAATACAGTTGTGTCTTTTTCTAATATGATATCATCACCCATTTTGACATTATTGCCAATGACTGCATGACCCTCTACCACAACTTTGTTACCAAATTTACAATCGTTGCCTACATTGACTTTTCGTTCAATTACACAACCATCATCCATGGTAACACCATTACCAATAACTGCATGTTTTTCAATTACAACTTTGTTTCCCAATACACAGTTATCTCCTATTTTGGCACCACCTTCAATTACAGTACTTTCTTGCATTTTAACGCCATTTCCTATAATTGCACTTGGATCTACATTTGTCATACAACAATTTCATTATTGAAGTATATGAAATAATTTGTAATTGTTCTAAATCTGAATTAAATCAACTACAATTTAGATAAGAGATTTGAATCAACATTGTAAATTTTTAACAAGATTTCTAATTTAGCATTCAAAGTTTTGAAAAGAAAAGGTCAAGTGAATTTGCAAATTGCTTGTTTAGTTTTTGAAGATGATTAGGATCAACGGTAAGTGTATTTTCATCAAACCATGGAGATGACAAATACAAAGATCTATTCATCTCAACTTGAATCCAAGGAAGAGGCTTATTTCCATATGTTTTCGTGATATGGCCACCATGAAATGGGTCATTTAGGGATATGTCATCTCTGTCAATAAAATAGGATTTGGATATAGAATCAGCTAATAGTTCAATCATTTCTTGAGAAGATGTTTGTCCATCATTATTTGAGATACAAAACAATGGTCTTTTTGATTGTGTTTTGTCAGGAGAAAAATAAGGTGCAGTTGCTGCCATGGAATGACAATCTAAACATAATTGTAAATCTAATTCATCTAGACTTTTTTGGATTGCCTGGTGATATGGGTTATAGTACAATTCAATAAGCATTGTTTTTAGTGAATCATCTGGTTCTTTTCCATTTGTGTAAATGGGTTTATCATAACACGTCTTACTCTTAATTAATCCGTCAGGATTATTTGGAGGCATATCATCTATAGAACGATTAAGATCCACAAAGGCTCTTGCTATATTGGTTTTAATCACACGTTGAACTTTATCTCCTAAATCATAAAGTTCAATTACAAAAGGATCAGAATCATCAAACAAATCTTTGTTTGTGATTGACAAATGTCCTTCAAGTTCAGAAGGTTTTCTTGTTCCTCCATGAGGTATTGATAACAATATTGGAAGTTTAGTCAATCTAATCCTTCTGCAGTTCCGTCACGACGAACTTCTGCAACTCCTTGAAATCCTTCACCTGTTTGACATTTCATGACAGCATGAATTGCCCCTAAAAAGAAAGAATATCTTTCCCGAAGATCTATTTTGTATCCCATTTTTTTAAGATGCTTAATAATTTCAACACCAGAAACGTCATCTTCTAAACTAATTGTGCCATCAACACCACAATGAAGCCTTGGCTTAGTCATGGCAAGGTCTATTGAATTATCTCTATCAACAATTCTTGAAATAAACTGGCTCAATACTGAAAATATACGTGCACTACCAGGAGTCCCCATAACAATCCATGGTTCATGATTATAAAATAAAATTGATGGACATACAGATGTCCAAGGGATAGCATTTGGGCGTAAATAGTAAGGATGATTTGCATTTTTCAACTCAAATGCAGACATGTAATTGTTGTACAAAAATCCCAATCCATCAGCTGCGGCTTTTGAACCATAAACTAGTTCAATTGATTGAGTGATACCTACAGCATTTCCTTCATCATCCATTACTGAAAGATGTGTAGTGTCTTCAGTATCAAGTGATTCTCGTAATGGAAGTTCAGGATCAACAGAGTCTCGGATAGATTTTGAAAGAGATTTAGCAAAACTTCTACTGAGATGTGTTTTATCATTAACTTGATGGTATGTCCTTGGATTAAATCGACGTTGTTCTCTATACAATAATGCTTTACGAAAGGATTCAGCTACAAAGTGAAATGATTTTGGGGAACTAGCATTCAGAAATTTTTTTGTGAGATTGTTAAGCATCATTAATACCAATAACATCGTAGGACCAGCTGCAGGTGGAGGTACAGTCTCCACACGAATTCCACGATATCTTTTACTAATCACTTTTCTTTCAATTGGGAGTGGAATGAATGAGAGATCTTCTTGTCTTAGATACCCATCATTTAGTCTCATATCTTTATCAATTAATTTTGCAATCAATCCATGGTAAAATGAGCGATAGCCATATGTTGCCAATTCTTTCAAAGTATGAGCTAAGTCATCCTGAACGAAGTTATCTCCTACATCGTAAGGAACTACACCATCTTTAAGAAAATATTTTGCTCCAGATTTTGATGGAACTTTAAAGAAATTTTTAAGATGTTTTTCTTGTAATTCATGTTGTAATTTTGTAATTTTATATCCTCTCCTTGCAATACGAATAGAAGGTTTTACAATAGTTGACCAATCTAACCTACCATATCTTTCATTCAGATATCCCAAAGTTGCCACAGTACTTGGAACTGTGGTTGCCTTGTATCCTATCAGTCCATGCGATTTTCTTGCAAAATTTGAAATATGTGCAAATGAAGGAGCCCTACTAGAACCATCCACAGCCACTGTTTTTCCATCCACATGAACAATTGCCATAGATTGACCACCTATTCCTGAAGCTTGTGGTTCACACACACCCAAGGCTAAAGCAGTTGCACAAGCAGCATCTACAGCATTACCGCCTTTTTTGAGCATTTCAACTCCAGCTTTTGTAGCATTAGGAAACGCAGATGAAACCATTCCTTTTTTTGAAACAGAACATTTTTTGTTTGAAGTTGGTTTAAATGAATTCTCTATTTTTTCAATGTCCATTTTCTGATACCTCCCTTATTCGTGGGATATATCCTTTCCACAATGAGGACATGTATTGTTAGTTTTTGCTTTCTTTTTTCTAAGTTCTTCAGTAAATGCAGATGCCATAATTCCTGTAGGAATTGCATATACTGCAATTCCAATTACTGCAACTCCTGCAGCAATTAATTTCCCAGGGATCGTAATAGGATAAACATCACCATAACCTATTGTAGTAAGAGTAACTATACCCCACCACATAGATGCAGGGATGCTAGAAAAAACTTCAGGTTGTGCTTCATGTTCTGCATGATACATCAAACTAGATGCAAAAATCAATACAATAAATAAAATAAAAAATGCAACTGCCAAATCGCCTGCTTTTGATTTGAAGACTTGTCCCAATGTTTGCATTGGATCAGAATATCTTGCAAGTTTGAAGAGTCTAAACAATCTCAATAGTCGAATTATTCTGATAAAGCGAGTATCTGTAACTACAAATGGTAAGAAGAAGGGAAGTATTGCAGCTAAATCAACTAACATCATTGGAGTGAATATGAATCGGAGTATTCCAAACTTTGAATTGTTATATTTTGGGTTTAGTTTACAAACTATAATTCTTCCAATGTATTCACCTGTAAAAATAATAATAGAAAACACTTCAAATGGCGTAAAGAGATAACCGTATTCATCTAAAACAGACTCTTCTGTTTCTATAATTACTACAATAACATTTACAGTAATCAAGCCGATAATGAAAAATTGAAAAGCTTTTGTAATTTTATCATTAGTTGTACCTTCAAGGATTTCATATGTTCTTTGCATTACCTTGTTGGTCATAATTTACCCTCAATTTGTTGAAAAATTTCAAAAAAATCCATGTTTTTTACAGCAAACAGATTATAGCCATCTCTTTTTCTTAAACCAAGCAACCATCGCTCCAGATATAATCGCCATTACAATTAACATAGCAAAATAACTGCCCTCCCATTCCAGTTCTGGCACATATGAAAAATTGGTTCCATAGAGACCAGCTATGAACGTAATAGGAATGAAAATTGCTGCAACTATAGTCAAAGTTTTCATGACCTCATTCATTCTATTACTCACACTGGATAGGTAAGTGTCAAGCATACCTCCAATCACATCTCGTAATCCTTCAATAGAATCAGTTACCTGAATAGTATGATTGTATACATCACGAAGATACGTCCTAGTATTATCAGATATCAGTACTGTAGATTCCCTCTCCAACGAATTGATAATTTCTCGTCCAGGCCAAATTGCTTTTCTTAATGCAATCATTCTACGTTTTAGTGTTTGAATTGTTTGCATTGTTTCAGGTGTAGGATTTTGCATCAATACTTCTTCTAAATCCTCAGTAAGATCACCAATTTTCTCTAACACCAAGAAATAACTATCAATGATTGCATCAATAAGTGAATAAGCAAGATAATCACTTTTTAGTTTTCTAATACTACCAGCATTATCTCTTAATCGTTTTCTAATCTCATCAAAAAAGTCATCCTCAATTTCTTGGAAAGTCAAAAGATGGTTTTCTGCCAACACAATAGAAATTTGTTCTAAATCTAATTTTCCTGTTTGAGAATCATAGTGAGGCATTTTCAACATTATCAATATATGATCATCAAATATTTCAACAGAAGGTCTTAGCTCGGTATTCATAATGTTTGATTGATGAAGTGAATGAATGCCAAAATTATCTCCAAAAGTTTTGATTACGTTTGGATCATGAACTCCAATTATATTTACCCATGAAACATTAGGTTTGTTTTTAGATTCTAAACATTCTTCAAATGAAGCATTGGTAATTTCATTAATTTTTTCAGAATCATATTCAATTAAATTTACAGTTACATTATCTACTTTTTGTTCTCCAACATGGATTAAAGCACCAGGGCGTTGACCAATTGTATCAGATATTGTAGTTTTCTGAGTTTTAGTTTTGTTTCTAATACCCATAATACCAGCAATATTTTGTAATCCTAAATCATCTGTTATTTCTTTAACTTTTGATGTCTTGCTTGCTACACCCACAATAATGAATCCAGCTATAATTGAGAAAATTATACTTACAATTAGCGGTGTGAAATCGCCAATAATTGCAGCTTGGTAAATTGCACTTACATCAGTTTTAGAACCAGTTTGAACAATCAAACCAATAATTGTATCAAGTAAGAAAAATAGAAAAGAGATAGAAGCGCCAATAATTATTGCAGTTACCGCCGTGATTTTTGGAGGAATTTCAATATTTTTTTCACCTTTGTATGGAGAGAGGTATTTTTTGTAGCGGATTATTAACAATGCCATCACGGTAATGATGATTGTGGATAGTATCCACCAAACTACAAGCCAAGGACCCTGTTGAGATTCAATTTGTTCAACTCCAGATATTAAATCTTGAATGTTTCCTGTCAAAGGTAAAGAAAGTAATGATGTAGCAATTCCAATAACAATTTGATACAAAAAAGCAAAAGTGAATCCATAGACGAGTCTATTGATAACTATTCCAACGGTGTCTCTCAATTTAGTTACTCCTCATCTAAAATTCGCTGAATTTTAATAGATGTAGGCTTGTTTTTTTCTACTTGCTCGATTTTTATTGATAGAGAGCTAATTTTCACAACATCGCCAACTTTGGGGATATCATGGAGTTTTTCATGCAACAGGCCATTTAATGTGGAATAGTCATCAGAATACTGAATATTGGATTGGAATATTTTGTTAATCTCATCTATCTCAATATCCCCATCAGTCATTATTGTATTCTCATCAATTTTTTTAAATAATTCAATATCAGGATCTGTCTCATCATGAATTTCACCTACTATCTCTTCAATAAGATCTTCCATAGTTACGATTCCTTCTACACCATTAAATTCATCTACAACTATTGCCATGTGTGTATTTTTAAATTGCATTTCTTTGAGAAGAGTGCTCATTTTTTTCTCCTGTGAGACATAGATGGGCTCACGTACAAAATCTTTAATTTTCTTCTTGGATAATTCACTATCTTTTAGATGCTTTAGTAAATCTCTTACATGTAAAATTCCAATTATATCATCATAATTTTTTCCATAAATTGGAATTCTTGAATGTCCACTTTGATGAATTGTATCTGCAGCATCAAATAATTCCACATCACCTTGTAAGCTAAACATCTTAGTTCGTGGAGTCATCACAGATCTTATTATGTTGTCATCAAATTCTAATGCACTGTGAAGCATATCTCGTTCAGATTTTTCTAATGCTTCATCTCTGTGACCTTGATCAATAATTCCTTTGATTTCCTCACCAGTTAATGCTGGTGGACGATAACCACTGCCAGTAAGTTTTATGATACCTCTAGTAATTCTTTCTAATACCCAAACTACTGGATAAAGTACATAGCTGAAAGTTAACAGTATGCCACTACATCTTAGCGCAACTTTTGTAGCATTTGCATTACAATATGTTTTAGGAGTAACTTCACCAAAAATAATAATCAAAAATGTCATTATTCCTACTGCAATTCCTAATCCACTATCACCAAATAGTTTTATTGCAACAACTGTAGCCAATGCAGAGGATCCAATATTTACTAAATTATTTCCAAGATTTACACTTGACATCATCCAACCAGGATTGGAATGTAATTTTTGAAGTGTCTTGGCACCTTTAACTTTCTCCTTTACTAATCGCTCTATTGTTGCTTGGCTAGTACCTACAAGTGCAACTTCTAAACCACTAAAAAATCCTGAAAGACCGATTAATGCAGCAAGTGCGGCTAGTTCGTATTCTAAACTCATTTCTGAGCACACCTAAAGATAACAGATGCCAGTAATGCAGATCGTTCTATGATGCTATCATGAAGAATGTATTCTTTAGATGTACGATAATGATTCCCTAGTGGTCCAAATCCATCCAATGCAGGAAGTCTAATTGGAACATTACTTATGTCAGAAGATAGCAATTGAGAATGTTTTTTAATTTTGATTTCATGTTTTTTAGCTAAATCTTCTACTAATTTGTAGAATTTGGTATCAGATGGTTCCTCCAATACAGGACGCCTAGTTTGAATTTTGTTTACTGCGACATCTAACTTTTTAGAATTACTTTCTCGTTTTTTCATAACAGTTTTAATTTTTGAATCTAGTAATGCTCCGAGCTTTTCTGTTTTGTAACTGCAAGTTAGTGAAATTGTGGCATAATTTGGAGTATGACCATGAGAACCTTGAGCTACAACAGCCGTGGTACTCAATCTATAGTTTTTTTCATCTCTTGAGATTTTATCAAGTGCAGCTAATTTTTTTGCTAACACAGGTATTATACCATGAATATTGGAATTTGATTCATCACCTGTAGAAGTAAATCTAACTTCATAATCACTTCTGCCATAACATGTTGTAATAATTCCGCCATCTACACTGCCAGATTTTAATCCAAGAATGTATTTTGAATTTTTGGAAATTTCTTCAATCAAGGTGCTACTGTGTCGTCCACCCAAGCTATCATCAGTTGTAAGTAACACAGCACATTTTATTTTTTTGAGTTTTTTTGAAAATCTTAATGCGTGTAATGCACCCAACATTACTACTAATCCACCTTTACTTTCAGCAGTACCTGAACCTAGAATTTTATCACCAGTTTCAGAATAAGGTATCAAGTCATTTGGACCATAATGGGTATCAAGGTGAGAAATGAATAGAACATCATTATGAGAATCTGAATGGTTTTTAAAATAACGAAAGTCTCCAACGTCAGATTGTTTGTAAACTTGTTCACTGAAGCCAAGATGAGCAAATCGTTTAGACAATTTAGAGCCTAATTGATTAACATTTTCAAGATTGTATACGTGTGTATTTAGATTCACATAATCTTTCAAAGTTTCTTTTAGACTCTGTAAATGGCTTCTCAAATAGGTTCTAGCAACAACACGTAATGGTTGCGTCAAATCAACTTCATCTGTTTGAGGTTGATTAGTAGAGCCAAAGTATCGAATTACTGCAACATCTAAAATTTTATTGACTAGAGATTCATACGTATAGCCGGCAGTTTTTCCAGCATGAAAAAAGGAACCACCTGTTCCAAGACTAGCCATTGAATTTAATTCAAGAATGTAAAGATTCTCATCTTTATCCATTCGAAAATCTACTCTAGTGTAATCATTTAATCCTAAAGCTGAAAATGCATCTATGCACATTTGTTTCATCTCAGCTTCTTTTTCTTTGGATAATTTTGCAGGACATGTTTTTTCGACTCCACCTTTTTTCTTTTTATCAGTAATAGTTTGTATTTGATCAGGATGATCCAGATTAATTTCGACTATTGGAAGAACTTCTATGTTAGGTTTATTTCCCAACAACCCTACAGCAAATTCTCGTCCAGAAATGAATTGTTCTACTAAAATATCTTGTTGAAATTTTTCAATTTGAACTTTAACTGCAGCCCTTAGATCATCCCAATTATCTACAACTTCCATTCCCATGGATGTAGATTCCAGTTTAGGCTTTACAATTACAGGGAATATCAAATCATCATGTTTATCTTCAGGAGTTCTAAATACCCAAAAACCAGGAGTAGGAATTTTATTTTTCTGCAAAACAATTTTTGTCATCACTTTATCTTGAACAATTGCGTGACCGGCGGGACCTGAACCAATGTATGGAATTCCAAGCATCTCCATCATTGCAGGAATGTGTGTGTATCTATTCTGACCTTGAATACCATATGCCATGTTAAAGACCATTCCAGGATTTTCACCAGCAACTACTTTTGGCATGAATTCTTTTAATTCATCAGCAAGATGAATATCTCCTTCAACTACTTTGACAGAATGCCCACCTTTTTCTAATGCTCTAGCAACTCTTTCAACAGCTTTTGCACTGTAATGTTCTTTTGTGGTCATTCCAAAAACATTGATTACATCATTTGGATCTATCTTATTTTCATTATAGATTAAAGCAACTTTCATAATATTTTCCTATATTTTTTCTAGGGTTTATACTATTACATCAAGACTGGGCAGATTTTTTCTGATTCCAAGCCTGTTCATTAATCTCATGGCATTTGCAGTCAGAAGCTTTACCCTTGCAATTTTTTTGGTGTAGTGTGTAATCACATTTGTTGCAGTCAGGATCTCTCCAACTTGCTTGATTTCCACAGTTTGGACATCTCATAACATTACTTGTCGATTTATTATTTAAAGAGTAATGATTTTGTGAATAATCAGAAATTCAATAACTAGTTGACTTTATTTTCATTCAAGTCAATAATTAAGAAAGTTTAGAAAATTTTCCAGTTACAAAATCATGTATGTTTAATTTTTTAAAGAGTTACTCTATAGTAGTCTAGTTTTTCAGGATCTAATTGCTGAACAAATTCAATTTTGTCTTCACGATTAATTCTATTTTGAATAACTTCACGTAATTGCAATCCTGTCAAATAGACATATTTTTTCTCTTTTGCAAATTTTCTAAACACTTTTCTCATTTTAGAGCCACCACCATGACCCCAATAACCTGCCTTGATTGCCAAAGGTTCTAAAAATACAGAGTTATTTTTGCCAATGTTTTCGTCTTTGATATCTTTGGGGAGAGAATATTCTTCAAGTGGCGCACCTTTAGCAAACCCGATAATTTCTCCTGTATCTGAACCTACTCTCAAAGTCACAAGAATTGTTTTTGGGTTGTTTAGTGATTCAAAAAATGTTGTTTTTTTGAACTGTAAAGGATCTGGCAATTCATCAAATATATCAAAAAGAATTTCTCCAAATTGACGATCATCTGTTATGTTTTCGATATTTGCTACAAGCTCAATTTGCTCGTAAGATATTGCTGCCTTTACTTCAAGTTCTTTTTGACGTAATTTGTAAAACATCATAACATTTTCCATGAATTTTTTTCTCATACTTTTTGGTATGGAACGCATGACTTTGTCTGCCATTTCATGTTCGTCATTTAGTAATGTTTCAAAAAAGAGAACACTACGTCTAATCAAATATTCAGGATCCCATCCTAAAGAATGAGAATTTTTCTTTGCAAGTTCAATGGCGTCAAGAAAATCTCCTAAAGCATAAGCTCCCATTCTGTCTGCGACAGACATGAACCATCCTAAATACAAATAATGTTTCTGCTTTTCTTCATCATCAGAATATTTTGATTGGGAGAAATGATTTCGAAGCAAGGGTTCTAATTCACGTCGTTTTAATTTCCACGGATAAGTGGTTCTCAATATCAGTAAAGCAACTAAATGAGGATCAATTTCTGCTTTCTTGAATAACATTTGAAGTTTATTATCAGATACTACAAATTCAGATGCTTCAATTTCACGAGGTTTATCTTGTTCTTTGTCAGGATCATAATCGTGAAATAATGCAGCTACAAACAAATGTTTGAAATCCTCAGATGAGATAAGTTCTTTGAATTCTGAGCCTCTTGCTGCAAGTAATGTGTTGTTTGTAACTACCAGTTCATGACTCAAATTATGGTATCCGTAATAATTTCTATTCAGATTTAATTCTCCAAATTTTTCTAAACAATAATCTAAAAGTTCAACATAATGAGAATCTTCAAGTTTTTCTTTTCGTAGTAACTCTAGGATAATATCTCGTAATTCTGCAATGTTTGGGATTTTAGTACTAGACAATGTTCTACTGTAATTATTTTCCTATATAGCATATGCTGGATATATTTTCCTGATTTGCACTTATAACGAAATGAGATTAAAACCCAGAATACAATCAAATAATTTGTTTTTAAGTGGTTTAATATTATCAAAAGAGTACGAAATAGAGCATTATGACCTACATCAAAAGCATGTGTCCTTACTGTGATAACTCAAAACAAATTACTGCCACTAGGACATCATGGCAAATTCATCTTGCAGGTCACCGAGAAGAAATCATCAAACATCTTACAGACATCTCAGAATCTTGTGAATTATGTGCCTATGCAGAAATGTCTGCAAACAAAAAACATGCTGCATCTCATTATAGATGGTCACATCAAAAACATGAGATAATTGAATGGGCATTAAGCAAACTTGACAGAGAAATTATTGTATAATTTAAGATTCAAATTTATTTTTACTTTAGATTACCAACATAGAATATTTTTTAGAAATGTAGTTTTTGAATTTATTTTGCATGTGACTTCTTTGATCTCTCTATATGATTGCAAGGCTAATTTGTCAATCTTTACTTAAAAATAGTTAATCTACACAGTATTTAGAATTCAATTTTTTTCTATGCCTCATGGCAACAAAAAAACGTGCTGTAAGACGAACTGCTAAAAAAACTACTGCAAAAGCCAAGAAAACTGTAAGAAGATCAAAACCAGCTAGTAAGGCAAAGCGTAGAGCAACTCTAGTAGCAAACAAAAGAAAAAGAGAACTACTAAAGGCAAACACCAAGATCAAAAGTTTGAAGAAAGCACTAAGAACCGCTGAAAAAGCTGCCAATAAGAAAAAATCAGTTTATCAGCAAGCCGTAAAACGAGCATCTCAAACTCAGTAGATCGAGTTTGGTTCTATTTTTTATTTGATTTGTTAAATTGTGACAATGTCTTGGCGTATGATTCCATCACAGTATGCATAAAATTATCGTATGATTTTATTGCAGAATTTCTCATTTTAAAATAATCTTCCATGAACCTTGCATTCATGTCTATGAATTCTAGAAAGTTGTTTGTATATACCTCTGAGTTTTCTTTGATTTGTTTTAGAATTACAGGATCAATGTTGAGCTTGTCAAAAAATTCTTTTTCTGATATATAGCATGTTCCAAATAGATCATCCCACATGTGCAAATACTGCGTATATAGATTTGAATAGTTTTGAAATATTGCAGGTGTCTGTGACTCTAATTTTTTTATTATTCTCGAGGTATCTATTTTTAATACATCACAAACTGAAATGTCATTATCTTTTTGATTTATGTCATTTGACTTGGAATTGTCACTCATGATACCATTGCCTCTTCATATCATTTAAGATCTTGCCGTTTTGATATCTACAAATCTAGAATGGGTGATTCAGTTATGGCTTGAATCTTCTCTACTATTCAGCAGTTTCCCATGCCATAGACCTCATTACTTGTACCATTCCAGTATTTCTTTGTCAAACTCATAATTTCTATGTGCTTGTCTTGGTCTTTTCATCTTAGTCAATATACCATATGCAGCATATTCTGCAAAATGATATAGTGGAAATATCCATTCAATCATGACGTATCTAGTGTTGATTTCCTTATCAACTAGTTCTAAATTGACTCTGTTCTTTTTTCAAATAACTAGCTGATTTGATTTAGAATCAACTCAACTTGAATTTCCATCGATAGATTTGTGAAACAGCCACTTGGCACATAGACTATCCAAAAAAGAGGACTCTATGAATAATATTCCTTAAACCCTTTATCAGTAGGATATAATTCTGTTTTAGGACCAAACAATCCTTGTTTCTGAACTACTTTTAGTAATCCATTTTTTTCTAAATCTTCTAAGATTGAATCAAGATCTTGACTATCCAATCCAGTATTCTTTTGAATTTTTTCAAAGGAATGTGATCCTCGATTTAATGCTCCTAAAACAAGTTCATTTTTAGATTGAGGTTTTGAAGTATCCATTCTAGATTCAAATGATTCTGCTTGTTGTTCGGGAATAGAGTCTGAAGAAGCAGATTCAAATTGTTTTTGTTGTTGTGGAATGAAACTTTTCCCTATTCCTTTTTTTGCTAAAAGGCGAGGAATAATTCTTGCTAGTGGAATTGCTAAGAAAATTACGATGTATATCCAAGAAAAATTAGGATCTGCCATTAGTTATCTCATGCATGAATAGCATAAATTTGTTAAGAGTAAACTTAGTACGGACTAACCCTCAGTAGATTGGTATAATAGTAGAAGATAGGTACTAGAAATAGTGTCGAAGTATCAATCTCCTAAAGTTAATGTAAACATGGGCCCAATGAAGGCAGTTCTAATTGCAATTCTTCTTTTAATTATTATCGGTGTTGTGGCATCAGCTTCTGTAAAAATAGTTGATGCAGGTCATAGAGGAGTGCTACTACATTGGAATGCAGTTGATCTTACTAAACCACCACTTGAAGAAGGAATACATTTTGTAATTCCTTTCCAAGATGAAGTAATTAACATCGAGGTTCGTACTCTCAAATATGCAAGTGAAGCTAGAAGTGCATCAAGAGATTTGCAAACAGTAGAAACTACAGTTACAGTCAACTATCATCCAGATAAAGAACAAGTCCACAATTTATACAAAAATCTAGGACTTGATTATGAAAATAGAGTAATTCAGCCAGCTATAGAAGAAACTGTAAAACAAGTCACTGCAAATTATAATGCTGAAGAATTAATTACAAAAAGACCCCTAGTGAAACAAGATATAGAATTTTCAATTAGAGAGAGATTAAATCAATTTAATGTTGTAACAGAAGTAATTTCAATTACAGATTTTGAATTCTCGGCATTATTTGCATCTGCAATTGAATCTAAAGTAGAGGCAGAACAAAATGCACTTAGAGCAGAAAATGACTTGAAAAGGATTGAAGTTGAAGCTAGACAAGCAGAAGCAAACGCCATAGGTTTAGCAAACGCAAACATTGCAGAAGCCAGAGGTGAGGCTGAAGCAATTGCCATAATCAACAAAGCATTAGCAGAGAATCCAAATTATCTTGATTGGTTAAAGACTCAAGCATGGGATGGAAAACTTCCTCTAGTCGTAGGCGAGGGGGGAACACCATTTATACAAATTCCAGTAAAGCCTTAGTCAGATGGCAGCAATTATCATAATACCAATTCTTATAGTTACAATTGTCGGATTATCTTCTTATCTAATTCACAAATTTGTGCTACGAGACATACTTGCAAAAAGATCTGTTAATCAGACACTTCAAAAATACAACATCAAAAAAACACCTTCAGAAATAATCAAAGAATATTATGATTTCAAAGGGGAGAGATTAACTCATAAAGAAATTCAAAGTCTTGAAAAAAATTATAGACAAAATGAACCTGAACAATTCCTTGCAATGTATGATTCAATTAGAGATAATACAAAAAATAAAGAAAGAAACGACTAGATTCTCAATACTGCAAAATCTCATCTATTTCTTAAAGGAGAAAATACATGTCATAGTATAGAATTGAAGTCAAATGACAAAATTTTGGTAATTTCAGCCATGATAGCAGGCATGATAGGATTAGCTGCCATGGTAGGATTTGTAGGGCAGGGAAATGTAAGACATGTTGAAATTTTTTGGGCAGAAACAGTAGAACAAACAATAGTTTTTGAAGACATTGACGGAGAAACTCAAGTCAGAGGAATTAAAGGAGTGAAAGGAGACACAAATCCAACTTTATTATCACGTACATCATTTGCGTATATTCTAACTGTAATTAATAATGGAACAACATTTCATAGACTTTACATTGATGGATTTAACGTTCAAACCGAATTATTAGAACCAGGTCAACAAGATACTATAACCATCTATCCAGATAAAGAAGGTGAATTCACATACTATGACAAGAAACAAAATCTAATCCCATTGGGGAAAATCAAAATTGTTTCGGTAGTGCCAAGTGATGGTTTTCAAGGAATTTGGAAAGATCTGATTTAGAATAAACTGTTTGTTGAAGTAAAACAAGACAATTTCTTAAATAGATTCCAAAGCAAGTCCTGAAAAAGGTATGTAGGGTTATGGATACGGATTCAAAAAAAGAGCTAAAAGATACAGAGCAAGAAATCATGATAGAGTTAAAACTCAAAACTAATGAATTTCTCAAGAAATTAAAAGAACAATCAAAAAATACCAAAGTAGAAATGTGATTTTATGAGTGGCATTTCTATTTTTTACAAATTATCAAGTCTACATCATAGTTCAATTTGGCACGTGGATTGAGTTTCAATTCCCATGTAATATGAGAAGGAGATTTAGTTTTAGATGCAATTTTAAATCCAAATTTTTCAAGATTTGTACGTAAAGATTTTTCATTAAGGGGATTTTTGACAGAGTTAATACCTCGATCAAAATCATATGGGTCAGTTATAATGAAATGTCCAGTATCAATCTGTTTTGAAATATAATTTAATAATTTCAAAGGTTCCACCAATTCTAAAACATTCAAAGCTAAAACAAGATCAAATTTAGATTTACCAAACACGGGCGATAAAAAATCAGCAACAACATAATCAAGATTATTTTTGTATAATTTTTTTGCAATTCTTAATGCTGTAAAGGATCTATCAATTCCAAATACCATATCATGCGATTGAGCTAAAAATGAAGTCATGATTCCAATTGAACAGCCATATTCTAAAACAAGATTTGATTTTTTAACAAAATCAATGCTTTTTTTCATATGAGAGTAAAATTTTGAAGATTTACTGTTTTGATAGATTTTAGACCATCGTTCTTCTAGATCAGTTCTATCATCGTCAATTTTTTTAACATTTGATAAGGATATTTTACAAAATTGCTTTAGTGTGGAATTTTCAATTAATCCATAAATTTGTCCACCCAATTTTTTTCGTAAAGAAAGGTATTTTGAAAAATTATCCCACATGATGGGAATTTTTTCAATTATTGGATATTTTGAATTACATTTTTTGCATTCCAGCATCCCCTCTAAGATTTCTCTTTCAGACTTGAATACAATTAATTCTAATTTTGAGCAACATCTAACACACCTTAAAAATTCAAGACTGGATTCTAACATTTTCAGATATCATAACAGTAATTTTTGAATTAATAATTTATTGGATAAGAAAAACAAGTTAATCTTAAATGGAGTATTCCTAGATTTTATGCAAATTGGGAGAATTTCAAGAGTTTGCAGAGGCACTATTTGGGCAATTATCAGTAGAATTAGATGAAGAAAAAGAAATTATCGAATTAGCTGTAAAAGCTAATGACGACATTGCAAACAAAGTACAATTCAAAGAGTTAGATGAAATTGCAAATTCAGTATTGCCGGATTTTAAAAATAAAGTTGAAGAGTTTCTTGGAGTCAAAGTCCCAGAAGATATTGTATTAAAATTCCCAGAATTAAGTGAGTTAAAAAAAATTAAAGGCAACAAAGTGTTTGCAGATAGTGAATCAAAAGAATTTGTTACTGAATTATTTAATGCAGTTGCAAAAGAAGATCTTACAAAAATTGCACAGTTAATGCAACAAGATACTGCAAAATATTTAGTGTATTCAACATATGCAATTCAATACATTTCTAAAATTACAACAACGTATGGCGATTATCTTGATTCAGTTATTTATTTAAACAAATTCATTTTATCGAGATATCCGCAAATTATTTTGCATAAACAAGGAGAACCCTATGAATCAAGATTTGAAAATGTAAATTCAGGATATCTTGGTGCAGTAAAAATGACTGTTCTAGAAGAATTGATTCATTCTGCACAAAAGAATCTCCAACAAGTAAACAAAAATGCTGCAACAGAAGTAAACAAAATAAATGAAGAATTGGCAAAAATAATCTTATCTCTAGATACTGAAACAGTAAACAAATTATCAGAATATTGTCAATTACAAGCAGTTCCAGATGATTTTCCATTTGCAAAAAAAGCAAATTTATTTTTCTTTTTGAACCCAGATCATTTCCTAATTGAGCAAATCGGTCCTGACGTCATGACATTTACTCATGTAGAGATAGACCCAAAAATAGGAGAATCAATTCCAGAGCTTTTAGAAATTTACAAGAAATGGCTTGTTCCTATTCAACAGCACCATGCAGCATTTACTGCAATGGAAGGAATGGCAGCATTTGCAATTGAAAATATCTTGAAAGATGATCAAGATTTCCAAAATTATCTTTCTACGTTTATGGGAACTGATTTTTCAGCATATCAAGTCAGGAAGAGTATGGGCAAAGACTTTACAAAAATAGTATATGAAAAACTTGGCAAAGACACCTTCAAAAAAATGATAGAAATTCCTCCAAATACTAGAGAACTTAAAGATCCTCAATTATATCTCAAAAAACTGAGTTTGTAATAATTGGAAGAAAAATTTGATCCGCTAGTTGCAGAATGGCTTTCATTTGTAAATAATCCAAATTTTAACTTGGTAGAGAAATGTCTAAAATTTGCACAGATTTTAGAATATCCAGATCTTGATGTAGATGAATATGTTAAAAAAATTAATCGAATAGGGAAATCTCTTAAAGAATCAATCAGCGATGTCAAAAATCCAACATATTTGATTTCAATGTTAAATGAACATCTTTTTGAAAATTTAGGTTTTAGTGGGGATGATGATGATTACTATAATCCAAAAAATAATTTCCTAAATGAAGTGATTGACAAAAAAACAGGACTCCCCATCACCATTTCAATTCTTTATGCAGAGATTGCAAAATTTGTAGGATTAGATCTAAAGATTGTTGGGTTCCCTAGCCATATCTTGGTAAAATATAATGAAGAAATGATTTTAGATCCATTTTATGATGGACGTTTACTTGATGTTGATGACTTGCAAGATATTCTGGATGCAAATTATGGAGGCCAATTGGAATTTCAACCAGAATTTCTAGACGAAGTAAAATCAGAGCAAATTCTAATTCGTCTGACGCGGAATTTAAAAAATTCATATGTACAATCATTTGTTTATGACAAAGCACTACGCTGTGTAAACATGGTTCTAGCAATTGAACCAGAATCTCCTGAAGACATAAGAGATAAAGGAATCATAGAAGAGAGATTACAAAATTCTGAAACTGCTTTAAAATATTTGAATAAATATTTAGAAATTAATCCAAATGCAGAAGATGTGGATTTTATTTTAGAATTGATTAGAAGTATAAAGACAAAAAATTAATCAATGATAGAATCTACATCTGTTCCTTTCTTGATCATAGATATTTCATGACGAGCAATTTTGTTTCTTAATGCTTGTTTTAGAATATCGACTTCACTTCTGAGCAATGCAATTTCATCTTCAAGTTTTGCAACTCTCTCATAGATGGTTTCAGCTTCTGAACTCATAATTATCTATCAGCAAAAATTTGTCTTAAAAAGTTATGGGTAAAAATCTTGATGGGCAGGTTAGCTTTTTGAACTATAATTCAAATTCTTGTCTGCATTTCTCACATTTTGCTCGCTCTTCACCAGGTGAGCCAAGAATGAAAATTTTACCAATTGTCTTACAAACAGGACACATTCCAGTAGTGGCATTTTTTGGACCAGTACGAATAATTTTTTGTGTTTTTCTTCGTCCCATGAAAAAACTTCTTGAATCGGTCTATTAAGTTTTAATGGCGCGGGGAGGGGGATTTGAACCCCCGTGTCCTTGCGGACATAGGATTAGCAATCCTACGCCCTACCAGGCTAGGCGACCCCCGCATAAAGAGCCCTAGAAGTTATCTGTAAATAAATTCACTCGTCGGCAAATTGACTGTAATTATTCACAATTTCATCAATTGGTAGTCTTTTTCCACCAACAATTTTGAGATCAACCTGAACTTTTTTGTTAGAAATTGTAAGAATATTGTAAGTATTTTCAAAAAATCCTCTCACCCGTTCAGAGGTAGCTGTTCCAGCATTCACAACAGTGAGAGATCTAAAATTCCAAGCCCATGGTCTATGCTTATGTCCACATAGTACTACATCAACTTTAGAATCCAAAACTGTTCGAAGTACATCACCTGCATCAACAACGGTTAGTTGATCAGAACCAGTGTCAGGAATGGCAATCAAATGATGATGCATTGCAACAATCTTTACCTTGTCTTTGTATTTTTTCATAGTTCTCTCCAACCACAAGTTTTGCCGATATCCAACTTCTCCTTCATTTCTATCAGGTCTAGCAGTTCCAACTGTAACTAGTACAACATCATCACCTAACTCATTTACAGTTTCAAATGGAAAAAATTTTTTGAATAACAGATAACCTGTGTTTCTATAATCATGATTTCCACTAATAGTGATAATTTTTTTTGTGTTGAATTTTGCTAAAAGGGATTTACATTTTTCATATTCTTTCATCAACCCTTCATTTGTCAAGTCACCAGTAACTATAATGACATCTGGATTTAGTTCATTTATTTCATCAACTAAAATATCAAATTTTTCTTGTAAAAATTGAGAACCAACATGTAGATCAGAGATTTGAACAATCTGCATTAAATATTATTTATTAAATTAGGTATTTAATCATCGCCATATGAAATATCTAGAAAATATTTCTCAATGACAAGGTAGAATTAAATAATAAACACCTCAAAAATCTGCAGTTTTGAGTAAAAAAGCCGCTGTAATGAAAGGGGATGGTATTGGACCTGAAGTTGTAGATTCAATGCTTAGAGTTCTAAAGGAATGTAACTTTCAATCAGAGCTAATTCTATGCGAAGCAGGCTCAGAACAATGGGATAAAAATGGCAGAAAAGATGCATCATACATTCCTGATTCAACCATGAAAACATTGGAAGAAGCAGACTGTTGTTTTAAAGGTCCAACTACGACAATTCCAGTTCCAGGTGCACCTAGAAGCGTTGCAGTTACACTACGTCAAAAATTTGATCTTTATGCAAATATTAGACCAACTAAAACTTATGATAGATTAACTCCTAATAGAAAACTGGATTGTGTTTGTTTCAGAGAAGCTACTGAAGGATTGTACACAGGAGTTGAAGCAAAAATTACAGATGATGCAGCAATTGCAATTAGAAAGATTACAAGACAAGGAAGTAGAAGATTAGTTAATTCTGCAGTGGATTGGGCAAATAGATTCAATATGAAAAAAATGGTTGCAATTACAAAAAGAAATATTCTAAAACAAACAGATGGGATTTTTTGGGATGAAACACAAAAAGCAGTAGAAGGAACAGGAATTGAATTATCTGAAATTTACATAGACAACATGGCACAACAAATGGTGATAGCAACTGAACAATTTGATGGTGCAGTATTAGTCAGTACCAATTTATTTATGGATATTATTTCAGAATTGGCATCAGCCCTTGTAGGATCAATTGGATTAATTTATTCTGCAAATATCGGAGATAATTATGCAATGTTTGAAGCAGCACATGGAAGTGCCCCACAATTTGCAGGACAAAATAAAGTAAATCCAACTGCTACTGTTTTATCAGGTGCATGGATGGCAGATTATATGGGTGAAAGAGAAGTAAGAGATGCTATTTTTGCTGCAACTGAACAAGTAATCAATGAAGGAAAAGCAGTAACATGGGATATCGGTGGTGATGCATCCACTACTCAAATGACTGATGCAATTATCACATATGCCAAAGAAAAACTAAGAAAGTAATCACCAAGTAGTTTCTACAAGAATTAATTCTTCAAAAAATAATTTCTTTTTTGCCATAATTCGTGTTTTCAAGCCTAATTTTTGAGCATAATCTATTAGTTTTTGGTAATTAGATAACGATGATGTCACAAATACAAATTTTCCATTTTCAGCCATATTGCAAACTACAGAGTCAAATATTTTTTTAGGAATTTCAAATCCTTCTGCACCACCGTCTGTTGCAACATCTATGATTTTGTCAGTAGCAAGATATGGTAAATTACATACAATAAAATTAAATTTTATTTTTAACGCTTCTGATCCACTGCAACAAACCAAATTTTCTGTTTTGTATGTTTGGTTTTTTAATACATCAAAATTAATATCGGTTCCAACTACAAAAGAAAAATTTTCAGCAAGTAATTTTGTCAAATATCCAGAACCACTCCCAACATCTAACGCATAATTTCCTTTTTCATTTTCAATATTCTCTACAATGAAAAAGGTATCCTCAGAAGGAGGATATTCATCATTTTTCAAGGATTTTGTTTGCAAGATTAATTATTTCATCTCCAGAAAGATCGTCTACTCGTTTATCTATTACACTTTCGATATTGAATTGTTTTAAAATATTTTTCACAGTTTTCCTTCTATATGAAAATATTTTATTTATTGTTTGAATAAGATCTTTTGACATTTTATTTTTTTTCACTATTTTAAGAATTACAGAATCAATTTTTGGAGGAGGTGAAAAATTATTTTTTCCTACTTTGGATAAAAGTGTGATTTTAAACGCATGATTTGCAATTATACTAATAGCTTTTCTGTTCTTTGAAGACTTTGCCAAGAGTTTTTCTGCAAATTCTTTTTGAACCATTATTACACCATGTGAAAAAGATGTTTTTGCCAACCATTCTATTGCATCTTTACTTCTAGAATATGGAAGATTTGAGACAAAAATAGTGAAAACGTCTTTTTTTTTAAAACCATCACCAGATTTTAGTACAAGATTCTCAAGGGTAGAAAATTTAGATTTCGCATTTTTAACTAATGTTTCATCTACATCAACAGAAATTACTTTTTTAGCATTTTCACATAAAAGCGGAGTTAAAATTCCCTGTCCAGTCCCAACCTCAAAGACAATATCATTTTTTGTAATTTGTGCTTCAACAACTATTGATTTGGCTATAGAATTAGAGTTTAGAAAGTGTTGTCCGAATCGTTTTCGCTTTATCATCTCTTTACAAAGAGATTCATTCTACTTTCACCAGTTATTTCATCCATAATACGCTCTGAAATATGCTTAATTGGTTCCTTGAACCCTACACGTTCTTGTAAATCCTGATAACTTGCAAACTTTTCTTTTTCTCTTTCTTCAAGCATTGTTTTCATGTATGTTTTTCCAATACCAGGAATTAATTCAAGAGCATGAATTCGAGGGGTTAATGGTTGTGCATTGTTCAAATATGTAACAAATTTTTCTTCATTATTTGTGACAATGTTTTCTACAACACTCTCTAGTTCACTTTGAGCAACGGAAGATATTTTATCATAATCCATTTTTCCTAATACCGACAAAACTTTTGTGCGTCCTTCTTTTCCTATGTAGATTTTCTCACCAATCTCAAATGTAGAATTTGGAATTCCAAGAATCTCTAAGATAGTTAACCTATCTTCTCCAATAGCAGTAATGATAATTCCATCACGTCCTCTTACTGTAGAAGATTTTCCTCTAGGATTGAAATCTAAAACATATGCATGCTCTTCATATCTTCTAGGTGGGGATTGTGCCCGAGACAAAATTGAATAGTCCTAAAAACTTACGAATGCTCCTTAATTATTTTGAGCATTTTTTCTAGGGTTTCAGCAAGAATTAGTTTTTTCCAACCAAATGTGAAGGAACGTAATTCAGCTAAACTTGTAGGTCTAATGTTAACTATTTCAACAGCTTCATCTTCAGTTAATTCACATTCTTTGATGAGTTGTTTTTTCATTTCTTTTGCATCTTTGGATTCAGTTGTTACAAATTTTGAAACATAATCATATGTCCAACGTTGAATTTGATCCATTTCTTCAACATCGACTTTACCTAAAATTTCTTTAACTTCTGAAAGAGAAATTGCTTGTTTCTTTTTTACTTCTTCCATGTTATACACCGAATGGTTTTATGTGATCCAATCTAGTGATTAAGGTTTTTGATTTTTCACCTAGTTTTACATCTAAAGTAATAGCACGTCTACCGACTTTTGTAATCGTACCTACTTTACCATGATATCGTCTATGTGGTAATCCTTTATGCTGTCTTGAATCAATAATGACAAGTGCCTGTTGACCTTCTTGGTATTCACGTAACAAAAATGAGACTCCTCTAGGGGCCTTTTTCTTCATTACTGATCTTGATTTATGTTTAAATCCATGGGAACGACCAGAAGATTTCTTAGTTGCCATGAGTGTAAAACCTCCGAAAGCCCTATTTTAAGACTTAGAACAAGATACAGTGAAAATTAGCCTATAAGATCGGTTCTAAGCTGACCACAAGCAGCTGAAATTTCCGCACCTTTTTCAATTCTGATTGTGCAATTTACTCCTGCCTTTGATAATATTCGCTCAAATTCAAGCACATTTTCTTCTGATGGACGTTGAAAATCTCCAGCAGTTGGATTGATTGGGATTAGATTGACATGGGAACCGTTACCTTTCAAAAGATCTGCTAATTCTTTTGCAATTTCAGGAGAATCATTAATTCCAGCCATTAATGCATACTCAAAGGTTACACGACGTCCAGTTTTTTTGAAATAATTCCTACCCATTTCAATTATTTCTTCTACTGAATTAGGAGTTGCTGTTGGAACCAAATCTTTTCTTAATTTGTTGTTTGGAGCATGAAGTGAAATTGCAAGACCAATTTGCAGATTTTCTTCTGCTAGTTTTTCTATTCCAGATTTAATTCCAATGGTGGAAATTGTAATGTGTCTTTGGCCTAAACCAAATCCTCTATCATGTGTTAAAATTCTCACAGCTCTAATCATTTCATCATAGTTTGCCATAGGTTCTCCCATACCCATAAAAACCAAATTTGTTACATGTTCTCCTCGCTGTTGTAAGATTTCTGCAAAATGAATTACTTGTGATACAATATGTTCCGCCTTTAGATTGGTTTCAAAACCCATTTGACCAGTTGCACAAAATACACATCCCATTGCACATCCAATTTGAGTTGAAACACAGATAGTTGACCGTGGGTGACCACCTATCTTTGTTGGATCATATTGCATCAAAACAGTTTCAACAGAATTATCATTTGTTAAATTGAGTAATAATTTTGTTGTATCTCCATCTTCACTTACGACACGATGAGTTTCTTTTGCAGAGCCAATTGTATATCCTGCAGCAGTTAGTTCTTCTCGTAGTTTTTTTGGAAGCTGTGGAATGTCATTAAGATCTTTTGGAAATTTGTAATATAGTGGAAGTAAAATTTGATCTGCTCTATATCTAGGATAACCCATATCAATTACAAGTTGTTCCATTTCCTCTGGAAGTAATCGATAAAGATCTGTCATGATGTATTTACAGAATCAAAACAGTATATTTTATGATTTCACATTAATGAAATCATAAAGGATGAAAAAGTAGGAAAAAGAGTAGGTTACTCTTCTACTGGATCGAAATCATCAGATTCGATTTCTACCTTGGCCTTTACCTCAGGTGTCTCTACTGTAGCCTCTACCTCAGGTGTCTCTACTGTAGCCTCTACCTCAGGTGTCTCTACTGTAGCCTCTACCTCAGGTGTCTCTACTGTAGCCTCTACCTCAGGTGTCTCTACTGTAGCCTCTACCTCAGGTGTCTCTACTGTAGCCTCTACCTCAGCCTCCTTGGCTTTTTTGGTAGTTGTTTTTTTAGTAGTTGCTTTTTTAGTAGTCTTTTTTGTCTTTTTCTCAACTTCCTCAGGGTCTATGATACCTGCTTCACCTAGAGCAAAGATTACTTCCTCTTCAGGATGATGAGGACTATCTACCATTCTAGCAATTCGTTTCTTACCAGATTTCTTAAAGTAAATTCTGTATGTACTTGTATGTGCAACTACATTTCCACCAATTGGACGAGTTGGATCTCCAAAAAAGACATCAGGTGATGCCATGACTTGGTTTGTTGCAATTGCAGCACAGTTGTATGTTTCTGCAATTCTTGACAACAAATGAACAAAATGATTTAGTTTTTGTTGTCTTACAGATAATGTTCCTCTTCCAAGGTATTCAGCACGGAATAATCCAACTGCAGAATCTGCAACAATTAGTTTAACATTGTTTTCTTCAATTACAGGTCCAGCTTCTTCAAGAATTAGTACTTGATGTGCACTGTTATATGCACGAGCCACTATGATATTATCTAAAACTTTTTCAGGATCCATATCATGTGCTTGAGCAATGGAAACAATTCTTTCAGGTCTAAAAGTATTTTCTGTATCAATGTACAAAACAGAGCCTTCAAGACCACCTTCTTCTTTACTTTTTTGAACCATCACAGACATGGTATGTGCAAACTGTGTTTTACCACAACCAAACTCTCCATAAACTTCTGTCAAAGCTTGAGTTTCTATACCACCATCAAATAGGGTGTCAAGACAATTTGTACCAGTTGTAATTTTACCAATACTTTGTCTATACTTGTAAATTTCACTTGCACTGACAAAGTCTTTAGCAATTAATCCGCCTTCAACTAAATGTTGTCTGGCTTTATTGACAATTTTCTCAGCAGTATCCTTTTCCATTCCAGTAATATCTGCAATTTCAACAGGACCTCTAACGATGAGATCCATGACGTTGTGGACACCTGCATCGGATAATTTTCTTGTAGTTACAGGACCTACGCCCTCTAAACTATCTAATCTTAAATCTTCTACCATACCGTATAGTACGGTACCAGTACTTTATAAGAGTATTGTTTTAGAAAATGATCGTAAGATAATTAAATTTAGTAAAAGTTGACTAGCGTCTCTTTCTTCTTTGTCCAGGCTTATTTTGACCAGGGAATCTACCTAGAACAAATCGTTTCTTGAAGTTACTTTTGTTACCAACACTAGAACTAGTGCCTACAATTTTTCTACCTTCAACTTTTGGTGTTTGACCTCTTACTTTGCCTGCTTTAGTAAGTGAACCGTGTGTTGCCATGTTTTAAAATATGAATTAGTGAATTTATGTATTTGGATGACTACCAGTACTTTGCCTTTACAGTCTCAATGACTTTTTCATGTTCCTTACTCTTTCTACGAGCATATTTCTCCATAGCACCAAGAGGAACACCACCAAGAGATCTTGCAATTGCATTAAAGAAGTATCTCTGAGGACCCTTAGAGCCAGTTTTAGTCATGAATTTTTGAATACCATATTTGAAATTATGTTGCCATGTCTTGTAAAGAACTCCAAGTTGTGCAGGAGTCATCTCATTTCCAATGTGGAAGAAATCAGATTTTTCTAGCAATCCAATTGGAACAAATGTTAACGCAGTAGCAGTAAACATGGAATCAGGTTGCTCACGTTCTAGTTCACTAAGTAATTGAATGGTTTCCCAAGAATCTTCAGGAGTTTCATCATTATCAAGGCCCATAATTAGTGTAAATGCAGGAATCCAATAATCTTGGTTCAAAGTTTTAACACCTTCTTTTACAACCCAGTGCCATTCAGATGGATCATATGGTGCAAGTTTTCTATCAGCATATTTACCGATTAATCTAAGACTTCCTGTTTCAAATCCTGCCTGAATACCAATCATATTGTCAGGACCTGCTTTCATAATTTTTGAAAGATTTGGAATTAATTTTTCATCTGCTATTGCACCTGCTAATGTACCATGCGTTGGATTTGTGTGTTCAACGCCAGTAGACATGATTGCAGTAAATAATTCTTCCAAGGCTTCTCTATTTGGTTCCATTCCTTTTGCAGTTCTTGGATCCATACCATAAACGAAAATATCATCACTGTGAATCCATGCAGACTTGGAGCCACCTTTCTTTATGTTAACTTCAATTTCTTTTTTGACTTTTTCTGGAGAATAGTATCTTAATGATCTTAATGTAACATCACAAAATTTACAACCTCTACCACATCCACGCATTACCTCAACCATACCATGCATACTTGGTTCAACAATATCAGGAATCTCTTCCAACTCTGGTCTATCCCAGAAATTAACAAATCTTCCATGTAGTTTCTTACCATTTCTTTCAAATTCTTTAATGTTAACTTTGAAATCACTTCTCTTTCTGAAAGGATCCATGTTTTCGAAATCACCATTAATCAAATAGTTAAAGAATCGACCTGCATGCCCATCAATTTCAGGAGCAATACCACCAAGCTCTCCTTCTAAAATTGCATAAATTCCAAATTCTTCAATTTTTTCAGGATCATAATTGTATTGCCAAGTACCAGATGCACCAGAAATTACTTTTGCCTTGCTACCAGTTCTTGCTTTTGCAGCTTTAATTCTACGATGTAATTCAGCATTGTAAAATTCATCATAAGATGTTTGTTTTCTACCATAAGTAAATGTCATAGTAACTGGACCCATACCAAGTGGATCCATTTCATAAGTTCCAATAACCTCAGTTTCAGGACCAATGAATTTTTCAATAAAATTTGGATGAGCAACTACAACATCTTTTCTACTAAAACCATCACGAAGTAAACCAGCTTCTAATTTTCTTAATCCATAAGGAGCATATTTTGCAACACCATCAATATCAGGGGACCAATTACAAATGAAATCAAATAGAACTTTTGGTGTTACTTGATTTTTCAGAATTTTATACCAAAAACTGCTTTTATCTCTATTAGGGTCAAGTGCTGGAGCACATCCGAAAAATGTTGCAAGTGATAATCCCCTATATGGTGACATTAAAGTTCTATCAGCAGTTAATACGATTTTTGGAGTACCCATACCCTTCAAGGAAATAATTTTCTGATTTATTTTAAACCTTGCTAGTCAAATCTAATATTTTTCTAAAATTCCAGCCTTGTTTCTATGTAAATGACCAAATTCTTTATTCGTAGACAAATGGTCTCCATCAAAAACAGTTCCATCTCTACAAGCAAGATCCTCACCAACACAACAACTACCACAAATTCCAACACCACATTTCATCATTCTCTCAAGACTGGCTTGAACGAAAATATTTCTAGAATGTGCAGACTGGACAGTTTTGTACATCATAATTTCAGGACCACAAACATAAACTGCATCAAACTTAGTTTCATTAACTAATTTCTCAACCATGTCAGTGACAAATCCTTTTTCACCATAACTTCCATCATCAGTTGAAACAATAACTTTGTGAGGATTATTTTTCAATAATTCATTTGATAAATCTTCAAAGAATACTTCATCTTTAGATTTTGCACCCATTAATACAGTAACATCATCAGTAGGTTTTACAAAAGTAAGCAACCTCATCATCGGAACAAGACCTGTACCGCCACCAACAAGCAAAAGTTTTCCTTCTTTAACATCAAATGAATTTCCATAAGGACCTCTAATTCCTATTTGTCCTCCAACTGGTACATTGAATAATCCAGTAGAGGAAGGACCATGTTTTCTAACGGTAAATGCAGCTTTGCCAGATTCTTTTGAAATCATTACACTCATTGGTAATTCATTTACACCAGGTATCCAAACCATAGCAAACTGTCCAGGTAAAACAGTAGGCATAACATCATCAGAGAAAACTAAAGTTCTGACAGTTGGTGTTTCATCAATTACTTTTTCAATTGTGACAATTGTAGGATGATTAAGATTTCTTTGCAAGACCTACCATCTCCTTTATTGTAGAATAATTATTTCTCTTCATGTAATCTAAAATTCCTTTGTTAATATCATCAAACACACCAACCCAATTATCTCCAATAGCACTTCCAAGTTGTACCCCAGAAGCCCCTGCCAAGAAAAATTCAACGGCATCTTCCCAAGAAGAAATTCCCCCACATCCAATTATCGGTATGTCATATTTTGAAGAAATCTCATAAACACATCTTAACGCAATTGGTTTTATCGGAGTTCCAGATAGTCCTCCAAATTTGTTACTTAAGATGGGTCGTTTAGTTTCGACATCAATTGCCATTGCACGTACAGTGTTAATTGCTGTAATAGCATCAATACCAGAATCTACTGCAGTGCCAACAGTATTGAGATAATTACTTGTACCTAAACCCACTTTGGCAATAACTGGTACATCTGTTGCTTTTTTTACAGTAGAGACAATTTCTTTTACTAATCCAGGATCATCTCCAACCTCCAAGCCGACTCGGGCCACATGAGGACATGACATATTTAGCTCATATGCTTTAACTTTGCAATTTTTGAATTCTTTTATCATCATTTCAAAATCTTCAGGAATAGAACCTACCAAACTTACAATTATTGGGACATCCTGATTTGGTTCAATCATTTTAGCAAAATATGATGCACCTGGATTTGAGAGACCAACTGCGTTAATCCATCCACCGCCTTTTACACTAAAGATTGTAGGATTTGGATATCCTTCCCATGCAGCAGTACTGAGGGACTTAGTTACAACTGCACCTGCACCTGATGCATAAAGGCGATTAAACACATCTAATGATATGCCTAAAATTCCGGATGCCAGCATTACAGGTTTATCTAAATGAATTTGACCTATGGAAGTTGCAATACTAGGTTCCACTTTGATTAATGAGTTTAGTTTCGAATATAACAGTTGATTCTTGATTCTGGTACCTTTTTTAAAGGTGATTTAGGATCAACTAGTCATGTATTCTGTAGTTTTAACAGAATTGGGAATCTCAGTTTTCAATGATGGAAAACTTGACAAAGCATTTCCTTTCTCAAATGCTGTTAAAGAGTATCTTTTAGTAAAAAACAAAGAATCAAAATTAAACGAGCTTGTGAATTATCTAGCAGGTACTCAAAGAGGATTTGCTGTTAGTGATGAATCATTACTTGCAATTCTAAAAAAATTCTCTATTGATTGTCATCTTATGGAATCTTCAGAATTAGATACAATTCAAGCTACAAAACCTCAAATTATTGTTGATTCAGGTTTTGCGTCAAACTTACAAGATACACTTGGAAAATTAAGAGAGTTCGCTCTAGGATTATCATCTTCAAAAGTTACAGAAGTTTCACAAAGTCCAGATTTGCATATTATTCAAGCAATTAATTCACTTGATGAAATTGACAAAATTGCTAATGGATTAAGTTCCAGACTTAGAGAATGGTATGGATTACATTTTCCAGAATTAGACAACATTATTGATAGTATTAACGGATATGCACAAATTGTAATGGCAGGAAAAAGAGAATCACTAACTAAACAAATTTTTGAAGAAGCAGGTTTTCCTGAATCAAAAGTTGAAATGCTATCATTGATTTCATCAAAAAGTAGAGGGGGAGATATTTCAGATATCAATTTAGCAATTGTTCAGTCAATTGCAAAACAAGTTTTAGACTTTCATGAATTACGTAAACAACTCGAAGAACATGTTGAAGCAGAAATGCAAGAAATTGCACCAAATCTATCAGCAATTCTTGGAACTGCAGTAGGTGCAAGGATTTTAGGAAGAGCTGGAAGTCTCAAAAAAATGGCATCACTTCCTGCTAGTACAATACAAGTTCTAGGAGCTGAAAAAGCATTATTTAGATCATTGAAGACAGGCTCTCAACCACCAAAACACGGATTGTTATTCCAACATGCAATGGTTCATGCAGCCCCAAGATGGCAAAGAGGGAAAATTGCACGTGCAGTAGCTGCAAAGGCAGTCATCGCTGCAAGAGTCGATGTTTATGGAGAAGGACTAAACCAAACTTTACTTGAAAAACTCAACATCAGAGTTGATGAAATAGGTAAGAAATATGAGAATCCTACTGAAAAAGACATGAGACCACCTCCATCATTTAGAAGAGAAGGTGGATTTGGAGACAAACCAAGAAGAGGTGGAGATAGAAGAAGAGGTGACCGCAGAGAAGGTGGAGATAGAAGAAGAGGTGACCGCAGAGAAGGTGGAGATAGAAGAAGAGGTGACCGCAGAGAAGGTGGAGATAGAAGAGAAGGTGGCTATAGAGATAATCCAAGAAGAGAAGGTGGAGATAGAAGAGAAGGTGGCTATAGAGATAATCCAAGAAGAGAAGGTGGAGATAGAAGAGAAGGTGGCTATAGAGATAATCCAAGAAGAGAAGGTGGAGATAGAAGAGAAGGTGGCTATAGAGATAATCCAAGAAGAGAAGATCAAAATTCAAATAAAAAGAGAAAGAAGTTTGGAAGAAGATAATCAGTCATTTTTTTGGATTAAATCAGAAGGCCAAAACAAACTAGCCACAGAAAATATGGTTCCAGGAAATCAAGTTTACAAAGAAAAATTAATTATTAAAAAAAATATTGAATACAGGTTATGGGATCCATTTAGAAGCAAATTAGCTGCTGCAGTTATGAATGATCTTGATTATTTTCCTTTTGAGAATAAAAGTACAGTTCTGTATTTAGGAGCATCTACAGGAACCACAGTAAGTCACATTTCAGATATTGTAGGACCAAGTGGAATAGTTTACGGAGTAGAACATGCAAGTAGAGTCGCAAGGGATTTTTTAGATAGAGTTGCAACATATAGAAAAAATATTGTTCCAATTCTACAAGATGCAAGAAAACCAAAAGAGTATTTTTCAGTGTTTGGAAAAGTAGATGTTGTGTATGTAGATATTGCACAACCAGATCAAACACAAATTGCAATTGATAACTGTGAGATGTTTCTAAAAAAAGGAGGATACTTCTTTTTAGTAATCAAAACTAGAAGTATTGATGTTACCAAAGCTCCAAAAAGAATTGTTGAAGAAGAAATAGAAAAATTAAAACCAAGATTTGATGTTTTGCAGACAATTGATCTACATCCTTATGATAAAGATCATGCAATGGTAGTTTCAAAATATAATCATTAGTTATTTTCAATTATTCTTTGGACAGGTTTCCAACTTTTACGCACAAAATTAGGCATTTCATGATTTTTTTTATAGTATTTCGTAACAAATTTCACAGTTACAGAGTCAGACGGATACCCACTACCCAAATTGTGATCTTTTTTCAATTTTGTAATGGCTCGATCTCTAGTAACCTTAGCAAGAATAGATGCTGCAGAGACTACAACAAATCTACTATCTGCACGATGGTAGGATTTAATCTTGTGGTTATCAGACAGTTTAGAAATTTCTTTTCCAAATCTAGTTGGATTGACATCACATGAATCAACATATGAAACATCAGGATTTAATTTTGAAACAACTTTTGCCATATATTTTGCCTCCAAACCATTTAGACAATGTTTTTTTACACTAGCATCAATTGACCTTGGTGAAATTTTTGCAATATAGTAATCATCTACAATTTCAATGATTTTTTTGTATAGATGTTCACGTAATTTAGGAGTGAGTTTTTTGGAGTCTTTAACACCCAATGCATTCAGTTTTTTTAAATTTTTTTTGTCTAATGAAATTCCAGCTATTATCATTGGTCCCAACATAGGACCACGCCCTGCATCATCGATACCACAAATTTGCACGAATTGTCTCGTAAAACACAAGTATTAAACCGTTATACGTTTAGAAAAATTGAAACCCAATTGGAATTTCCAGATGATATTTTTCAAGAAATAATTGAAGGGAAAACAAAACTTCTAGTCCCTAAAAAATCAATTACAGATAAAGTTCCTCCAATGAAACCAGCATTTTTTAATCCAAAAGCAAAACTAAACAGAGATTTTTCCATAATTGCATACTCTGCATTTCTCAACAAGTTTGAAGGCCCAAAAATTTTCTTAGAAAGTATGTCAGGAGTGGGTTCAAGAGGATTGCGTGTTGCAAATGAATTAGAAGTTGAAAAGATTGTAATCAATGATCTTAATCCATCTGCTCTAAAAATGGCAGAATATTCTGCTAACCTAAATCAGACAAAAAATGTAGAATTTTCTGAAAAAGAAGTATGTAGATTTTTTAGTAATTATTCAAAAAAAGGAGAACGAGGCTCAATTGTAGATATAGATCCTTTTGGTTCGCCTGCAGCATTTTTTGATTGTGGTATTAGAGCAACTATGCATGGTGGCATACTCTCAGTTGCAGCCACAGATCTTCAAGTGTTAAATGGCCTCTTTCAATCAGCATGTAAAAGAAAGTATGGAGGAGTACCAGTTAGAACTGAATACGGAAATGAAATTGCAATTAGGTTGATTTTAGGATCACTTAGAGCAGTGGCAGGAAGATTAGGAGTTACTGTCATTCCCATGTTTGTAGAAAGTGAAATGCATTACTATAGAACATATGTCAAAGTTCTCAATAGACCAGATCAGCAAGAGAATTTAGGATATATTTTACACTGTAAAAATTGTGGTCATAGAAAAATTTCTCTCGAACAAGAACAAGAATGTGAATTATGTAAATTAAAAATCAGCATAGCAGGACCATTATGGATTGGAAATATTTTCAATAAAGAATTTGTTCAAAATATGTTAGATGAAAATCCTAAATTAGAGACAGATAAAAATTGTGAAAAAATACTTCTAAAATGCTTAGAAGAATCTGAAATGCCTGGCACTTATTTTACAATAGATGAAATTGCATCCATTATGAAATCATCTCCACCAAAATTAGAAAAAGCAGTTTCAAGTTTAAAAGAGAATGGATTTCTATCTAGTGTTACAGCATTTAATCCCACAGGATTTAGAACTAATGCAAACGTAAATGAAATAATTGGAATTTTTAAAACTATCCAGTAAAACCTAAACAAACAAGATATAGTTCACTACTTTGTTTTCTACTGGCATCAGGTTTTGTAAGATTGATTCGAGCAAATTTTTTCTTGATATAATCTCTAAATTCCATGGAAAATTCACCATCAAAAACTTTGAAGACAGCATTTCCTTTGTGTGCCAAAACTTTATCCATGATTTTTGAGCAATCATAATTTAGCGAAATTTGTTTAGCATGATCAACTGACCAATTTCCACTTACTTTCGGAGAAAGATCACATATTACAGCATTAACTTTACGCCCAAAATATGATAATACTTCATCAACAACATGTTCGTCTTCAATATTTTCTCGGACAATGTGGGCTCCAGGAATTTCTTCGACATATGACAAATCAATTCCCATAACTTTGCCTTGATTTCCAACTAATTTCATAGCCATTTGAGTCCAACCTCCAGGAGCACATCCAAGATCCAGCACATTAAAACCAGGACCGATGAGACGATATGATTTGTTTAATTCTTGTAGTTTGAAAGCAGCTCTACTTCGATATCCTTGTTCGTGAGCTAGTCTACGATAATGATCCTTACGTGCATCTGCTAATTTCATTTAGCCTTCACAGGTTTTTTTAATTCAGCAATTACCCAGTCCTCAATGAATTGACAGTTTCTTGGACTAATCTCACCTTCAAGAGAACATTTCTGTTCTACAGGACAAACTAAACAGGGTGCATTTTCAATTGATTGTGTACTGATTGGAGTTTTCTTTAAAATTAACTTGTAAGTCCAACGATTGTTTTCAAGAAGTTTTTCTCTTGTAATGGTACCCATTCTTTCAAGTTTTAATGCCAATCTAGAACCAATTTGATTTGTAAGCTTTAGCTTTTTCCATAATTCTCCTTGGAACATTCCATCAGATTCTTTTTCTGCTAAAATATCACAGACTTTGTTTGTCAATCTTTCCATGTCAACTTTTTCAATTTGGAAGTTTTCAATTTCTTCATCGGTGAGTTGCTCTTCTAATTCTTCCTCAAGAGTTAATTCCTCTATTCTTTTTGCCTCTTCTAATTCTTTTTTAGTTAATTTTTTTACTTTAACAGGTTTCTCCACTACTTTCTTTGCTGTTTTCTTTGCAGGTTTAGCTTCTGCTTTCTTTGCTGTTTTCTTTGCAGGTTTCTTTGCAGGTTTCTTTGCAGGTTTAGCTTCTGCTTTCTTTGCTGTTTTCTTTGCAGGTTTAGCTTCTCCTTTCTTTGCTGTTTTCTTTGCAGGTTTATCTTCTCCTTTCTTTGCTGTTTTCTTTGCAGGTTTAGCTTCTGCTTTCTTTGCAGATGAAGAATCTAATACCTTCTTTTTCTTTTTTAATTCATCCAGATCAGCTTTAATTTTTTCAGCTTCTTCAATTAGAGTATCTTTTTTCTTTGCCATTAAATCACCATATTTTTTAAATTCAATTTCTTATTTATCAATCAATATTTCATTCCTATTTAACAGTAAATGTTCCTTTAGTAGAGATATTCTTTAGTTGTTTTGAGACCATTTCTGCAACTATATCATATGAGCCGGGAGTATCTATAATTTCAGAGAATTGATCATCAATAGGAATAATTGAATTACCAGATTCAAAGCATTGTTCTAAAAATCCTCCCTGTGTAACTGGAATATCCTTTCCGGCAGGGAATATAGTCACATAAAGATCCCCACAACCAAATGAAGAATCATTAACCTGCACTTGAATTTTAACAGGTGTAGAAGTAGTATATTCTCCTGCTAATCCAATAATTTCAATGGGAGAATTAGAAGTATTATGAGATGTGCTAGTTTCAAAATTGGCAGAGGGCATCATATTCAACTCTCTACCAGGTTTTTGAAGAATGTCAGCCAATACTGCACCACCGAAGATTAATGATAAAACTACAGGTAAAACAAATACAAATAAAACTCGTTTACTAGCCATTTTGTTTTAAGATCTAGATTTCCCTTATATCTATTTAGCAAAATTTCTCAAGTCAAGATCAATTTGACGAATGAGTTAAATCGTAGCCAACTAAATATCGCTAGATGCGACTTAGAAAATTTAGAGCTAGAGCATATCGTTGCATACATGATTCTGGCGAAATTACCGTTGGGGATTTAGCAGCTTTTGTGGGAAGAAATGAAAGTGGAAAAACCACGATTCTTCAAGCATTAACCCTATTGAATAGAGACGAACAAGTCTCAGAATTAGATCTTTGTGACGAAATGAATGAGGAATTAAAAGAAGAGATAAGATTAGCAGAAGGAGAATTTGAGCTCAGTCAACATGAAATCAGCATAATCAAAGAAAGGTTTCCAGGATTACCTGAAATTAAAAAAATTAGATTATTTAGAACTAATCAAAATCCAAATGTACAGTATGAATTTGAAGATATCGAACTTAGTGAAGAGGAGAGTAAAGGACTAAATTCCTGGGAGAATTTTTCAAGACAGATTTTTGGATTTTTAGATACCATTCCAAATCATTTACGAATACAAATTGATACTAAATTCTTTGAAGAAGATGTTCCAAAAAATCAAGAAACATTTGATAGTGGAATGGCTGAATTTAGTAACCAATTTCACGTCATTGCCATACAAGAACCCAAAGTTATTGAAGAGTGGGAAAAAATCTATGAAAGTCCTGAAAACCAATTCTCAAATCTTCTAAGTGGTGAAAGTGAAAAATCCGCATTGATGAATTTCATTGCCGCAGAATTACATCCAAGATTCGTTTATTTTTCAGACTACAAGAAAATTTATGGCAATATCAATCTAAATGAATATCTCAGAGAAGAAAAAGGAGAACGACAAGACTCTATAGAATTTGTTGAAGAATTTGATAAAGCAGAGACAGTAAGAAATCTATTCTACCTAGCAGAGCTAGATATCAAAGAATTAGATGAAGTTAAAGAAAGTCCTTCAAAATGTATCAAACTTCTAAATGCTGCAAGTAACAGATTGACAAAGAGATTAAATCCTGCATGGAAAGGAGATCCCATTCATGTTGACTTGAGATATAATCCTGGAAATATTATGAGTGTTGTAATTTCAGACGTTCATAAAGATGGAACAATTACAAACACAGGATTACTAAATAGAAGAGCAGAAGGTTTCAAGTGGACATTTTCTTTTATTGTAAACTTTGCAGCTGAAACACAAAGGGCAGAATTAAAAGAAGCAATATTACTATTAGATGAGCCTGCAAGAAATCTTCATCCAACTCAACAAATGGGAATTTCAGATTTGTTGAAAAATTTAGCTGGATCAAATCAAGTTTTGTATGCAACACACTCCCCATTTATGATATTTGATTATACTCCAGGTAACTTGCTTGTAGTTGAATTAGACAAGAGAAAACATCTTAGTAGAATATTTTATGATTATTGGAATGCAGATGATAAAACATTAACGCCAATTTTGTATGGATTATGTAGAGGACAAGTAGAATCCATTGTAGATAGAGAAATTGGAACAAATTCTAGACCAATTATCATAGTTGAGACAATGTCTGATGCCATGTATCTTAATGCATTTGACAAATTTTTACAAGATCCTAATATTTCCATGAACCCTCTAAACGTAATTGCGGCATACAACAAAAACTCTGTATTACCTTTGGCCATATTTTATAGAAATCACGGATATAGAACGTTTGTTCTGCTAGATAATTCTGAAGAATCAAAGCAAATCTCTGCCCAACTTGTTTCAAATGAGTTTTCATCTATTCAGACTATTTTCTTTGAAAGAGAAGGAAAGAAACTTGAATCAATTGAAGACTATATAGCCTTGGAGGACTATTTACATCCAGTTAACCAAACTTATGAAATCAAACTCAGACAAGAAGGATTCTCAAATCTAACTCCACAAGATGTGGCATCAAAAGAAGGTAATGGAATTTTAGCAAAATTGAAGAAAATTTGGCAAGAACATAGAGATGACGATTGGGAAGAATTTGACAATGAAGAAATTACCAGATACATTTGTGAGAAAATTACACTAGAAGAGGCAAGCTTCCTTTCAGATAAGACAAAAGATCAATTTAGAACATTATACAGACTAATTGCTGAACGAATCAGACAATATCAAAACGTAGTAACAAAACCAGACTTGGACAAGTTCCAAAAGGCCAAGCCTTAAGATTTAAGAAGTTTGCTCATGAAGAACACTAAACTAAGAAATAGAAAAACGGGGAAAATTCTTTAAGGTTTAAGTGAGAGAAATTGGGTTTGACATACATGAATAAATCCTCTACCAGAGGAATTTTCCTTTCAATTGCATTTTTATTTTCTATCACATTACTAGCATTTCCATCAAATGTATACGGTGAAGAAGTATCAGTTTCAAGTATTGCATTAGAAGAAACCTCAGTATTAGAATTAAAAAATGATTCAAATGAAGAAGTTAATACATTAAGAATTTGGTTAGGAAGTGATTTTAATTTTAAATCATTTAAAACTGAAAAAGGATGGACAGGAGAGAAAAATTCTCAAGGAGTAATTATCTTTACATCATCTGAATCAATCAAACCAGGTGAATCAGTAAAATTCGGTGTGAAAACGGATAAACCAAATCCAGGAATTAATTGGAAAGCATTAGATAAAAAAGATACTCAAGTTGATACTGGAATAACAATAGCAAAAGGATTACCAACAGTTGTTAAAAATTCAGAACCAAGTCAAACATCAGAGAATACTGGTGAAAGTATGACAGAAGATTCAATTTTTAGAATTGTTCCAGAAAAACCAAATGTAGGTTCATCAATTAGAGTGACAGGAGATAATTTTGGTTCTTCCCAAGAATTTGATTTTTACATTGATACAAAAAAACTAGGTAGTTTCACAACCGATAACAATGGTCATTTTATGACTACTATGAAAATTCCTGATGATCAAAAAGCAGATAGAGTAGATTTTAAAGTTAAAGACAAAGAAGGTGAAGAAAAGAAACTTAGTCTCAGAATAGGAGAGGTAGATAATAGAATTCCAGAATCACAAAATATTCCACTTACAATTAAAGGCATTCCAGATATTGTGTATAGAGGAGACTTTTTAGAAATCTTTGGAACTGGTGAACCAGGAAGTGCAATCACTGCAGATATCAACACACCTGAAGGAAATGTCATTAACACTAGAACTGCAGAAGTAGATAGTAAAGGAGATTGGAAGTTAGATGAACCAGTCATCGTAGCATTAGACTCACCATTTGGAAAATATAGTGCAACAATTTCTGATGGCAGAGACAGTAAATTGATTTATTGGACAATTGAATCAGATAAAAAAATCATCATTGCCCCAACTAGTTTAAAATTTGAACCAGGTGAAATAATGAAATTTAATGGAACTGCTTTACCAAATATTCCAATAGAATTAGTATTAGAAGATCCTCTTGGGAAAGAAGTAGTTTCAGACATTCTTCAAATAGATGAATCAGGAAATGTGTACTATGAATATCAGACTACTCAAATTACACCTGAAGGTACCTATACTTTAGTTGCATCTCAAGAAAAAGACAAAGAGTTTATTTTTGCAGGAGTAGGACAATTACCTACAATTCCAGTCAACTTAGAATTTGACAAACTAAATTACAAAGCAGGAGATACTGCAATCATTTCGTTATCAGGCAAAGCATCTGAAATTATTAGTTTGTTAATTATTAATCCATCAGACAAACCAACAGGAGACGCAGTATCAATTACTTTACAACCTGATGGAAGAGGAACCCATTCATTAAATCTTGATGGATTTGCTTCTGGCGTATATACAGCAGTTATCAGTAAAGGCAGTACTCAAAGTACTGAAATTTTCACTGTAGGTCTAGTGACAGGTTCAGGAGATATTGATATCAATACTACAAAAATTGAATACCATCCAGGAGATTCAATACTAATTTTAGGTGATACAGGAGATAACGTACTTCTAACCATCACATTAACAGATCCAGATGGAAATGAGATTAAAACAAAAGAAACATTTTCAGATAAAAATGGAAAAATCTCAGAGGGATCATTTAGAATTCCATCTGATGGAAAATCAGGTGTTTGGAATATCAATGCAAAAAGCGGATCAAACTTTGACAATGTTGAAATCGATGTAGTTACAACAGTTTCTGAAGGAATGGTTGTATCTGTAGAACAGGGGGCAAACATACCAGGGTTAGGAGATACAATAATCATCAAAGTCTTTGGTGCAGAACAAAATGTCACGATTGAAATTGTATCTGACGAGGGAGAAATCATTGGAAGTCTCGAAGGAATCATAACAAGTGCAGGCATTATAGACCAACTATGGGCAATTCCTGCTGAAACAGAACCCGGAACATATACTATCATAGTAACAAATCCATCTGATTCAGCAGAAACTACTTATGAATTACAATAAGTTCAAACAATTTTATTTCACCTAAATTTTTGAAGATTATGAATTTAAAAGACAAAATAGTAGATTATCCTAATTTTCCTAAAAAAGGGATTTTATTTAGAGACTTTAGTCCAATTTTGAAAGACCCTTCTGCATTATCATATGTGGCAGATGAATTTTCAAAGATTTTCCATACAAAAGATATAGATGTATTTGCAGGAATTGAGTCAAGAGGATTCATTCTAGCCTCAATTTTGGCTTCAAGATACAACAAAGGAATGATTATGATTAGAAAAGCAGGAAAACTACCTGGAAAAACTTCAAAATTAGCATACACTATAGAATATGGAAAAGACACCATTGAGATACAAAAAGACATCATCAAAGAAGGAGAAAGAGTTCTAATTTGCGATGATTTACTTGCTACAGGAGGAACAGCAAAGGCTTCTGCAAAACTAATTGAAAAGGTTGGAGGGAATATTGTTGGTTTTGCATTCATTATTGAATTAGTAGATCTTAATGGAATTAAGGGAATCAGTAAATACAACTGTAAATCATTGGTGAAATACTAATGGAAAAAGATGTTGAAATAGGAATTTTTGGAGGTACTGGAATTTACGATTCAGGTTTACTTGAAAATGCCCAAGAAATTGACATAGATACACCATATGGAAAACCTTCAGATACAATTACAGTAGGAGTTTTCAAAGGACGAAAAATAGCTTTTCTACCAAGACACGGTAAAAAACATACAATTCCACCTCACAAAATAAATTTCAAAGCAAATATTTGGGCATTCAAAGAATTAGGAGTTACAAGAATTATTGCACCTTCAGCTGTTGGAAGTCTAAAAGAAGAATTAGAACCTGGACACTTTGCTTTACCAACACAATTCATAGATTTTACAAAATCAAGAGATGGGACATTTTCAGATAATGGTAGAGTTATTCATATTTCAGTAGCTGATCCATTTTGTCCAGAATTACAATCATCAATTCTTCAAGTAACTGATAACCAAGATCTCAATATGCATAAAGATTGCACCTATGTTTGTATAGAAGGTCCACGATTTTCAACAAAAGCTGAATCAAAATTCTATAGAACAACAGGAGCAGACATTATTGGAATGACATTAGTTCCAGAATGTCAATTAGCAAGAGAAGCACAGATGTGTTACGCTTCAATTTCAACTGTTACAGACTATGATGTTTGGGCAGACAAACCAGTGACTGCTAAAGAAGTTATTGAAACACTTTCAAAAAATGTAGAAAAAACAAAAAAAGTTTTAACAGAATTAATTGATAAAATTCCTACAACAAGAAGTTGTTCTTGTGCAAAGGCATTAGAAGAAGCAGAATTTTAGTCATCTACAAAGGATTCTTTTTTGAGTCCTTCTGGAAGAGTCAAATCACCTTGCAATAGATTTCTCTGAAGTAAATCTATTACTTCATCGACATTATATCCTAATTTTTCTAATTCTTTTTCAGTAGTTTGAGAAAGTTTTGCACCAATGTTTTGGCCACCTATTCTACCAAAGGCAATAGCGGTAAAACGAAATTCATTTTCATCAATTATAAAATTACCAGTAATTTTTGCAGCCATTTGGCTTCCATGAATATTATTAATGTGAACTTTAAGATCCATTATAGAGATTAAATTTCTACAGCTTTGTTAACATTGTCATCAACTAGGAAACTCCAATGTTGATCATCTTCAATTTTAAAGTCGTTAACCTTTAGAGGAATAACTTTTTCATCCATACACTCGTGTTTGATTTCCCCATTTTCTTTTAATTTTACTAATTTCCATTTGTATTTTCCTTGTTGCAATTTACATACTGAAACTCCCCATTTTGCATCAGGATCAATTTTTGGCATTCCAACTAAATCTGCAAGCTCTTCAATTCCAAGTTGTTTTTCTTCACAGAATTTTTTCTTACAAACACCACATCTCCAAACATCAACAGATCCTATGGTTCTTTCATCAATGTTGATGTTTATTACACCAAAATAGACGGGCTGATGTTTACAGGTCTCAGTATCTATGCTCAATGTTGTTCACCCAGTTTTAGTATTATTTAGTTCTTGCATCATCATAGGGTTTTTCCAAGATCACACCAATATTATCAACAATTTTGTTTCGTTTAAATTCAATATTTTCTCTTTCACACATTTTTCTATACATGTTAACTGCAGTAAACCTAGGATGCATAGCCTCAAATTCAGTTGGACTAATATCAATAAAGGCCCCAAGAGACATCAGATCTTTGGATGCCTTTTTAGCATCATCAATTGAAAGATGTAATTTTTCAGCAATTTTTTCAGATGACATTTTTCCATTACATGTTACTAACAAATAGATTCTTGCTTGAATTTGATCTAAATGTATTTCAGATACAAGATCATTTTCAATTTCTAAATAAGACATTATTTTTTAATTAAATCATTACTGCATAAAACATGTTCCATAATGTTATTTTTTAACAAGGATTTTTTTAGAAATTTTCAAAGAAAACCCCATGGCAATAAAGTGTACAATCCCTCCAACAACTGCTGCATAAATCAAATTATTCAAAATAGTCCATGAAATAACAAATGCCACGATAGAAGGGATTGTGATGATGGCTGCAATGATAGTACCTTTGAGTATAATTTGGCTCAGTGGAAGTTTGTTTTGTTTGCTATCAGACAATAGCTCAAATTTCAAAAATGGTAATAAAAACCAAAGATACTTTATATTTGGTAGACCTTAATTTTTACTGTTTGGCAAGTTACAAAGGAGCATATTCAAATGATCAATCATTAAATTTTGTAATTCCCATTATTGTAATTTTATTTTTAGGGATTATCTACATAATGACACAAAGAGCAGATTCGGGATTCGTAAGCTTTATTCTAATTGGTGCAGCTGCACTCACAATGTTTTATTGGGTTAGAGTTCTAAAAAAGATGGCAAAAGATCAAAAACCTGCTTATACTCAAGCTAGAGAGCAAGAGACAAAGAATTGGGTTTATGATTTAATCAAAGGAGAAGAAGAATTTGTTTTTGTTGCAGAAGTGCCAGGACCTGAAGATAAAATTGCAGTAAGATTGGTAGACGGTATTTTGTACATTCGTGGAACAGGTGGGTTTTCAAAAGAAGTACCAATAGAAGGCGTCAATGAAATGCAAATTTTTGATTTCAAATATAGAAATGGCGTATTAACACTACGAATAAAATAACTAGAGACTTTTTGCTAATTCTAATTTTTGTGGTAAATACTTGTCAGTAATGTTAGTTAAACCATATTTTGAGAAAGCCTCAAGTTCTGCTTTTCTTTTCAATCTAAGGAACACATCAAGTTCTTTTTTCCAAATTCCATCTTGATATCTAGGATCTTTTTGAAGATCATAACATCTCTTAATATCAGATTCAGTCATTGGAATTGTTGGCAACTTGTATTTTTCAATATCAGTAGCCCAGACTCCAACCCATTTTGCATCAGGTACTGTAAGTTCTCTAAGATGAGCAGCATTAGCTGAACCAGATTTTATTACCATTGCAATATGTTCTCCATAGACATCTCCATCTGTAAGAACAATTACAGGTAATCCCATTTCATCATGGAGTCTTTTCAACAGTGTACGAGTTGAACGTGGTGCTTGTCCACCAGTATTGATAATAATAGATTTGAATTTTTTGTCAATTTGTTCTTCAACAAATCTTGTAAACAAACCACCTTTCTCTATGGCAATAACAATTTCTGCACTAGTGTCTACTAATTCAGCAGTAGTCAAACTTGGACCAATTGAATAACCATCAGGATGATTTGACAAATTCATGGTTTTTCCCTCATATCCAGGAATAGTATATTCTATGTTTAGATCACCAAAGATAGAACTTCTCTCTTCAGGAAAAATATGGAAATCTTCTCTAGGTTTAGAAGTTACAGCCTCTAAATCGACAATAATATTATCGGATTCAGATTGATCTTCAAATTCTATAGCGAAAGCTTGTGATGAATAGTAAACATCTCTTAATGTGGATGATTTTTTTTCATGAGTTAATCTATTTGCGAAAAATGCTAACCACATTAATTGTGTAAAAGATCTTAACTGTGCAGAATTTCTTGAACTTCTAACAGCAGCATTGGTTCCTAAAATATACTGTCTAAGTTTTTTATCATAAACAATGTTACTTACTGATCTACTAGGTATTGAGAATTTTGGAAATTGACCATTATCTAAGTCATCATAAATCGTTGCACCATGACTTTTGAGCATCTCAAGAATATTCTTTTGTTTTTCATCTGCTTTTCTACTTCGTTCTTTAATTTTGGTTTGTTCTTTTTTACTTGTTTTCAATTTCTTTTTCCTCCTCTACTGTTTTTTTAGACTCGACTGCATTTTCATCCAATATTTTCTGATAATTAGGTTCCTTTTTCTTACCAGCAAGTTCTGTACAAAATTCTGCAATTAATGGAATATATTTTGCATAAAGATTTGCTCTCTTTTTTGCCATATCAGCTTGTCCTCTTTTTGACATGTAAGCAGCCAATTTTCTTGACAAAAACTGGAGTCCCAATCGTAATTCTCTTTCAATTTCTTGTCTGTCAGCAACATTTTCTTTTCCAGCAGTTTTGTATGGAATTCTAGTTGAACAAATATGAGAAACTATGATGAATGGCGGATCACCTTTTACCTTGTATCTACCCCAATCAGTATCATTAACCACTTTTAGAACAACATCACTTCCTTCATCATATAGTAAAGGAATCCTGTTAGCATATCTGTAAACATGAGGTCCGCCAGATTTGATATCTCCCCCATAAGCGATTCCCATCTCAATAATGAATGGAAATCCAGAATAAGCTGATGGTGGTCGCTGAACTACAGCAGTGAAATCAGGGTTAAAGAATTTCTTGATTCCTTTTTCCAAGGGTTCTTCACCTAATGGAGCCAAGCAACTAGAATCAGGAGCCATAAAGTCTTCAAATTTTTGAAGTGAATCACTAAGTTGAACTAATTCTTGATTTGTTAAAGTGCCCATTCGTTTTTCAGGTTTGAATTTTGCAAATTCTGCAAATTTTACTGCAGTTGTAGGACCTACTCGTTGGAATCTTTTAGTCAAAAATGTAGTTAATGGTTCACCTTGAACAGTATTGGTTAGTTGTTTGTAATACTGACTTTCAGGATCCATATCAACTGATTTTGATTGTGAATCTCCAAAATCCCAATAAAATAATTTTTTGTTTGGAATGTCTAAATCTTCAATTTTTATTTTATTTAGTTTTTCAAAATCCATTTTGAGAAAAGACATCAATGCAATTACAACTCTAACTTGACGTGAAAGTGTTTTCCATTTTTTCTTTGCTTTATCCATTATAGCTGTAAAGCTAAGACTTTTCTTTGATAATCCTAAATCCTTTCTTACTTTTTCAATCATTGCATCATCAATTGTAGGAATCTCAAACTGTGATTCAACAATCATTCTTCTAATTCGTTCTACATCAATACCATGTGGATGAGGTCGAATAATTGTTGGGGGTGGAGGAATATCTTTTACAAATCTTGCATGTGCAAATTTTTGTCCCTTTGGATCATCAAAAGTTATTGAAGCATATGGAGTGATCAAAGAAGTTTCATAAACATAATCACGAATTTTGTTTCCTGCTTTTGAGTAATCACCTTCTAAACAAATACTAACAGATAGTCCTTTTTTTGAAACTTCTTTAGTGGTATGTTTAACAATTACTGGTTTGTTTTTTTGAATATCTAATAATATTTCAAATTGATTTTGAGTGGCACCGTCAGAACAACTTTTTACAATTACAGGTTTGTTGGTGGTAATTTGTCCATAAAGAATAGCCATTGTTGCCCCAAGGCCAAACATTCCTCTTGCTTGTTTTAATCCAAATTTTGAACCATAAAGAACAGTTCCAAAAGCGAGAGGAATATGTTCAGCATCAATTCCAGGTCCATTGTCTTTGACTGTCAAAATATACGGCTTTGGATCTGGCTTATCAGGCTCAACTGCCTTAATTGTCAGATGAACGTCAGGCAGTATTCCTTTTTGATCACATGCATCTAATGCATTTTCAACAAATTCTCTTACAGCGGTATATAGAGATCTAGTAGGATTGCTAAATCCGGCCAAATCTCGATTACTGTAAAAGAACTCACTTGGAGAAATTTGATTGAATTTTTCTTTAATAGAAGACATCTTGATCTTCCCATAATTTCATTTTTTCTTGTTTTTCTTTTCTATTTGCAGCTTCTAATTTATTGTAAACTGGACCATGATTACTTCCACTGGAAATTGAAGAGATTGCATCAACTGCTAAACGTAATTTGCTTGAATCACCAATAATTGAAACAGTCTTTCCATAAACTGAGATATGAGTACCGCTAAGATTTTCCATATTTCGTCTTGCTCTACCACCTTCTCCAATAATCCTCCCTTTTATCCTTTCAACATTAGCATTAGATTTTCCTGCAAATTCTCTAAGATCTATAACATGTAATGCATTCTCACCTTTTAGTAAAGTCATTGCATTTTCAGGTGAAAACCCTCTACCAATTGCAGTAACTATTTCCATAGCTTTGAATGGTTGAATTTTTTCAACATCTCCTTGAGTTTTTATAAAAACTTCACCAGTATCTCCATCAATATCCAAAGTTACATGACAAGATTCTTCAATTTTTGATTTAACACTTCCAGATTTACCGATTAAAACTGCAATTCGATCATTTGGAATACGAATTAATTTTTCAAAGCTCATTTTACAATATCCTCAAATATTTTATCTGAATCTTCAACAAGAATTCCTCGTTTTTTAAAGAATCTTCCAATGTTATTAATATCTCGTTTAAGAAATTCTTGAGCGTTTGGATGTCTAAGATCAACGCCAGAACCCAAATCAAAAACAACTAATCCTTTTTCTGTTTTGAAAATATTGTATTCTGAAAAATCACCATGTACCAATTTTGCTTTTTTGTAAAGATCTCCTAGAATGGATATGGCTTGAGCATAATCATTTTCATCAACTTCTGAAGTTAGTAATGATTTTGCAGGGGCTCCGCCATCACCAATAAATTCCATAGCCAAAACATTGTTTGTTACATAAAGTGGTCTCGGGACTGGAATTCCAGCCTCATAGCATTGAGTTAAATTCCTATATTCTTTTTTTGCCCATAAATAAACAAGATTTTTTGTACCTTTTTTCAGATGAGAAAATCTTGGATCACCAAGTATGTATGGTTCACGTTTTTTGAAATTTGCAGTACTGACTAAATAGATTTTCAAAGCAACATTAGCATCATGTTCATCAACACCCCAAAATAGAACAGATTCTTTTCCAGCACTTACAGAGCCATTAACATAAGCAATTACATGATCTGTAATCATTTTGTATAATGTCATTACAGTTGGTTTGTCCAAAACTTCATTGACAACTTTGCCTTTTTTGAAACCATCTTCCAATTTTGTTCGTTTTCGTTTAGAAATTAATTTATTATCTATTTTAGATTCTAATTTTTTACTAAGAATATCAGTCAATGGATAGAAATGCTCCTACTAGATAAAAGGGATTACTATTACAAACAAACAAAATTTGTGAGTTAAAATCAATTCAAACAACTTTACATATGAAATACTATTAAAAATGGAACATCAGAAACTGTCTTAATAGCATTTTCAGCTCCTATACCAAGACTTAGAGATAAAGCAATAGTTTCTTTTCCTGCCATGTTGATAATAGAAGAGCTTTTCAGTAAAGATTCAGCTTCATCTTTTTCAACAAATCTTTCACCATAGTAACCTTCACTAATATGCATAGTTAATTCACCTTCAGTAATTTTTTTCCCCAACAGCTCAGCATCACAAATATTTAGCATTGATTGGTTTTGGTAGTTAGTAGATCGTATTGCGAATTGCATTACGCATATTTACCTTTCAAAGTAGATTTTGCACCACATGCTTCACAAATCAAAAAAGATATTCTGTTTTCTTTGAGGATTTTTGTATCAGGACTTTTACATGTTGGACATTCAAGATAGTCTTTCACATAAATTTGGAATAATCTTGTAAAATCATCAGGGGCTCTTCTTCCTACAAACATTGCTTTATCTCCTAGTCTCTCTGCAGGAACTGCAAATTCTTTTGAAAGGTATTGCAAAACTTTGTCAGGATCTCTACGTAAAACCTTTGGAAATTCTGAGAAATTTCGTAAAAATGTCTTCTGTCCTTCCCACATTACATCAACTACAGGAAGTTCAAATCTAGTTTGGGATTCTTTATCAGTATCACCTAGTTTATCTTGAATACGTTTTAGCAAGTTTTCGTAATCGGATTTAGTCACTGAAAAATAGTGCATGGTAGACCCTATATGGGTTTTGAAAAAGAGAAATCGTGTGGACCTTGTTTGAGGTTATTCCATCTTTCCTATTCGGAAGACGTTTGTACCACATGTTGGACATGTACCTTTTACAGCAGGACGTCCGTTTTTCAGTGTAGTTTCTTTGGGATCTTTGATATCCCTTTTTGCTCTGCATTTTACGCAATATGCTTGAACCATTATGAAATTTGTCAAACTTTGTGGTATTTAGGCAGAGGCTGTGAAAATTATTTCACTATAGACTAGATGTGCGTAAATTTTTTTAGGCATCAAAAAAGTGATTTTGCCAATATTTCTAAAAAATAAGAGTATTTTTTAAAAAATCTTGTACAAGAGTTTAAAAAAGCAATTTTTTCCCAACATTTGTTTAGAAATTCAGGATTTTATCAAGTATTATCAATTATAAACTCCTTAATAGTAAAATTACAAAATGGCATCAAAAAAAGGAATAGCTGTAACTGCAATTATTTTGGCTGCAATTACAGGTGCAAGTTTTTTGTTGTGGATTGTTCCACAGGATGTCGAGACAACTTTTGTTGTAACAGATTATGAAAATTATTTGGATGGAGTAAAAAACATCCATGAAGTCTTAGAAGAATCAATAGATTTGGAATATCAAAATCTACAAACAGGCAAAATTTCTCCACAAGATTACATTGCAGTAACTGAGGTGACATCATCTCAAGTAACTACACAGATAAGCGAATTTGTAACTTCAAAACCATCAGAAGAATGGCAAGTAAGTTACATCAATTACATGGAAGCCATGAAGTCCTTTAATTCATACATTATAGAGACAAAAGTCTTAGCCAATATGATTGAAAATGAAAGCACTGAAGAGAAAATGAATGAAGTCATTGAGAGGATTCAATCATTAAAGAGCGAATCTGGAGAATTCGTAAAAATCTCTGATCAGTCAAGACCAGGCTAGCCTCAAAACCGAATTTTACTATTGATATTTGTTGGAAATCGTTAAAAACCAATTTTGTATAAAAAATTAGAATGTCTCAACATACAGGTAAAGTTGAAAAAGATGTCAACGCATCTACAGCCAACAAATTACTAGTAATTTGCATTGATAGAGATAACGATGTGGGCGAAAAAGCAGGAATCATAACCCCAGTAATAGGAAGAGATGCATGTATTGAGGCAGCCCAAAGATTAGCTTTGGAAGATCCAGAAGATGCGGATTCAAATTCAATTTTTGCAGCAATCAAAACGTATGAGGATTTAATCAGTAAAGGATACCAAGTAGAAGTTGTTACTGTTGCAGGAGTTAAAAATAGAGGCGTTCAAGCAGATGAAAAAATTCTATCTGAAACAAGAACAGTTTTAGAAAAATTTTCTGCAAATGGTGCAGTTATTGTTTCAGATGGTGAAGATGACGAGAGTGTTATTCCAGTTATCCAAAATGTACTTCCAGTTGTATCAGTTCAACGTGTGGTAATGAAAGTTAGTAGAAGTGTAGAATATTCGTATGCAGTATTTGGTAAATATCTAAAAATGCTTGCATATGATTCAAAATATTCAAAATTCTTTTTAGGAGTTCCAGGTATTCTTTTGTTAATTGGTGGTGTTGCAACAGTATTTGGTTATACTGCAGAAATATTTGCAGTACTTGTAAGTATTCTAGGTGGAGCATTTTTGATTAGAGCATTTGATATTGATAGAGTATGGTCAAGCTGGTCAAAACCAACGCCGATGGGTTTTATCAGAATGTTTACTATGGTTGCAGGAGTATTACTAATTTTGTCATCAGTACCAGCTGGAGTAAGTGCTGTTGATTCAGAATTAATAAAATCTGATTCACCATTCATTTCAATAATTACAGACAAAGTAATTGTAGGACAGTTTGTATCTGGCGCAATACCAATTTTATGGATTGGTATGGGTTCCATATTTGCTGGAACATTACTAAGTAATTGGATTGGAGGAATTCCAAGACAAATTAGTGATATTTTAAGAATAATTGTTTTAGGTGCCCTATACCCAACAGTTTTGCAATTTACCAAAATAATGATTAACGATGAACCTTCATTTACCTTAATTCCTCCTCTACTAGGAGGATTAGCAGCCACATTGATTTCAGCCACAATTCTATTCAAAAAATACAGAAAACATAAAGATCAAGAAATGATATCAGACTAAACCCATTTCAGCATACATCAATTGGACTAATTTTTGAAAAACACTGATATCTTCAATCATGCATGAATCATCAAGTGGTGATAAGAGATTAGTAAGATCAAAGATTTAGTATTTCAGCTATCAGGTCTCTACAAAATTTATGGAAAAAGACTAGAAAGTGAAATTCAAAATGGAGACATTCCAAATCATGTTGCTTTAATTTTGGATGGGAATAGAAGATGGGCTAAAAGACATCTATCTATGCCAAAAAAAGGACATTGGAAAGGTGCTGATGCCGTAGAAAATCTTCTTGATTGGTGTGAAGAATTTGATATCAAAATTGTAACTTTGTATGCATTATCAGCAGAAAATCTAGATAGAAATGATGAAGAATTAGAATATCTCTATGAATTAATTCGAATGCGATTAGAAAAATTATACAATGATCCTAGAATTCATCGAAGCAAGATGAGAGTGAAGGGAATTGGAAGAATTGAATTACTTCCAGATTCCATTAAAGAAATTTTAAAACGATTAGATGATGCAACCAAAGATTATGATAATCATTTTCTAAATATTGCACTGGCATATGGGGGACAAAATGAATTGGTAGATGCAGTGAAAAAAATTGGAGACAAAATCAAAGATGGTTCACTTGATGTAAAAGACATTGACAAAAAAGAGATTGAGTCAAATCTTTACACATCTCATTTACCACAATCATCTCCAGATATGGTGTTACGAACTTCAGGAGAAAAGAGATTGAGTGGATTTTTAATGTGGCAAAGTGCCTATAGTGAATTAGTCTTTATGGATATTTTTTGGCCTGAATTTAGAAAAATAGATTTAATGAGGGCAATTAGAACATATCAGGAAAGGAAGAGAAGATTAGGTAAATGATAGAAGAAACATCTGCAGGAATTGTATTGTTTAGAAAAGAAGATTCTAAAAAATTATTTTTGCTTTTACATTATCCATCAGGACATTGGGATTTTGTAAAAGGAAAAATGGAAAAGGGTGAATCAATTCATGAAACCGCAGTAAGAGAGACAGAAGAAGAGACAGGAATCACGGATGTAACATTTTTAGAAAATTTTGAAGAATGGATAGAATATAATTTTCAATATCAAGGGGAATTGGTTCATAAAAAAGTGGTATTTTTCTTGGCTGAAACAAAAACAAAAGAGATTAAAATTTCACATGAACATCTAGATTATACATGGATGGATTACAATACCGCAATGGAAAAAACTACATTTGATAATGCAAAAACAGTACTAACTAAAGCACAAATGTTACTTTCCAAAACTTTGTAGTTGTAATTCTTTTGCAATATCAACTTGATTTTTAGCATTGAGGATGGTTCTACCTACAATCAGATAATTTGTTCCAGATGAAATTACTTCACTTGCACTACCACCTTGAGTTCCAACACCAGGAGAAAAAATACTCAAATTTTTTCCAGCTTTTTTAGAACAGTATTGAATAATTTTTGGGAATGTAGCCCCAACTACAATTCCATCTACCTTTGCAGTAAGTGCCCAATTCAAAAATAATTGGTACAGTTGTTGTTTTTTTCCCATTTTAATTTCCATATCATATGACAATTTAGCCTCAGGGGCACTCATATGACATAAAGTGATAACACCTTTTCCATTTTTGTGGGCAGATTTTACTAGATTTTTCAGACTATCTAGACCCATTATTGGATTTGCAATAACTGCATCAAATCCCAAATTCCACAAATGTTCTGCAGTTACTCTGTTTGTGTTTCCTATATCATTGAGTTTAATGTCTGCAATTGTTTGTAATCCATATCTATGAGCAGTTTTATTGATTTTTAGAATTTCTTTTCCACTTAATGGAAGAAGTAAATGGAAATTTAATTTGATTCCACAAAGATATGGATGTAATTGTTTTATGTTTTGAATTGTTTTTGATTCTAAGTTTTTTACAGAGAGATCATAGTCATTGGCAAGAATGACTTTACCATTTGTTTTTGAGATCTGTGAAAGTCTAGTTTTGAAGGTGGCCATAATCTACTAACGGATGAGTGTCTTTTAATTTTATTATTTTGATATATGAATATCCATGTTCAGATGGATTTTCGACGAATGTAGGTTGAGAACTATTACCTGTAGAGAACTTCAAAAATGGCATTCTTGGATCAGAATCCAATACAACATGACAAAAATATGAAGTTCCTTCATCATTGAAATTCATGAATACTCCAATTAACCATTTATCATTATGTGGGAATAAGAATAAGGGAAAAGGAATTTCTTCAATGCCCCAAGTTAGTTTTGCCAGACTAGACATATCTTCCAATTGGATTGGTTGGTATCTATCAAGAGTTCCATTACCAGGTTGCAATGTTTTAGGTAGAGATTTTATTCTAACAATCGGGGAATAAAGTTTACTTGCATCAGAAGTAGTATCTACAATTTCAGATTCTTCTTTTCCACCTTTTAATCCATAACAAAGATAATGACCATTATTTTCTAAATGAGTATAGTAGACAATTGGTTTTTCTTTTAGTACATCCATCTGTACTGATAAAATTTTCTTACCATCATAATCATGTAAGAATGAAACACGTGGGGCACGCTCTAAGGCACAAACGAGCCTAGTAAATTCTAACGTAGAGTGAACTTGTATGTAACGTGGTAATTTATCAGTAGTTTGTAACTTGTCCACAGGGATTAGCTGTTGGTTATCAAATTAAACTTATCCAAAATAAAGGAGCCTAGTTTCTTCTATCAATGACATCATTGACAGCTGGACCAGTTCCAATAATTGTTACAGGCGTGTTTAATTCTTTTTCAATATTTGCAACGAATGCTTTTGCATCATCTGACAAATCATTGTAAGAAGTTTTTCCTGCACAATCTTCAAAGAGCACATCTAATTTTGTTATAGAGATTTGTGTTGCACCATTTAGCATGATTGCACGCCTAGCTAAATCAAAATCAAAATCGGCAGCTCTTCTTTGACGACCAGTAACTGTTCCAAATTCAGACCAACCTTTTTTTTCTGCCTCTTCAAGTGAGAGTTCTTTATCCAGAGGACCTGTACCCACGCGTGTTACATATGATTTGAAAACAACAATTACTTCATCCACCTTTGTTGGTCCTAGACCAATATCTGCACATATTCCTGAGGCTGTAACATCTTTTGAGGTTACAAATGGATATGTTCCATGCCATAAAGAAAGAAAAGTTCCTTGAGTACCTTCTACCAAGACATTTTCATTTGCATCAAGTGCAGAATTTACCTCTAAAGGAACATCTACAATAAGTGAAGACAAAGAATCAAAATCTTTTGCGAGTTTTAAAACTCTCATAGCACGGTCTGCATTTGCAGGACCAGTTCCAGAACCAGTACTACCAATTTTTTCTTTTAGTTCACCTTTTGAATCTCTATTAAGATGAGTTTCCTCAATTATTCCACAGTGTTTATCAATAAATGAACGTCCTGTTACATCAAAATCTTGAATTTCTTTGTTAAGAACTTCTGGATTAATTACAACACCAGGTCCAATCATTACTTTGGCATTTTTGTTTAGAAATCCACTAGGTAACATTCGAACTTTGTAGACTTTATCGCCATCTCTAATTGTGTGACCAGCGTTAGGGCCAGCACCACCACGTACAATTATTTTTGGATTATCTTTAATTGCCAAATATGAGATGATCTTTCCTTTACCCTCATCACCAAAAAAGCCCCCAACAACAACAGTTGATGTCATATCGTACAAATTCTAATTCGTTTATTTAAGCTAAAGTGTTTTGACATGATTTTATATTCAACACTGATTTGTTTAGATCGATGGTAGGCGAAAATTTTGCAGGAAATATTATCATTAATTTAGCAAATTTGCCAGATTTTCTAAGAAATCCTATTTTGAAAAAAAGAATGATAGAATTCTTTTCTTTAGCAGAAACTGAAAGAATGGAAGTAATTAACAACGCATTAGAAGCAGGTCCTACTATTCCATTTCCAAACTTTTCAAAACTTTTCAAAACATGGCTTAAAATTTTAACAACGTTATCTGAAGAACAAAGAGAGGGATTATTTTCAGCCTATATTACAGAAGTAGCAAGATCACCACAAAAATTAATCACATTCAATGTTGATGGAATATTGGAAATATTCTTAACATTAGAAGAAAATGAAAGACAAATTCTTGCAAGTACGATTAAAAAAATTATTAGTAATCTAGATGAAAATTCGAAAAAGCGAATTATGTTAGTGATTCCAGAAAATGCTAAAAAGCATTTGAATATTTAGGCACCTGTAGGCTCATCAGGTTTTCTATTATCTTCATTTGTGTAATCAATTACTTCCCCTTCAGGAGATAAGACACCTACGAAGATTTTTTCATGTTTTTTCAATAATTTTCTATGATCTAGCATAGACATGTCAAGTTTCATTTCATTCATTACCATGATTTGATACTCTTTCCATTCTGCCCAACATTTGTTACAAGTTGGGTATTTTGCAGCAACTATTCCAAGTTCTTCACTATCAGGAATAGAATTCTTACATTTGGTACAAGTACGACTCATAGGAAATGTGCATAAAGAACTCCTTTTATCTTTTTTTGAATGTAAAACAATAATAATTATCAAAGACCTATGTGGGCATGAAGATAAAATGCCCAAAATGTAAAGAAGACGCAGATTTAGCAATGGATTATTCTGTTGTAAAATGTAGTTCTTGTGATTTGGACATGAGTTATGGTGAATACGTAAAATTTGTGGCTCATAATGAATCAAAATATTCAGATATTTTGGGAGATTATGCAAGTAGTACAGAAGGACATACTTCAGGTTCTTTGGATGAATGGGATTAACAAAATAGTGTAATCATTCATCAGATTAAAATAATTAGTTAAACGCATTTCTATTCATCATTGGAATTTTTATTAGAAAATATTCTTAATTTAGTTGGATTTTTAGTAGGACTTGCAATTGGAATTATGTCATATATTGGATTCAGGAATACCGGAAGTCCAACATTATTTAGATTAACAATTGCATTTTCTTCAATCAGTTTAGGTTTTTTTATCATATGGACTGGATATATGGTAGAAGATTTTGTAACAAAGTCAGGAAGTATAGAAAGATGGATTCAAACTTTAGGAATTGCAGTTCAAACAGTAGGATATTTTTTTATTGCATTTTCACATAGTATCAAATCATTTTTTCCAAAGTCCAGTTACTTTAGATCAATTGGGATTTTTCCTTTATTCTTAGTATCATCAGTTCAATTAGAACATATTTTCAGATCTGTTTCGTTCATTTTGCTAGCATATGGTGCAATTGAAACCATGCTATCATATTTTGAAAATCGGAATAAAGGAGCAATATCAGTAGCTATAGGATTAGCACTTTTAGCATTAGGTGAATTCTTAGGATGGTACTCTTTTGTGTTCCCAGAATCAATCCTATATTCAGCATCAATGATAATCAAAATTGGCGGATTGATAGCATTATTCATTCCAGTAAGCAAAGTACCTTTGACAAAAATAAAATTCGATGACGATTTTGAATAATTTTTCATCTCAGGCTCAAAAATTTAAGAAATCAAAAATTTGTCAAATTCTTTTATCTTTTTAGTATATTGGAAAATATCAGCCCCCTCTCATAGAAATTAGAACAAACAGAGATAGAGAAATGGCTGAATATAGAACTCATATGAAAATTATTGGAGATATTCTAGCAACTACAAGAGACGATTTACAAGATGAGGATGGAGCATCAGTTACTTATCTAATCAGAAAAGCAAATATTTCTCATTCTAGAATTTCAGCAATTTTGAAAACACTAGTTTCACAAGGTCTCTTGGAAAAAGTAGACAATCAGGGTTCAAATAAATACAAAATTAGTGAACCAGGAAGAGAATTTTTACAAGCATATTATACATTTACAAACTTTGCAGATAATTTTGGTCTAAGTATTTAGTCACTGGTTTCTTCAATTTCATCAAGATCATCATCAAAATCATCTTCAAAATCTGTATCTTCATAATCAGCAGCAGACATACTTTACAAATCAATGCATGAACTGTTAAAAACTTATTCAAATGTAAATGATAATTAAAGAAAAAGATTATTGAAAAATATTGAAAGTAGATTGCGATAGCGAAGGAATTGAAAAGGCCATACAAATTATTAATCATGGAGGAATTGTAGTCTATCCAACAGATACAGTTTATGGAATAGGATGTAATCCATTTGATAAAGAATCAGTAAAAAAAATCTATAAAATTAAATCTAGAGATATTTCAAAATTAGTTCCAGTTTTAACATATTCTCTAAAAACAGCTGAAAAAATTGTTGAGTTTGATAAAATTTCAAGAAAATTAGTCGAAAAGTTTTGGCCAGGACCATTAACATTAATTTTAAAACTAACTAATGAAAAAATTAAAGAATCATTACATTTAGAAAACAAAATTGCAGTTAGAGTACCAAATCACAAATGTACATTAGAATTACTGAAAAAATGTGAATTTCTTGTCGGTACTAGTGCAAATGTTTCAGGAGATCAACCACATACAAATCCAAAAGAATGTATGAAAAAATTACAAGATTATGATATTTTTGTTGATGGGGGGATAATTCAAAGTCAAGGAGAATCAACAATAATTGAAATAGAAAATAATGAGATCAAAATTATCCGGGAAGGTTCTTTAACCAAAGAAGAAATTTTAGAAATATGAATCTGATAATAACTTGTCCAAGGCATCTCGAACCTGATACTGAAGATGAATTAAAGGATATTTTAGAAGAATTTGGAGATACAGATCTCAAAGTTACGATTACCAGTATGTCAGGCATTCTAACTGCTGAAACTAAACTAGATCCTGTTGAAGTTGTAAGAAAAATGAAAGAAATGCTTCTAGATGAACCATGGAGTATAAGATATTGTAAAAGAGTAATTCCCATACAGAAAGTAATTGAATCAAACATAGACGAAATTGAAAAAACTGTTGATGAATTATCTAATCAAATTTCAGAAGAAGAGACATATCGAATTTCAATTGAGAAAAGAAACTCAGATTTGTCAAGTAAAGAGATAATTACAAAAATTGCAGATAAAATCAAAAATAAAGTATCATTAGAATTTCCAGACAAGATTCTATTAATCGAAATTTTAGGAAGCAAAACAGGTGTTTCTATCCTAAAAAAATCAGATATTCTAAGTACAGAAAAAACAAAACGAAGTATGTCAGAGTAATACTGCTGCTTTTTCTATCAAAATATCAGCCAAAGGATTTTTTGAATTTATTGAATCATAGTGTTTTTTTGTAATTTTAAAATGTTTTTTTAGATATTGTTCATTATTTTTTATGAATAAATTAATTGAAAGGGGTTTTAACTCAAGATATAATGAATCCAGATTTTTCTTATTTCCAATTCCAATCAACATAAAATTAGTTTTTGGTTTTACTCCCACATTTTTTATTGCATCAGAAATTTGGGTAGATATAGCAAATCTCATAAGAATATCTGTTTCAAGTTTATTTGAAAGCAATACATTATTTTTTTTAGATTCAAATGACAATGAAATAATTTTTTTTAGATGATAATTATTTAGAACAAAGTTACTAGATATGGCCTGAATTAGAATTTTAGGGTATTTTTTTCTAAGATCATCAAGAAATTTAACATCAATTGTTTTGTCACCTTTAATTTCGATTACCTGAATTTGTTTTTTAGATAACTCAAAAGTAGATTTTTTTGATGCTCCACCATGAATTATTGGAATTATGCTTACTAGATCATTATCTTTTATTGTTGTAGATTTACCATTCATTGCAGAAGAATCAGCCCCATTAATTGCGATTAAAACATTTTCAGTATCAAGTTCAGGGGTGTCTTTAGGTTTTAGATCTATTAGTAATGTGATTAATTCTTGAATCGATATATTTGATTTATCGATTTTTAATTGTTCATCTGGAAAAGATTTTTTTGCTCCACCAACAAATTTGACAGTAAACATATCTATATCTTATTTAAAATCTAGAAATAATATTTAATTTATTATTCAGTTTTTTCTTCTGTAATTTCAGAAGATTCTTCCTCAGAAGTTGCTTCTATGACAGTTTCTGGTACTTCTTCGGTAGTAGTTGTATCTTCAGTAAGTTCAATTTCAGATTGTTCTTCAGTTTGTTGTTCTGCTTTAGAAGCTTCAATACGGGCTTGCTTTGCTTTTTCTTCACGAATCTCTTTTTTGATAAATTTTGTAATATAACCTGCAATTTCATTTTTCAATCCTTTTGAGCGGACAATAGAAACTTGATCTAAGGCTTTTTTATTATCAACGAAATCTTCTCCAAATTTTGACTTGTGTTCATCTAGAACTTCATATGAGAGTCGTTTTATTCTATCCACTGAACGTGTAAAGGAAGGGGGTATTTTATACCTATATTCCTAGAAATGTATTAGAATTCTTTTCCAACATAGCAGTCATCTCATCAAAGGATTTTCCTAGAATTTTTGAAGCACAAAAAACAACGCTAGGAATAAAGCTAATTTGTCCTGATTTCATTTCAAAACATCTAGAAAATCTTACTGGACCATCAGTTTCAACAAGGATTTGAGATTCATTGGTTTTTGACAACAAAGTTTGTTTGTCATTTGCATATATCATAACAGGTCCAAAGGAAACAAAAAATCCCATATCCATGGCTCGAGCAAGTTGTTTTTTACTACCATCAAACCAGTGGAGCAAGGCATGTTTCGTATCATAAGAAGTCATAATTTCAAAAACATCATCCAAATTTTTTCTAGAATGAATTGAAACGGGTTTGTTAAATTTTTCTGCATAAGATAGTAATGTTTCAAATACATGATTTTGTTTTTTGACATCATCATCTCCATTAACATATGTTGGATCTAAACCAATTTCCCCTATACCAGAAAGTTTTGAATGATTATCCTCAATTAATTTAGATATTTTTTCAATTTCTTCATTGGCACATTCTGGATGAATTCCAATAAATGGTAAAACAAGATCACTTTTAGTTGCAAGTTCTAAAGTTTGTAATGAATTGTTATAATCCATTGAAACACAACATGCTTTAATTTTTAAAAACTCCATTTGTTTTAAGATAAATTCCATGTCTGGCACATATGCAGGATCTGACAAATGTATGTGAGAATCAAAATACCAAGACATTTCTTTATCAATTCTTGAAATAGTCTGTATAAATCGATTCCTTAGTGATATTTTTTCACTCATTATCTTTTTTCGGAAAAAACTGAATTAAGATTCATGAAATCATCGGAATTGGGTTTATCTGCAATGTATAGAATTCTAAAGAAAGCAGGAGCTGAAAGAGTCAGTGATGAATCAGCCGATGAATTAAGAAGGATAATTGAAGAAATTGCAGATAGTATTGCTAAAAGTGCAGTCGACATGGCATCTCATGCGAGTAGGAAAACCGTGAAAGGGGAGGATGTAAAGTTGGCTTCAAAACCCTTTAACAAATTCTAATCTAAAGAGTTTAATTATTCATTTTGTGTTTTTTAAAACGGTACTCTGGCAGAACGGTTATGCGTGAGCCTGCAAAGCTTATACAAGGGGGTTCGACTCCCTCGGGTACCTTATTCTACTATAACTTTACCTTTCATCCACGGATGAAGAGTACAAAAATAATCAAAAGTTCCTGTTTCATTAAAATCAAGTGTGTATGATTCAAACGGATCTAAATGTCCACTATCAAACAATTCAGTTGGAGATTCATAAAAACCAGAAGTTACACTGTGAAATGCAGAATCTTCATTCACCCATGTAACTTGTTGTCCTGATTGAATTGTGATTACAGATGGAATGTAGCATCTATCAGTCTCTTCACATCCTGGACGTGCAACTTTTGTGGGCATAATCACATCACCTTTTACAACTGGTTCAGAATCTTCAGAAGTGTTTTCTATTGATGAATTTGAAAATGCAACTCCAATTATCACAATTACAAGTACTGACAATACAGCAATAATGGTTATTTTTTTTATCAAATCATATCATTCCTTTACAGAGTTATTACATAATTACCAAATTCTCTAAATATATAACATATCAGAACATGCAATTGTCTCAAAATGGAAAGGGGTTACTAGAATACATACCAGGCTCACACACATTGTTGGTTCAGAAGAATTCTAGTCCACCTCTAGAAGGATTTGCAGAAAATATTCAAGAAAGTATTCATGAATATGCACAGAACTCAAAAAGCGAAGTCGAAAAAGGAAATAATTTTCTTCAGTGGATTTTAACAAGGGTTTTTGAGGCCACTGAAGATGACGCTGCAGATGCAATTGTAGATGGAGCAAATGATCTTGGAATTGACGCCTATCTTCCAGTAGACTTTTCAGATAATACAATTAGATTATTCCAATCAAAATATGGAACATCACATTCTCTTGAGGCCATTGCAAAATTCAAAGAAGATGCCAAAAGATTACTAGCAAAAGATGTAGTAAAAATGAGACCAGAGCTTGCACAGCTTGTTACAAAAATTAAAGAGAAAAATCTTAAGATAAAATGTTGTTATGTCACAGATCAGGAAGTAGATTATCATGATGACATTGTAGAAATCATAGATCAAAAAGTAATTATTCAAAAATTATGGGATAGAATAAAAAAACCTGCAGCAGGAAAAAAATCATCTATTAAACTAGAAAGAATGCTTAGACATGAAAATACAATTTTAGGAATTTTGAAACTACGTGATCTAACTGACTTTGTAAGCAAGAATAGAGACTATGTTTTTGAATCAAACATTAGACAATGGATGCAATTTAAGACCACAGTTAACAAAGGATTAAGAGAAACACTACAAACTAATCCAGGAAAATTTTTCTTTTACAATAATGGAATAACAATTGTAGTTAGCGATTTTTCAGAATTGGGTGAAAATATGATTGAATTGCATGCTCCACAAATTGTTAATGGTGCACAGACATCAAACTCTATTCTTGATCACTCAAAGAGAACAAAGAACATGGATGGTTCTATGACAGTTACAATCATCAAAGCAGATGATGAACAAGAACAAAATAATATTACAAAATATAGAAATTCTCAAAATTCAGTTAGAGGCAAAGATCTTGTTTCATTAATGGATTTTCACAAATCTATTAAATCGCAATTGAAAAGTTGTGGTTATTTTTATGAAATTCAAGCAGGTTCTTTTGATACAAAAACTAAATCAAAACAATGTGAATATGATGGAGATACAATATACAACAACTATCTTCCAGATAATCACAAAAAAGTCATTGTTGCTAAAGATGCAATTCAATCACTAGTTGCAGGGATTGAACAAAGGCCAACTGAAGCTTATAGTTCTCCAGCTCAATTTCTTCCAAGAGGAAGCAAGTACGATGATGTATTCAATGATAATCTAAAGGATGATTATAGAATTCTGTTATACCCATATCTTGTTAAAGAATATGCCAAAAAATCATTGAAATTCGGTAAACAAGGCGGCCATAAAACAAAAAGATATGCAACACTATTTTTTGTTGCAGTATATTTTAGAATCCTTCATAAGAAAATTATTGAATCAAAAGGGGATTTTAAAGGAGATGTAAGGAAATTGGAACCTATTTTTCGTAGTTTCAAACTAAATTCTAGGATTTTAAAGATTACAGATGTAGTTGTTACTAAATTCCTTGAAGATACTGTAGTAGATGATGAGATTGAATTAGCAAATACCAAACATAATTTCTTTTCACAGCATGTTTGGAATGATTCAATGCTTAGAGTAATTGATAAAAAAATTAGACAAGAAGAAGATGAAATTTTAGCATTGAAAAAACTTGCAACAAGTTTATTTTAATTTCAAAGGCAGTAGTCTAACCAAGTAAAAATCTTGCAGGAGGTTTACATTGGTCAGACTTCCTACCTAAATTCAGTAATAAACCAGTAATATTTAACATAATTTTTCTGAGCAGGGTTTTTCTAGTATGTTTTTTATACTGATTAAAAAGAGCACAAGTACTTTGGGTAAAAAAGAAAAATGTACTATCTGTAGTGAAGAAGTAGGATTCCGTTTTAAGGCAATGGAAGAATGGGGAATTGAAGGTACATTATGTGGTAAATGCTATTCAAAAAAAGTTGATGAACATTATCCTGGAGATCACATTAGAGTGAACAAACATTTAGATTAATTTCATTTTGTTTTAGATAATTTATTTGCGTTTATACAATTCCAAACAAGTGGATCAGTTTTCATGTCTTTTTCTTCTAGAAATTTAATATCAGTGAGAATTTTTTTCTTTTTTAACAAATTAACTTGGAAACTAGAAAATTTTTTACAATCACATGAGTTGAAGAGGCAAACATCTCCATCCCCTTCATCATGATCTTGTGCTTCATGAGTACAATCACAAACTGCATCTTTCTTTACATCATCAAGTGATTTTTTTGCATATACACCTAATCTTAGATACGCCTCACCACCATGACCTTTTTTGAATCGTTCATAGTTTTCAGACTTTGGTAGTTCTTTAAAGAAAGAAAGATTAGTGTCAGGTTTTTGAGTATCAGAACCCATAATGAACCAATAAGTATCATCAAGTTCTAGAAATCGGATTTTAATTGAGGGATCTACCCAAGGATGAATGGTATCATGCCAAAGTGAAGCAGCTTCCTTTCTCTCAGTAAACAATGGAACAACATTCATTCTAAGATCATAGTATCTATAGGCAACACCTACAAAGTCATCATACCATGGTACGGATGATTGTGAAGACATTGGACAAAAATCAGTTCAGTGCTTATTTATCTGATCTGAATTGGTGGTAATACCCTTATATCATAGTTTTAGACTTAGTTACATATGGCTTCCTATAGAACCAGTATGCAAATTGTTGCAGATTTACTAGTTGCTACTCAACAATCTGGTCAAGAAGGAATCAAAACAACATCACTTCTTACAAAGGCAAATCTATCACATTCAAGATTATCAAAATTCTTGGAAAATTTGACAGGTGCAGGTCTTATCAATAAAATAGAATTTGATGGAAAGAATACTTTTGTTATTACTTCAAAAGGTAGACAATATTTGGATTCATATGTTAACTTTTCAAGTATTGCAGAATCATTTGGTTTAGAACTTTAAAATCTATTTTCTTGATCTTCGTTTTGCATTAGCTTCTCGTCGTTCTTTTCTTTCTTTGAAAGAGCTATAAAGAACAATAATTATGATACCACCTATTGCAGCCCACATTAATGCGAAAAAGGGTTGATCTCGAAGTTCTCCAGTAGAGGGTTCAACAAAAGCTATTGGAATAGTTACAACCATGAAAATTAAAATTACTAAGAGGTATTTATCCACAAATTTCTTGGTTTACAAAACCATATATCTTTTTGATTTAACAAAATGAACAGATAGAAAAATGGCCAAAATGTTGGAAATTTTAGGACTAGTTCTTGTTGGAATTATGTCATTAGGTTTTATGGGACTCCTACAACCCACCATTGAACCAGGATTATCTCCATTGTTTTGGGGTTGTGCAGGTGCTACACTAATGATCATCATTTACAGAAAAATGAAAAGAAAGCAAGAAGAAAAAGAGAAATAGGAAATTTCGAGAATTAGCTAGTAATTGATCAATTGTTAATCAACCGACAGATCTATAAAGGACAATTCCAAGTAAATGATGAGGGGAGTATTTGACAGAACAAAATAAACAATGGTGGGAAGGTTTAGGAAAAGAATTAGAAACAGACATCGAAACCTTCGATGAATCAAACTAGTAATTATTTACAAATTTTTAAAAAATTATCAAAGCCTTGAACGGGGTACGAACCCGCGACCTAACGCTTACGAGGCGTTCGCTCTACCAGGCTGAGCTACCAAGGCACGATTGGATAAATCCATCAGAGTTAATAAAAAGCCTTTCCGAAATGGACTAAATGAAAAAAACAATTTCTGGAATTAGAGGAATATTTGGAGAAGATCTTAACCTAAAAGACGTACTAGAATTTTGTAATAATTTTTCATCACTAATAAAATCAAAAAAATGTGTTATTGGAAAAGACACAAGACCATCAGGTCAAATGGTAAAAGATGTTGCTAGTGCTTCATTGATGAAAAATGGAATAGACATTTTCAATTTAGAAACTGTGCCAACACCAGTAGTTTTTAGGGAAGCCAGAAACTATGGCGCAGGATTAGTTATTTCATCATCGCATAATCCATTAGAATGGAATGGAATAAAATTCATCATAGAAGGTAGAGGGATTAATGAACACGAACTACCAAAAATAATCGAACATCAAGAAATTTTGAAAACAAAAATAGGAATTGAAACTGATCTGTCATCGTCATACATTGACGATGCAAAAAAGATCATAGGTAATGTAGAAAATAATCCTGAAATTGTCATAGATATAGGTGGAGGGGCAGCCAAAGGATTTGCACCTGAGTTATTAAAGAAAATTGGTTGTAATGTACTTTCAATAAATGAAAATCTATCTGAATGCACTAGAGGGCCTGATCCCACATCAGATAATTTAGCAGATTTAATTCAAGCAACAACCAAAAAAGAAATTGGATTTGCCTTTGATTTAGATGGAGATCGATTAGTAGTAGTAAGAAATGGTAAAAAACAATCAGCAGATGTTACTCTAGGATTGGGTGTAGCAAAATCATTAGAGTTAGGTTACAAAAAATTTGTTCTAAGTATAGACACAAGTGTTTCAGTTGAAAAATTTATCAAAGAAAAAGGTGGAACTGTTCAGAGATCTAAAGTAGGAGAAGCAAATGTGATTGATCTCATGTTACAAAATAATGCTCAAGCTGGAGGTGAAGGAAGCAGTGGTGGTTTTATTTTACCTGAATTCAATTATTGTAGAGAAGGGATTCTCACTAGCGGTTTAATAGCATCAATGTTAGGAACAACAGAATTTAATGAAATATTGAACTACATGGAAAGTTATTATCAAATTAGAGATAAAACTAAAATCGATTCAGAATTTCATGATAAAGTTATTGATGAAATTAAATCAGAATTTTCTAAAGAATATTCTGAAATTATTTCATTAGATGGAATTAAAGGAATTATTGATGAAAACAGTTGGGTTTTGATTAGAAAATCAAACACAGAAGATATCATTAGAGTTTCAGCAGAATCAAACAATGAAGAGAAATGTAAAAAAATTGTAAAAGACACAATCAAGTTGGTGAATCAAAGCTATGAAAAAATTAGATGAAACTGAAATAATTAAAATTTTTCAGAAGGGATTAGGTAAGAAAAAGTTTGAATCTGAGGATGTAGAAATTTTAAACTTTGACAAAGTAAAGATAATAGCAAAAATAGACACACTAGTTGAAAGTACAGATATTCCATCAAAAATGAAATTATCTGATGCTGCAAGGAAAAGTGTCGTAGCATGTGTTAGTGATTTTGCCTCAAAAGGAGTCAAACCAAAATACGGAATGATTTCAATTAATCTTCCAAAGACAATTTCACGCTTAAAAATAAACGAAATTGTGTCAGGTTTCAAAAAAGCCTGTAAAGAATATGATATTTCATTTCTAGGTGGAGATACTAACGAAGGTAAAGAAATTGTGTTTAACGTATGTCTTTTTGGAATTACAGACAAAATAGTCACGAGAAAAGATTCAAAGAAGAAAGATCTGATATTTGTGACAGGTCCATTTGGTTATACTTCAGCAGGGCTGAATATGTTGTTAGGAAAGAAACGTGGAAAAGAAACTTTTGTAAAAAAAGCTATAAAATCAGTCATCAAACCAAAACCTAGACTTGAATTTGGCTTAAAAAATAAAAAATATTTTTCATCATCAATGGATTCTAGTGATGGATTATCTACAACATTAAATGAAATGTCAAAACTTAGTAAAAACAAGTTTATCATAAACAAAATTCCAGCTTTGAGGGATTTACAAGATTTTTCCAAAAATTATAGATTAAATTTGGATGATTTAGTTTTTAATGGTGGAGAAGAATATGAGTTTGTTTTTACTACATCGTCAAATAACAGAAACGTTATTGAAAAAAATGCTAAATTGTTAAAAATTCCAATTATTGAAATAGGTTTTGTCACAACAGGCAAGGGCGTTTATCTAGAAAATGAAAGTAGGTTGATTCGCTTAAAAGATTTAGGTTGGAAACATCTCAAATAATTATTCTCCAGGATATAGATTTCTTTCAACATTATTTACAATACTAAAAACTGATTCAGCAGGTAATCCATTAACACATTTTGTCATCCATAAATTATCAAGATATGTTAATCGTTTAAAATCATCTACAGGTAGTTCATCGGGATTTGAATCAGGATACATTGCATGTATTCTATATCCTTCATTAGCAATTTCTTGACAATCTTGTTCTAAGGGTGACAAACCAGGATCATTGATCGGAGTTAAGAAATTAATCGCTACTGAAGCTATCAAAGCGACAGCTACTGCTACACCTATTGCCAACAAGAAAATAGATGCCATTTAATGCAAAATGACTATGACAGTATATGAATAGTCAGTGATTTGTATTCAAGTGCCCAAAATAAGCCAAGTTTGAAAAATCAATGTATTTTAAACCCTTTAAGACCTGAATACACATTGTCAGAAGTCGAATCTGAGGTAAAAGAAGTACCAGTCGAAGAGACTGAAGCTGTAGTAGAAGAAACAGAGGCAGTAGTAGAGCAAGTAGAATCAAAGGCTCAACCAGAGACTAAAAAAGAAGGCCCTGAAAAATGGGGAATTGCCCACATTTACAGTAGTTATAATAATACAATTATTCACATGACCGACCTAACAGGTGGAGAAACAGTTTCCATCAGTTCTGGTGGAATTCATGTCAATGCAGACAGATACGAATCATCACCATTTGCTGCAATGAAAGCTGCAAATGCAGTAGTTGAATCTGCAAGAACAAAAGGATTTACAGGATTTCACATCAGAGTTCGCGCTGTAGGTGGAGTTGGTTCCAGAGTTCCTGGTCCAGGTGCACAAGCTGCAATTAGAGCATTAGCAAGAGGCGGATTCAAAATTGGAAGAATTGATGACGTAACACCAATTCCTCATGATACCACCAGAAAGAAAGGTGGAAAAAGAGGAAGAAGAGTCTAGTCAGAAATTTTTATTTTAAGTTCACAACCTCTAGAAATAAAATAATCTGTCATAAATTTTGCAAACTTTTCTGCAGGATAATTTGCTTGATACTTTTCAATCATATCAGAAAACTTTTCTTCTATACCATTTTGTAAATCAGGTTTAAATGCAATTTTAAAAAATGTCCATCCAAATTTTGAAGATGGTTCACTTAGAGCATATCCATTATAGCCACTAACTAAACTTTCCATGTGAGATAATGCTTTTTTGATTGATAACAAATCATCTTCATAATTTTTTGTACCAACTTCTAATACAATATTCATCATTCATCACCAGATGATTTATTACTAAATTTATCACTCAACGAAACAAATTTTCCATCTTGTTCTACATTAATTTTTGTAGCCATCCTGACATTCAATCCAACTGATCTAAACAAGCTCAATAGTTTTCCTCCATCTAGACTTTCATTAATTTCACCAGTTTTAATTAATTCAGATAATTTGTCTACAATCATTTTAGTTTCAGTTGGAAATTGTGATTCAGCATTTTCTAAAACTTCCAATCCTCTAAATCCAAGGATTTTGACAACATGATCTCTAGGATTTTCAGTGATGATTTCTTTTGTAGTTGATGTGGGTTCAGGTTCTTGTTTTGTAGAAATATTTTTCTGCATCTCTGCAAGTCTCCTTGCCTTTAGTCTTTCAAGTTCAGAATCTTCTTCGCTCAACCTTTAATCACACCAATAGGCACTAATTTAGCAACTTTTGTGGCAATTCCCAGATTATGAGATACGTTAACTACAGAATCAACATCTTTGTAGGCTTGAGGAGTTTCTTCCACAACACCATCTCGAGTTAATGCTTTGATAAATATGCCCTTGTCATTGAGTGATTTTTTAACATCATTCTCTGTAAAATTCCGCCTAGCCTTAGATCTCGACATTGTTCTACCTGCGCCATGAGCAGTAGAGCCAAAACTCAAATCCATTGAATTTGGCTGACCAAGTAAAATCCAGCTTGCAGTTCCCATTGAACCTGGAACCAATACAGGCTGACCTAAATCTCGATATCTAGATGGTATTTCATCGCGATTTGCAGGAAATGCTCTAGTTGCACCTTTTCTATGAACTACTAATTTTCGATCTTGGCCATCAACTTTGTGTTTTTCTACTTTAGCAATATTATGAGCAACATCATAAACTAATTTCATATCAAGATCAGATTCAGACTGATTGAAAACACGTTGAAATGAATTTCTAGTCCAATGCGTTAGCATTTGTCTATTACTCCATGCAAAATTTAATGCTGAAAACATTGCTTTTCTATATGACTCACCTTCTTCAGAATTATTTGGAACACATGCAAGTTCCCTGTCGGGTAAATTGATATCATATTTTTCCATAGCTTGTTCAGAAACTCTAAGATAATCACTACATACCTGATGACCAAATCCCCTAGAACCACAATGAATTAAAGTTGTAATTGTTCCTTCTTCAATTCCCATTCTTTTTGCTGCTTCTTCATCATGTATTTCTGCAACTTTTTGAACTTCAAGAAAGTGATTACCAGAACCTAAACTTCCTAATTGAGGTGCTCCACGTTTTCTTGCTTTATCAGAAACTTTGTTTGGATCAGCATTTTGAATTTGTCCATTTTCTTCACAAACATCAGCATCATCTGATGAACCATAACCATGATCAATTGCCCAGTTAACTCCTTTAACTAAAACTTCATCAAGTTCTGAATGAGTAAGTTTTACAGCACCTTTAGAACCTACACCGGAAGGAATTGAGCTAAATAGATCAGTTACAAGTTCTTTTAGTTTTGAACGAACCATATCTTCTGTTAAATTAGAACGAAGTAATCTAACACCACAATTGATATCATATCCAACACCTCCAGGACTAATCATTCCTTCTTCTGCATCCATTGCTGCAACTCCACCAACAGGAAAACCATAACCTTCATGACCGTCAGGTAATACAACACTATGTCCAACTATACCAGGTATAGAAGCAACATTTCGTGCCTGCATGATTGTTCTATCTGAGAGCATTTTCTGCATTAGAGATTCATCAGCATAAATCCGAACTGGAACTTTCATTCCAAGATTGGAATCTGCATCAATTTGATATTGATTTTCTCCAATTTTTCTTGGATTGGTAGAGGACATGAGTATGGGTAAAAATTCCTTTCAATCCAATTTAAATCATCAGGAGATTTGTAAAATAATTTTAAATTAATCAAGATTAATTCTGATGTATGTTAGATGAAGCAATAATCACACAAAAAGCAAATCAATTACTTGCAGAATTAAGATCAAACCCAGATTGGGCAATTGATGAAAAAAATTTCAAACAAGGGTATTTCAAAGCTTTAGAGTGGGTTTTACAAGATACAGGGATTATAGAAAGGTAATTTTGATAATTATTATCAAATACGAGACTAATGATCTAATTTATCTATGATAAAATAAATTCATTCTTTATGGTAAGAAAAAAGCTAACTGAAAAAGAAATTGAAAAACAAAAAGAAGAGCAAAAAGTAAGAGCCAAAGCTTCTCGTGCAGCTAGAAGAAGTGGAAAAAGCATAAAAACTGAAGGAAAAGTTAGCAAAGCAACTGCAAAGACAAAAGAAGTTAGATCATCAAAGAAGGTTGCAGCTGTAAAAAAGAGAACAAGAAGTTAATCATATAGAATTAATTTTATTGGAATAGATTACTCTTGAAAATAGAATACATCATATTTTTTATGCAATGATCTTACAAGTTCACGACATTTCATCCAAAATTGTCTATATTCATGGTCAGTCATCGACCTTCCATGTTCTGAATAGAACCATTGAATAAAAGAATCTTCTAAATAATTAAATGTTTTTTTCTAATTCAATCAAATTCTATTTCACTACCAGGACAGGCTTCTTGGATTTATGGAGAACATAGTTGGAAGTACTACCTAAGAAAATTTCTTTTGCTGCACCCATTCCTCTGGAACCAATTACAATTAGATCAAAATTCTGTTTATCTGCAACTTCAACTATCCTTTTACCATCATCACCATAAGATACTCTATCAAAAAACAAAATTCCTTTTTTGGCTGCCTTCAACTTGGCTTTTTTCATAATTTTTTGAGCGTGTCCTAACAAAATTTTCTCTAATGGAGTAATAGGATCATTTGTTCGTGGTTTTACAATTCCTGCAACATAAAGACCAGTAATAGTAGCATGGGAATCTCTTGCCATGTGAATTGCAACATCAAGACCCCTAAAAGAATTAGATGAACCGTCTAAAGGTACAAGAATTTTTTTAATTTGGATTCCCATGGTAAAATTAATCAATTTTTTAATTTAAAGCAGATTGAGATTATCTAGTATGATTTTCAGCTTTGATATTCTAGAAGATCATAAAATATGGAATTAGACAACATTATGTGTAAAATGACAAATGGAAAAACAACAACTATAGCAGATGTAATGACTAAATCAGTAATTTCAGTAGATGCTTCAATCACAGTAAATGAAGCAGCAAAAATGATGGAAGATGCAAAAGTAGGTGCAGTGATTGTAATGGAAAACAATTCACCAGTAGGAATTGTAACAGACAGAGATTTTTCAGTTAAAGTTGTGGCTCATGCTTATCAAATAACAGAACCTGTAAAACAAATAATGTCATCTCCATTATTTTCAATTAATTCTGATGAACCAATAAGGATTGCAGCAGATTTGATGCACGACAGAGGAATAAGAAAATTACCAGTAATTGATAACGGAAAGGTCGTAGGAATAGTTACTGCAACAGATATTGTGAATTTATTGGCCGTATCAGTAGAGGAAGATATGAGAGACATGTATTTTCATTCAGTAGCAAAAATTTATACAAATTATAGTCCATATAATTAGAAATCATGGTAATTCCAATTATTGTACTTGTGTCAATACCAATTTTTCTTGGAATTGTATACATGCCTCCATATGATCTGCCAGTAGAAGAAGAACCTAGAGAGATTCCAGAAGAACATGATGTGAGTGTATTATACTATATCTTAATGGGGATTTGGACGCTGTATTTAATCAAAATTCTTCTTCAAGTAAAAAGAAAGACATTCAAGGTAACACAGAGGTATTAGTTTGAACACAGCGCCATATTGGAGAAAAAATATTTGTTCAGATTGTAAGAGAGTAAAATGTCAAAAAGGTTGTTTATGTGATTGTCATCAACTAAGAGACAGAATAAATTGAGTTCAGATTTCATGAGTAGATTTATTTTCCATGTATAAAGAATAGAAACATTGGCAATTTTACCTATTGATAATGGTCGATATGGGACCAAGGAAATGATGGAAATTTTCAGTGAACAAAAGAAAGTAGATTATCAATTAGAGATCGAAGGGGCAGCTGCTATTTCCCAAAGTGAGATAGGAATGATCTCAAAGAGTGTAGGTAAAGAAATTCACAGGGCTGCATTATCAGGAAAAATTACTGCAAAAAGAATCAAGCAGTTAGAAGCAAAGAGTGATCACGATACAGCCGCTTTAGTAGAATCACTTAGTGAAAAATGTTCTAAAAATGCAAGACCTTGGATTCACTATGGTCTTACAAGTAATGATTTAGTTGATACAAGTAATTCAATGCAGATGAGAGATGCATTGCAAATTATTGAACCCAAAGTTGCAAAGATGGCATCAATTCTTGCAAAGAAAGCTGTGAAACATTCAAAGATTCCAGCAGTTGGCAGAACACATGGACAACATGCAAGTATTATTTCATTTGGATTAAAATTTGCAAATTGGGCTGCAGAGATGGCAAAGCATGTAGAACGTATTGAAGAGATTAAGAAAAGAATTTTGATTTGTAAAACATTAGGTGTTGTCGGTACAGGCTCACTAATGGGTGCAAAATCACTTAAAGTACAAAAAAGAGCTGCTAAACGATTAAAATTATTCCCAGCAGAAGTTACAACACAAGTTGTTCCCAGAGAAAGATATGCAGAATATGTATTTGAATTAGCATTGATTGGGGCCACTTTGGAAAAAATTGCAATAGAGATTAGAAATTTGCAGAGAACCGAAATAGGAGAAGTTGCTGAACAATTTAAGAAAGGTCAAATGGGAAGCAGTGCAGTTCCAGTAAAAAGAAATCCAATAAAGAGTGAACGTGTATCATCATTATCAAAGTTAGTAAGAAGTCAAGTTGCAGTTGCATTTGAAAATATTCCATTATGGCATGAACGTGATTTATCAAATTCAGCAAATGAGCGATTTGTAATTCCAACTGTATCAATTCTAGTTGATGAAATGTTAGAAACTATGACCAGAATTGTTTCAAACTTGATGGTAAATGAGAAAAGAATAGTAGATAATCTCTACATTACAAAGGGGCAAATCTTTGCAGAGTTTGTTTTAGAGGCCTTAATCAAAAAAGGAATTCCAAGATTTGAAGCATATAGAGATGTTCAGAGAGTAGCATTTGAGGCAAATGACAAAGGAATGTTTTACAAAGATGCAATCAAAAATGATAAAGCATTTTCTTCAAAGTTAACTGAAAAAGAAATTGATGCGATATTCTCACCAGAAAAACACCTTGGTGCATCACCTGCAATTATTAGCAATGTAGAGAAATCAGTAAAGAAAACAGTTCAGAAATTTATCTAGTTTTCAGTAAAGACTTGTGAATTTTAGTACCATATTGTAATGCTTTTTTTCGTTTTGTACAAGAAAGTTCTGGAACATTAACTTCGCTGGCTAATTTTCGAATAATATGTTTGCGATATAGATCTTCTGAATCATGTATTTTTTCAGATATAGGAACAGTTTTTGCATATTCGATAAATTTTTCAGAGAGTAATGGCTGGAGTATTCTTACTCCAAATTCAGATGCAACTAAATTAACAGCCTTCATCATTTTGAGTTCGTTATCTAGTTTAGCAGTCATTACTTCATGGATTTTTGATGCTCCACCAGAAAACGCTTCTCTGTATGCATTATACCCGCAAAATAATTCATCTATCCCATTTGCAGTAATTACAGTATCAAGTCCTAAAGAATTTGCCAGTTTTGAAACATAATGAAAAGCAATACAGTTTTCATTCCAAGATAAATTATCAGTCTTTATTGTTTGATTAATTTTTGAAGAAATGGATGCAAATGTGTCTGGATCAATTTCTAAAATATGATGAGGGTATTTTAGAAATTCATTGACATGTTTTGCAAATAAAATATCATGTGATTCTGAAAATCCAATTGTAAGTAATGTAACATCAAAATCCATGTCTGAGCAAATTTTTGAAATTAATGTACTGTCAACTCCGCCAGAAAAAGCAATTCCAATTTTCTTTACTTTGACAGTTTCAGAGATAGAATTCTTGATATTATCAAGTAATTTTTTGTTCATATCATCCATTTTGGCTTACTCCACAGATTCCATAAAGGGTAATGAATCAATCTTTTAATTTAACATTAAATGCAATACAGTATGATGCGATTATCTCAACTAGATATCGAGGAGCAATTAAAAAATCTCTCAGGATGGAGTGTTGTTAATGAAAAACTACACAAGGAATTTCAATTTGATAGTTTCAATCAGGCATTTGGTTTTATGACCAGAGCAGCAATGGAAATTGAAAAAATGAATCACCATCCAGAGTGGTTTAACGTGTACAATAGAATAACTGTAGAATTGACAACTCATGACGCTGGCGGGATCACAAAAAATGATGTCAATCTGGCTAAAATTCTAAATTCTTTAGCACAGTAATTTTGAAGAATTTCAGGCACGTTCATTACAGAATTTATATTATATCCATAGTCAGTTGACTTCACATGTCTTCAAGTCCTACAATTTTAGATTCAGATTTTAGATATATTGATAAAAAGGGGAATTTGCTCAAAACTAGAACAGAATTAACAGTAGCTCAAATGCTTACATTTCTTGAACAGGATTACGAATACAATCACAAGGTCACCCTAAAGAACGGAACTGAAGTAGTAATTGATTTTAAAACCGAAAAGGGATTGATTGAGGTTATTGATACCGATGAAGATATTGAAAAATACAAACAGGTCAAAGAAGATTTTCCTGAAAATAAAGTAATGGCTATAGGACATGCAAAATATGTTGCACAGATTAAAGAATTACAAGATGTTGTATTCTATGATAAAACTCCACAGACAGGATCTATATTTTTAGAAGATGCATCATTCTCTTTTGATTATGCACATATTCTTCCACTAGTTGAAAAATGTTCTATCCTTCATGGACATACATCTTCTGTGATGGTTGAACTTGTAGGACAAATGAAAGATAATCTTCTTTTAGATTTTGGAGAGGCCAAAAAAATTATCAAAGAAGTAGTCAATGTATTTGATCATAAATTTTTCATAAATAGAAAATATCTAAAGAAAGAAGATGAGTCACATTATCAAATACAGTTTGAAGGTCCAAAAGGAATGTTTGAGTTACAAGTTCCTAAAAATACTACATATCTATTAGAAGGTGAAGCTACAGTTGAAAATCTTTCAAGTGAAATTATCAAATTATTAGTACCAAAAATGCCATCAAATGTAGAAGCAGTAGGTGTTTACATCTATGAAGGTTACAATAAAGGATCTCATATTATTTCAAACATAGAAAGATAGTTAGAAAATGGACCCTAAAATATCAGAGAAAGCATGGAATCCAGAATTAGAAAAAAAAATTCTAAAACAGTGGGATGAAGAAAAAATTTATGATTTTACACCACAAGATGACAATTATACAATAGATACACCTCCCCCTTATCCATCAGGTAGACCTTGGCACATTGGTGCTGCAGCACATTATTCACAAATTGATATGATTGCAAGAACTGCAAGAATGGCAGGCAAAAATGTCTATTTCCCAATAGGAATTGACAGAAATGGACTTCCAGTAGAACTCTACACTGAAAAAAAACACAAGATTCGAATGAGAGAAACAGAAAGAGGGGAATTTCTGAATCTATGCAGAGAAGCACTAGATGATTTAGAAGCTGAAATGATTCTCATTATGAAAAGTTTGGGCCTTAGTGGAGATTTTGCAAATTACTATAGAACAGATTCAGAAGAATACAGAACTCTTACTCAATCAACATTCATTGATTTGTGGAAGAAAGGACAAGTGTATCTTGCAAATAGACCAAACAATTACGATTGGGTATCAGGTACAACAATAGCTGATGCAGAAATAATCTATGAAGATTTACCTACAAAACTAGTTTATATGAAATTCAAAATTAAAGATACAGACAAAGAAATAGTCATTGCAAGTACAAGACCAGAGTTGCTTTGCGCATGTAGGACGATTATTGTAAATCCAGAAGATGAAAGATATTCTCAATATATTGGAAAAAAGATCATTGTTCCAATTACAAATACAGAAGTAGAATTAAGAACTCATCATTCAGCTCAACAAGAATTTGGTTCAGGTGCAGTAATGGTATGTAGCTATGGTGATCAAAACGATGTTGCATTATTTAGAGAATTAGAGTTGGAAGAAATTGTTGCAATTGGATTAGACGGAAGAATGACAGAAGTGGCAGGAGAATATACTGGATTAAAACCAAAACAAGCAAGAACCAAAATCATTGAAGATTTAGAAACAAAAGGATTTTTGGATAAGGTGGAAGATATTGTTCATAGAACACCAGTTTCAGAGAGAAGTAAAACGCCAATAGAAATTATTCCAATGGAAGAATACTATCTCAAACAAAAAGAGGCAGTTGGAAAAATTAAAAAATTAGGAGAAGAAATTACATTTCATCCATCAATGCATAAACAAATTCTAATGAATTGGCTAGAGTCAATCAATATCGACTGGCCAATCTCAAGAAGGAGGTATTATGGTACTGAAATCCCAATTTGGTACTGTAAAAACTGCTCAGAACCACATGTTCCTGAGCCTGGAAAGTACTATAGACCATGGGAGGAAAAGTGCCCAATTAGTAATTGTACTAAATGTGATTCCACTGAATTTGTGGGAGAAGAACGAACATTTGACACATGGATGGATTCTAGCGTATCTCCACTTTTCATTAGTAAATTCAACAGAGACGATGAATTTTTCAAAAAAGTGTATCCTGCATCAATTAGACCTCAAGCAAAAGATATTGTTAGAACTTGGTTATATTATACTCTCCTAAGATGTGAACAACTCACTGGAGAAAAACCTTGGTCTGAAGCTTGGGTAATGGGATATGGTTTGGATGAAAAAGGAATGAAGATGAGTAAAAGTAAAGGTAATGCAATTGATCCTTTACCTGTAATAGAAAAATTGGGTGCAGACACTTTTAGATTTTGGAGTGCAAGTGAAATTAATCACGGATATGACTTTAGATGCAATGAACAAAAAATTGAATCAACTAAAAAATTCCTTAGTAAGTTATGGAATGTGTCAAGATTTTTGTCTAGCTTCCCAGTAATTGAATCAGGTAAACTTTCTGCATCTGATGAATGGATTTTATCTGAATTAGATAAATTAGTCAAAGAATGCAAAAAAGGATATGAAGATTATAATTTCTTCATTCCAGCAATTGCAATTAGAGAATTTACATGGAATGTATTTGCTGCGCATTATATTGAAATGGTAAAAGCCAGAGCATATGGAATCGATTTCTCAGATGAGGAAAGAGATGGTGCAATATTTACACTGCACAAAACTTTATCAACAATTTTAAAATTATTAGCACCAATTACTCCATTCATTACAGAGCATCTTTGGAAAGAATTGTATTCTAAAGAAAGTATTCACAAAGAAAAACATGTTGAGCCAGAAAATATTGAAGACAAAAGTAATGTCACAAAGGAAATTTCTGAATTTAACTCAAAAGTATGGAATGAGAAAAAATCTCAAAATTTGTCATTAAAAGATTCAATTAAAATAGAAATTCCTGAATCATTGGAACCATTCAAAAAAGATTTGAAATCTATGCATAATTTGCTGGATTGAGCCTGATTATACCTGCAAAATACCATTTGTTATCATAAATTGAATTCCTTGAATGAACGCAGTGTCATCTATTTGTCCATCAGCCCACCATCCTGCATTATTTTTAATCCAAGATGGAATTTCGTTTCCAGATGATTCTCCTGATTCAGTTTGAGGAATACTCATTATTTCCTCAGAAATTAGATATTGAATTCCTTGAATGAACGCAGTGTCATCTATTTGTCCATCAGCCCACCATCCTGCATTATTTTTAATCCAAGATGGAATTTCAGGTTCTAAAGAAAATGGATTTAGTGCATCAGTACCAATAATGCCAATCACAGAATCACCACTAAAAAATGGAATTACAAGTGTTCTAGAATCAGTTGTTGATTCTATTTCAGCATAATCAGTTTCAAATCCATCTACTAAAACAAAAAAGACATCATCAGATGTATCAAATTTTGAGTCTAAAAGTGAACGGGGGATGGTGATTTCAACAGTACCATCAGATGTTGTATCCATAGTAAGAATTAATTCAATAAAATCAGGATCTAAAAAGATTGTATCTAGTACTCCATTTTCAATTGTATATTCAACATCAAATGAATCAACTGAGACAATACCTGTATCACCATATGAAAATTGCGAAGACAGTGGAAGTATAGATAGTGATAGAATTAATGTGAAAATTAAGGATTTGTGATTTTTCAACATTATCGATCACCAGTAGAAATTCCATCATTTAGTGAAATGCTAAAGTGATTTCCATCGGCATCATCAGTTGTATCATCAGTTGTATCATCAATGGATGAAATTGTTTTACTCAAAGTTCCTGTGCCATCAAGGAACCACATTCCAGAGATTTTACTTTGAGGATCTAAAATAGAAACTTGTGATGAACCATCTATTTCACGAATAGGAGAATCAGCATTTAGTGAAATTTTGAGTGTAGAATGAACTTCTTCAAGTACATCATCTTCTAAAAATGCAAGAATTACAAGAGAATCTTTTGAACCAGAATCCCCAGAAGATGTGGTTCTAGCTTTTCCAAAACCACAATTGAAAGGAACATCATCTACAACAATTCTACATTCTTTTAATTCAAGTTTAAGATTGGACTTACCTTTATCAAATGTATTAAAAATCATAAATCCTTCAAGAGTAGATGATTGTGTTTTATCATGAATTCCTCTTGCAGTAACAGAATCAAACACTAACTCATAAGTTTCAAGTGAACTTGAAGTACCGATTTTATCTCCCAAATAATTACCATCACTAATTTTGTCAAGGATTTTTTGTGTTCTTGAATCTAATTTTTCTTGTTTTTCTTGTAATTTTTTACGAACATCTTCAGATTTTTTACCAATTTTATCTTCTAGTTTTTCTATTTTAGCAGAAAATTTATCAACGTCACCTGTAAAACCAGATTCAATTTTATATTGATATTTTTCTTTGATTTCACGTAACTTTTCTTCATATTTGTTAATTTTCTTAGATAATTTCTCTTCAAGTTTTTTTCTATCAGAATCCAACTTGGCTTGTTTTTCTTCTAGTTTTTGTTTTCGTTCTTCAGCTTTTTGTTTTGCTTTTTCTTGTTTTTCTTCTAGTTTTTGTTTTCGTTCTTCAGCTTTTTGTTTTGCTTTTTCTTGTTTTTCTTCTAGTTTTTGTTTTCGTTCTTCAGCTTTCTCTTTTTCCTTTTCTGTCTTTTCTAATTGTTTTTTGTATGCTTCTGAATCTTCTCTGCTGACAGATAGATTATCTTCAGCAAAAGAATCATTTATTGAAAATAGACCGAAACCACCCATCAAAATAGAGGCTAAAATACCAAATAAGACAAAATTTTTGTTCATTTTAAAAGCTCGACTAAACTATAGTTAAAAAGAATTGCTCAGGATTCATAGTTTTGTAGTTTAATTTTTTGAGGTATTTACAAGATTGATGAAATATTTGTGAATTGCAGTATCTTCAGTTAATTCAGGGTGAAATGCAGTTCCGATAACATTTCCTTTTTTGATTGCAACAATACGATCATTAAATTTTGACAATACTTCCACATCTGAACCAACATCAGAGACAGATGGTGCTCTAATGAAAACTCCATTGAATTTTGGAATATTTATTGAATCTAAAGATACATCGGATTCAAATGATTCTTTTTGTCTTCCAAATGAATTTCTCTCTAATTTAATATCAAAAATATCCAATAACGGTTGATCAGTTTTACCAACAACACGATCATCTGCTGTATTTGATAACATAATCATGCCAGCACAAATTCCAAGTACAGGCATACCATTTTGGATTTTTTCTTTTAGAATCTTAAGAGAACCGTTTACTAATGATAATTGGCCAATAGTGGTGCTTTCTCCCCCTGGAATAATCAAACCATCTATTTGTGAGATTTCTTCAGGGGTTCTTACATCTATTACTTGTACATCAATTCCTAATTCATCAACAGCAGTTTTTGCGGAGATAAGATTTTCTTGGACATCTCCTTGAATGGATAATACACCAACAGTAAGACTCATGCTGAACCACCACGATCTTGCATACGTAATTCTAAAGTGTTAACATCTAATCCAATCATGGATTGTCTTTCATCAATCATTTTTTGAGCCTCTTTGACTTTATCAGATTCATTCCAAAAAGTAGTAGCTAAAACAATTGCTCTTGCTCTCTCTTTTGCATCATCTGAATTAAAAATTCCAGATCCTACAAAAATGCCATCACAGCCAAGAGACATCAGATATGCTGCATCAGCAGGTGTAGCAATTCCACCAGCTGCAAAATTCACGACCGGTAATCTGCCTAGTTTAGCAGTTTGTTCAACAATATCATATGATACTTTGAATTCTCTTGCCATTCTAACTAAGTCTTGATTATCGCCAGAATCATAAATTGATTTTATTGTTCTTAATTCATCATTTACTTTTTTGATATGTTTGATAGCTTCTGCAACATTTCCAGTTCCAGGTTCTCCTTTTGTTCTAATCATTGAAGCGCCTTCTTCAATTCTTCTCAAAGCTTCTGCCAAAGATCTCGCACCATTAACAACTGGAGTAGTAAAATCCCATTTCCAAATGTGACGAAGTTCATCAGCTGGTGTTAAAACTTCAGATTCATCTATCATATCAACATCAGTTTCTTGTAGAACTAGTGCCTCATTGACATGTCCAATTCTACATTTTGCCATTACAGGAATCGTAACTGAGTCCATTATTTCTTCAATAATTCTAATACTTGCAGTTCGTGCAACTCCACCAGCTTTTCTAACTTCAGATGGAAGTTTGTCTAAGACCATTACTGAAACTGCACCAGCTTCTTCAGCAATTTGAGCTTGTTCTACAGTTGTTACATCCATTACAACTCCATTTTTTAGCATATGTGCAAAACCTCGTTTTACAGTAGATGAACCGCGTAAAGTATCAATAGAATTTAATTTATCTGAAACTATTCCTTTTGCATCTTTTCGTTCACCAGATAATGGAAGCATGTTCTAATTTTTCCTAAAGACTATTTGTATCTATTCACTAAATTCAGACATAATCAAATCAAGTTCTGATTCAACCATAGTAATTATTGGTGGAATAAAATCCTCTGTGACATTTTGTTGAGGCCAATGAATTTGATTTACTTTCCCATTAAGAGTAACTTTGACATTAGATTTTTGGTATTCTGTTGCATTATCCATTATTGCAAATGATTCAGAAGGAATTGCAATGAAACCAGTTTCTTTAATCAATGCTTTAATTTTGTTAAGTTTTGGTTCATCTAATTTTGAACGTATATCAGGACTAAGATATCCATTTTCAGTTACTGAATATTTCAATTCACCATCATTTTTTATGTATAGAATTTCAGTTTTTTGTGCACCAATTCTTTCTGTAACACCATACGAAATTTTCTTTAATTGATGTTTAGTGTATTCAATTTCAAGTCTATCAGTATAATTTGAAGCAGATGTTGGAATTTCATTTTTTAATATTAACGGAGTAACAAGTAACAAAGCTGCAATTACAGGAATAGCACCTAAAACTAAGTAAACTGTTTTTACCATTTCACTGCAAATACTGCTAATTTGCAAATAAATCTTAGTAATAGTTAAAATTCAAGCAGAATATTTCGGTTCTTGTGGGTCTGTAGCCTAGCCTGGTAGGGCGATGGTCTCCAAAACCATCGATCGTCGGTTCAAATCCGATTGGGCCCACCATTATTTTATTATCTATTTCTCAAAACATTAAGAGCAGAACCAGCTTTGAACCACTCTATCTGAGCTTGATTGTAAGAGTGATTTAACATAATCTCATCTTTGATTCCATCAGAATGTGAAATTACACATTTGACTTGTTTATCAGGTTGAATATTTTTTAGATCAAGTAAACTAATCTTATCATCTTCGAGAATTTTTTCATAATCATCAGGATTACTAAATGTCAAAGCTAAGATGCCTTGCTTTTTCAGATTTGTTTCATGTATTCTTGCCAAACTTTTTGTAATTACTGCAGCACATCCCAAAAATCTTGGAGTCATTGCTGCATGTTCTCTACTACTTCCTTCCCCATAATTTTTATCCCCAATTATTACCCATCTCATTTGATTTTCTTTGTATTGTCTAGCAATGCTTGAAAAAGATTCAATGTTATTATTTAGAATATTTTTGCCCTCGCCTACTTTATCATTAAATGCATTTACAGCACCTAATAGCATATTATCACTTAGATTATTCAAATGACCTCGTAATGATAGCCATGCACCGGCTGGAGAAATGTGATCAGTAGTACATTTTCCTTTAGCTTTTACCATAATCGGAATATCTTCAAAATCTTTACCATCCCATTTTGGAAATGGCTCTAAACGTTGCAGTCTCTTACTATTAGGATCAATTATGACTTCAACGTCATCAGAATTAGAAGGAGGTGCAACAAAAATGCCATCAGGTCTCATGAAACCTTCTTCAGGTACTTCAGGAGCAGGTTTTGGTGGTTCAAGTTTGAATTTTGTTCCATCAGATGCAATTAGATCATCCTTTAATGGATTAAATGATAGTTTTCCACCTAATGCTAATGCAATAATCATTTCAGGGCTGCCAATAAAATTAAGAGTATTTCTACGTCCATCATTTCTTCCAGGGAAATTTCTGTTAAATGTAGTTACAATAGTATTCTGTTGATCATTTTCTAATTCAGGTCTATTCCATTGACCAATACAAGGACCACATGCATTTGCTAAAACAGTTGCACCAATATCTTTTAGAGAATCCATTTGTCCATCTCTCTCTATAGTTCCACGAATTTGTTCAGAACCAGGAGTAACAAGTAAAGGGATTTTTGCTTTGATTCCTTTTGCTTTTGCTTGTTCAGCTATACTTGCTGCTCTTGACATGTCTTCATATGATGAATTAGTACAGCTTCCCATCAATGCAACAGAAATTGGATCAACATAATCTTTTGATACTACATCATCAGATAATTCTGAAATAGTTCTTGCCAAATCAGGTGTGTGAGGTCCAACAATATGTGGTTCTAATGTTGAAAGATTGATTTCAATTACTCTATCAAAGAATTTTTCAGGATTATTTTCAACTTCAGAATCGGCAACAAGTGATTCTTTGTTTTGATTAGCCAATTCAGCAATATTTTCTCTGTTTGTATATTTTAGATAAGTTTCCATTCGTTCATCATAAGGAAAGAGAGAACATGTTGCTCCAATTTCAGCTCCCATGTTTGTAATAGTTGCTTTTCCAGTACAACTGATAGATTTTGTTCCAGGTCCAAAGTATTCAACAATTGCATTTGTACCTCCAGATACTGTTAATTCATCAGCAACTTTCAAAATGATATCTTTAGGTGCCGTCCATCCATTAAGTTCGCCAGTAAGTTTAACGCCTATTCTTTTAGGATAAAGTAATTCCCAAGGCATGCCAGCCATAGTTTCAGCAGCATCTAATCCACCAACTCCAATAGCAATCATGCCAAGACCTCCAGCATTTGGAGTATGAGAATCTGTACCAATCATTAGTCCACCAGGGAATGCATAATTTTCAAGAACAACTTGATGAATAATTCCCGCACCGGGTTTCCAAAATCCACATCCATATTTTGCACAAGCTGATTGAAGAAATTTGAAAACTTCACTATTTTCATCAAGAGAAACTTTCATGTCTATATCTCCTTGAACTTCTGCTCGAATAAGATGATCACAATGTACAGTTGTAGGTAGAGATGTTTGTTTAAGTCCTGCTTGCATAAATTGAAGCATTACCATTTGACCTGTAACATCTTGTAATGCAACTCTATCTGGTTTTAAAAATACATAATCTTTGCCACCTGAGTATACAGTCTCATCAATATTGTTGAAATGCCCAGATAAGATTTTCTCAGTTAAAGTTAATGGTCTTCCTACAATATTTCTATATTTTACAATATTTTCTTTTAATTTCAAATAAACATTAGAAACAAGTTCTGAAGTTGTATCAGTTTCCATAATATGCGATAAATTTATCCCGAATTTAATATTTGCAATTAAAAAATTCAGAAAATTGTTTCAATAGGCATGTAAATTCTTAACAATTATAAGCCAAAAGCAGCTTTTTAATACAGTGTTGGGGAGTTGCAGGTTTTCTAAAATGAGGTATAATTATGGTCAATAAAGGATTTCCAAAATTTGGAATGTCACAAGCAGGAGCATTTGTTGCCGCCCTAAAAAATTACAATTTACCAGATTTCATTTTAGTATTAGTTGCAAAAGAGTGTAAATCTGAACTTTTGGAAAGAGGAAGAATTGATGATAGATTACAAAGTATGAATGATGATGCTTTAGAATTATTGCATAAAGTTTTTGTCGGATGTGAAGAAGATGATGCTGGAAAATATGCTCAGTATAGATTCTATGCATATGTATCTAGCATGTATCACAAATGTGAAGTAATTGTTAATGATACCATTCCTGGAGTGTCAGGTAAAAATCACAAAATTCCTGTTGCAGTTAAAAATAATGGCATGTACATTGCTGTTGCATACAATAAAGCAACTGGAAATCCAGTTAACAAAAAAGAAACTACTAGATTTTATGACATGGTAGATGACATCAAAAAAGGTGATCACGGAACAATGTTAACTGATGGAATTTACGGTTCTTCAGTTGGATTTAGAGGGGATGCATTAGTAGAACTTGAAACATTAAGTAAATCAAGAAATGATGATCCTGAAAATAAATTAGATTTTAAAACTGCAAATTTTGAAAATAATATTTATTCAGTTACAAAATGTTAACTGTAAAAATTTTATTGTAAATTAAATTGTGTAGTATCCATTGTTAGAAACATAGGTTTACCATCAGTTTTTTTAAAATCTTCACCATATTGTTCGAATTCTAATTGTTCAAAGAGATGTTTTGTCCACACATCATGAACATCTTGAATGAATTTTTTATGTCCTTTAATTCTCAACATTTCATGAATTAATTCGTGAGATACAGTAGTACAATTCTTTTCTGCAAGATACAAAGTGTCATTAGATTCTTTTGGAGTTTGCCAAAATACCATTCCAAAATTTTCAGCATGGTATCCTTCACAGGTACAATCAGTCCACCAAGGTTTGAAATGAGTTAGATAGAAATGAAAAACATCCTTTCCTCGTTGTTCATGATCACGTACAAGTGTGTGTGTATCAAGACGTTGAAGAATACTTCTAGGTTTAGTTATCATCTCATCACATTGAATTTCATATTCTTGACCAAACTTTTCCTTTAGCCAAACTTGATAAAATTTACTCATTTTTTTAACATATTCAAATTCAAATTGTCGTTTTTCACGATCTTCTTCAGGTACTACAAAAATAAAATGTAGAATCATAATAAGAAAAAAGGGTGTTTATGTTTGACCTTCAATACCCATCAAGGTAAGAGTTGAACGAATCTTTTCAATTTTTCGGATTTTCCAAGTAATTGTTTCTCTAAGTTTTTCAACAGTATCAGATTCGATCTTGGCCAAAATATCGTATGCACCAAAAGTTCCATGAACTTCCTTAACACCTTCCAAGCCCTTTAGTTGCTGAATAATAGCTTCTTCAGAACCCAATTCACAGTTTATTAAAACATAAGCTGTTGCCATACAGAAATTAAATAAATCGACTATATCAATAAAGCGATTATTGTTAGTTTTGAGACATCTTTAGGATAGCATCCCAGATAGCCTTTGGAACAGGCATTACAGACAATCTTGAAATTCTAATCAACTCCCAATCTTTGAATTTTTTCTCTTTTTTCATCTCATCAAGGGTCACTGGACGTTTTAATGATTTTTTGTATTTTACATCCACCACTATGAAACGTTCTACATCTTCTTTTGGATTTGGATATGGTTTTGAAGTCACTTGCATGATTCCTACAGCTTGCCTTTCATCACCGGTATGATAAAACAAAACTAAATCCCCAGATTTCATTTCTCTCATATGTTTTAGTGCAAGATTGTTATGAACACCATCCCATACAGTGGTTTTTTCTTTTTTTAGTTGCTCAAAATTATATCCTCTTGGGCCACTTGGTTCTTGTTTTGCTAACCAATAATTTACCATTAAATTTTCTGTAGAATTATCGTGGTTTAATGTTTTTGAAAAAGAAATGTTCCCCGGTTCTGACTCGCACAAAATCATTGGTCATAGCCATACGCCTCCTCGCGTTCTAAAACCGGGGTTGCCCATAATGTAGCACGCCTGGGTGAATTAGAAATCACTGGTATCATTACGATCGACTCATCCTAATCCGTCTGCATGCCTGCTCTTGGGCGCATAACGATAATCATACTCCTACTAAAAACCATTGAAATTTTTATTCAAAAAAATGAATTTATTTAAAAATAAATTTCGTGACAAAATATCATTTTTGTGGAACTCAAAAATGAAACGCTTTTTTTTGTTGGAATTTCCCTGTTAATTTTGGGGTTAATGATCATAATTTTCGATTATCCTCAAATTCAATTTCTTGATGAAGTAACATCAAATCAAGATTATGGATATCTTGAAATTTTAGATATACATGAAAGATTAAAAATTGAGATTTCTATTGGAATGGGATTTGTAATTATAGGAATAGTTTTGTTGATTATTTCATTTCTCAAGGGATTTAAGAACAGAATCAGACAATGAAATTTCAAACCCTACAACGGGTACACGGATTTTATAATTTTCAATAATCTTTGAATCAATTTTTCCAATGACACCTATTGGAATATTATTTAGAAGAACTGTTGCACAGTGACCTTTTTCAAAGGTAGGATTAGTGCTGGTTTTTGTTTCAATTTGAACATCAAATCCAATGTTCAATGCAGATTGAAGAATTGATTTAATTTCTGTAAAATTAGCATCTTTGTGGGCACTAATTCCTGAGAAATTAATTTTTTCAGAAATAGGATTATCAATATTAAAGATGGTTCCAGTCTCAAACATTTTTTGAGGATATGATTCATGAATATTTCTAGAAAGATTTTCTAATAATCCAGGAAGAATAGAGTCACGTAAAATTGTGTGTTCTTGACTTTTTGAATCCAATACAGAAATTACTTTTGTAGAATCCCTGTTTGTCATATCATATAATACTCGTTTGCTGGTTAAACTAGAATTCAATGCTTCAAGATATCCTAATCCAATCATTGTTTTGTCTAATGATTTTAGTTTGAGAGATATAGGATTAATTTCTCCAACAGTTTGAGAAGGAGTTAATGTAGGTTCAAGATTTTGAATTCCATAACCTAATGCGACTTCTTCAACTAAATCCATTGATCCAAAAATATCAAATCTATATGCCGGAACAGAACAAACTACGTTATTTCCTTTAGAGGATGCATCCAAACGGGATTTTTTCAAACATGAAATGATTTTAGGAGTTTTCAAATCCAATCCAAGTGTCTGGTTGATCAAGGATGAATTAACTGAAAGTTTTCTTGAATCAAATTTAGGTGAAGAGTTTTTAGATCCTGTAATATTTACTGATTCGAGTGAAAACCCTGCACTTTGTAGCATTGTAGCGACTACAGATAACATATCTTCAGCATCGTCTTTATTAATTCCAGTTACCTCTACGAAGAGATTTTTTGTTTTGGTAGTAACAATAGTTACGGCTGCATTAATTATAGGAGGAAAAGAGACAGTATTTCCATCATCATCTAAAATTAATGGAACTTTAGAAGATTGTCCCAGTAAAGGACCATAATCTTTTCCAACATCGGTATTTATCAAAATTTCTGAAATAGGAACTTCTGTTTCAGAATTTAGCGGGATGAATTTATGATTTCTATTTGTAGTAGTGTAAATGAGAGGAAATGAAATTTTATCAAGATCATGAATGCCGATTGAAGATTTCTTTCTCTTCCTACCTATTCCAAAATGAAGATCCTCTTGCATTGTCATTAATTGTTTGATAGTTTTATCATCGATTTTTCCATTTTTAGCTATAATTCCAGTTACAAATGGTCGAATTTTTGATACATCAGGTTTAACAGAAATTTTGTAGTTGTTTGATTTTTTTATTTTGAGTTTTACTGAACCAGTTTTAATTCCCAGTAATCCTTGTAATCCAAGTGCAATTCCAAAATCAGTAGAGTAGTCAGGCCTATTTGGACTATATTCAATTCTAACTAGATCTTTATCTTCAGATTCAATATCCAATCCAAGAAATGGTAAAGAATCAGAAATTTGTTTTTTTGATACTTTCCCAACTAATTTTTGAAGGCGAGAATAAGATAATTCGACTACTGGCATTTTGTAGTACTCCTTAACCATCCTAGATTATTATTGTAAAATTCCCTTACATCATCTAGATCATATTTTAGCATGGCAATTCTTTCAATACCTCCACCCCAAGCTAAAACAGGTTTAGTGATTCCAAGAGGTTTAGTTACTTCTGGTCTAAAAATACCCATACCAAATAATTCAATCCATTTTCCTAACTTTTCATTGTATACCATTGTTTGAAGAGAAGGTTCAGTATATGGGAAAAAGGTTGGCCAAAATTTTATTTTAGTAATTCCTATTCGTTTGTAAAATTCACGTTGAATTCCCATCAAGTTTCTCAGATTGGCATCTTTTCCAACCACTACCCCTTCTATTTGGTTAAATTCAACAAGATGTTTGTAGCTAACTTTTTCGTTACGGAATACTCTACCTAATGAGAAAATCCGTGCCTCGTCAGGTTTCTGTTCAGCTAAGTGTTTGATTGTAACACATGTTGTATGGGTTCTCAAAACCATTTTTCTTGCTTCGTTAATATCCCATTGATATCGCCAATTCTTTTTGTGAGACTCAGAAACTTTTCTAATTTGTTCAGGAGTTCCAATTTTTTTAGCATTTATTTTATCTAGATAAAATGTATCTTGTAATTCTCTTGCAGGATGATCTTGTGGTGTAAATAACGAATCAAAATTCCAAAAGCTTGATTGAGTCATGTTACCAAGAATTTCAGAGAAACCAAGTGTAACGAATATTTCTCGAATTTCATCTATTGTATCTTTGAGAGGATGTGTTCTTGCTACAAAAATTTCGGGAACTTTTGCTTCAACATCAATTCCCCCAGTGGAGTCAGAAAGAATAATTGATTTAGCAGAATCAGATAAAGTAATTTCTTGAGTCTTTAATACATCCTCAATAATAAAATCAGGTCGTTTCAAAAGTGTGGATAAATCATCTACATCAACTTTATCTTTGGATAATTTTCCATTTCCAATTAATTTGAGAGTTTTTTCTCCAGGTAGTTCAGATGGAGAATTTTTAAGATTGATTTGATCATTTGATGCTTCAACCCAATTATTTTTTCTAGCTAAACCCATTGATGGTCCAAAGACAAAACCTAATTCTTTTTGTAAATCAGATAATTTTTTTGGGCCATTCTTTAGTAGATTTAATAATCTTCTTTCAGGCAATCCTTTTTCAAAAGATTCAATTCCATTTTTACCCAAACTAATAACACTTGATTTTGATTCATTTACAATTGCCAATTCTTTTAATCTAAGCCACTCAATTCCTCGTCGAATTTGATCAGGTGAAAGTTGTGTTGATTTTTCAAGAGATGCAGGAGTTTGTTTGGAAGTATCTCTTAGAGAAGTGATAATTTTTTTTTCAATTTCATGAAAAACTTGCGACAACAGCAAAGAATCCGAAAAAGACTTTTTAAACCTTAACCTAAGTCAAGATGAATGTCAGCTGATGACTTTATTGTAACTCCTTGGCATGTAGAGGGGGATATTGACTATGATAAATTAATCAAGCAATTTGGAACAGAGAAAATTACTTCTGAATTATTAGACAGAATCAAGAAAATTACTGGAGAAGACCATTTTATGCTTAGAAGAGGCGTTTTCTTCTCCCATAGAGAAATGACTAGAATATTAGATGAATATGAAAAAGGTAACAAATTCTTTCTATATACTGGAAGAGGACCATCTGGACATACACATATTGGACATTTGGTACCTTGGATGTTTGCAAAATGGCTACAAGAAAAGTTTGATGTCAACATGTATTTCCAACTTACAGATGATGAAAAATTCTTCTCAAAACCAAATCTCACTTTGGAAGAAACAAAAAATTTTGCATATGAGAATGCTTTAGATTTTATTGCTTTAGGATTCAAACCAGAAAAAACTAAGATTATTATCAATACAAGAAATATTCAAACACTTTATCCAATTGCAGCTCAAGTAGCAAAAAAAATTAATTTTTCAAATACAAAAGCAACATTTGGATTTACTAATGATACAAACATTGGAATGATTTTTTACACATCTCTACAATCTGCTCCATGTTTTATTGAAGATAAGCCAGTATTGATTCCACTAGGAGTTGACCAAGATCCACATTTCAGACTAACTCGTGATATAGCACAAAAAATTGGAAAACAAAAACCTGCATTGATTCATAACATAATGATTCCAGCATTAGAAGGTCCAGGGGGAAAAATGTCAGCATCAGACAACAAGGGTACAGTTTACACAACAGATTCTCCAGATGTTGTTAAAAAGAAAATTAACAAACATGCATTTTCAGGTGGACAGCCAGATATTGAACAACATAGAAAGCTTGGTGGAAATCCAGACATTGATGTGTCATATCAATATCTTAGAATATTTTTTGAACCAGATGATCAAAAATTAAAAACAATTTATGAAGATTATAAATCTGGAAAATTACTTTCAGGAGAATTAAAAGCAATATTGATTGAAAAAATTAATGCATTTCTTGCAGTTCATCAAGAAAACAGAGAAAAAGCAAAAAACCAGATAGACCAATTCTTGTTTGAAGATAAATGAAAATCCAAATCACATGTGAAGATAAATACGAGGCTCAAAAATTAGCCAGCCTTATTTTCATCAAAGAAGGAAAAGAGACATACATTACAGGAATTCTAAACGTTGTTAAAAATGAGTTAGTAATTTCATTGAAGGATAAATCAGCTCACAGTATATTACTCAAAAATGAGGATGAAGTTGAAAATTTTGCAGATTTTATTCAGTCAGTAATCGATAAGGAACATACGTTAATTTCCACCAAAATTAATGAGTATGTTGTAGAAATAGTCAAAGAGTAGTTCTATAGATTAAGGAAGAAATACCCAGTTACAATTCCAACAACCGCAATTAGAGATACTCCTAATGCCTTGAAATCACTATTCATGAATTAATTTTAAAATAATTATAATTAAAGTGTTAACAAATTCTCAAAGATGATTTTACTATCTATCTAGGAAAATATTTACTCTTTTTTGATTTTGGTCTTGATTTATCTTCAGTTCGTTTTGGTGTAGGTTCTCTTATTTGATTACAATTTAGGCAAAATACCTTTAATTCTTCTCTAGCACGATCTGGTGCTGAAATATATTTTCCCCATGAAGCAGCATCACCACCACGACCTGAATTATCTGAAGTGACATCATCAGAAATTGGACTAATTCCTAATGCTCGTTCATCTTTAAAACCACAATTGGAACAAATTTTTCCTCCCAAAATTTCATATAATTTTTCTTTAATAGTTTCAAAAAATTTGTCTGAACCACCTGAAAAGAAACTCTCTTGTTTTCTCAAAAATTTGTCATTTCGTGGTTTACTAGATCTAGAATTACCTCTACTAGATTCTCGTCGAGATGAATTTCGTGAACCTCTGTCATCTCTTGAATATCTTGAACCTCTATCATCTCTTGAATATCTATCATTTCCTGAATCTTGTGGTTTGTTTTGTCTGAAACAATCACTACAGTAAACAGGTTTGTTACTTCTTGGAACAAATGGAACTGTACATTCATCACCACAATCAGCACAAGTTACAGTTGTGGATTCATCTCTACGGTCATTTCGTGAACCTCTGTCATCTCTTGAATATCTTGAACCTCTATCATCTCTTGAATATCTATCATTTCCTGAATCTTGTGGTTTGTTTTGTCTGAAACAATCACTACAGTAAACAGGTTTGTTACTTCTTGGAACAAATGGAACTGTACATTCATCACCACAATCAGCACAAGTTACAGTTGTGGATTCATCTCTACGGTCATTTCGTGAACCTCTGTCATCTCTTGAATATCTTGAACCTCTATCATCTCTTGAATATCTATCATTTCCTGAATCTTGTGGTTTGTTTTGTCTGAAACAATCACTACAGTAAACAGGTTTGTTACTTCTTGGAACAAATGGAACTGTACATTCATCACCACAATCAGCACAAGTTACAGTTGTGGATTCATCTCTACGGTCATTTCGTGAACCTCTGTCATCACCAGAATTTCTAAAAGAACGAGATGTTTTGTTATCTCGTCTGGAATTTCTTCCGTCTGTTTTTCCATCAGAATACTTTGATTTGTAGAGTTCCATTGATAGAGAATTTGTAATCAATTGGTTATAGATACTTAGAGCTTTGATTTGTGCCTAGAATAAAAAAATCACATTAAACTAGAGATTTGTCCATCTCAATTGACATTATTTCTTGTACTTTGAGAAAATAGAGTTTTGTCGAATATGGCATATCATCCAAATTATTGTCTACTACAATCATAAAATATCTTACAGCACGTTTTGAAATATCTAAATTAAATTTCATTGTTAAAACAGGATCTTGGTGCACTTTGATTTTATCTTGAAGCCAAGGAGGGGCCATCTCAATAGTTTCTTTGATAATTTTATCATACCAATATGACAAATTTTGAGGATGTAAACCCTGTTTGAGGTTAGATACATCAGTATCAATTTTTTTCATCATGTGATTAATGATTGCCATGAGGCTCAATCCAAGAATTTTGTTTTATTCCAATTACTCAAAGTTCGGTAAGCTATTTGTCAATTGATAGCAAGTTTCCATCAGAGTCAATTTCTGAGTTTTTGATTCGGGTGGTTGAAATTCTTGTTCCATCCTTTGCCAGAAACATAGGAACAGTGACAATTTGAACATGGGGGAGGTTTTTCTCAGATCTTAATTCATTTAGTTTGTTCCCTTGATTGCTTGTTTCATCACTGACAACTAAAGCCTCAACTTCTTTTTCCAAAACTGCAGGTCCAAAATCATTTTCCAATTTACTAATTTGAAAAGAATTGTCAGGAAATTCTTTTGAAATAATATTTGTCAAATTTTCAAAACGTTGATCATAATTGTTTGTGGGGATTTTGCCTTTTTTTGATGCAAATTCATCACTAGTTAGACCAATGATTACTTTATCGGCAATATCAAATGCATTTGAAAGTAATTTTAGATGACCTTTATGAATAATATCAAAAGTTCCACCCGTTGCAACAAGAGCATATTTTGACATACAAAGTAACAGTATTCTTTGAAAATAAATCTACTAGTCTTAGACGTGTGATTAGAATCTAAATTATTCAGAAATATTATTTTATTTTGATAATTTCATGAATCCTTCTTTGATTAAAAATTGGATTCCTTCAACAAAGGAATTGTCATCAATTTGACCATCAGCCCACCATCCTGCATTATTTTTAATCCAAGCAGGGATTTTGTTATCTTGAGAAACAGAACCTTGTTCAGTTATTGGAATTTTCATGAATCCTTCTTTGATTAAGAATTGGATTCCTTCAACAAAGGAATTGTCATCAATTTGACCATCAGCCCACCATCCTGCATTATTTTTAATCCAAGCAGGGATTTTGTTATCTTGAGAAACAGTGTTTTCAGATGAATTAATTTCAAATGAGATAATTGCAATCGTTGCCTTTGAGTTACCATATTGAGCTTTTACAGTAAATTTCCCTTCACTGAATTTTTCATTTAATGATACCTCATGAGAAAAATTCCTATCAGAATCTACAGAGGTTTTCTGAGTTACAATAAGACTATTTCCAGAACCAAAAATTGTAATTCGTAATGTTCTATCTTCATCATACTTGTTTACAGCTCCAGAAAATATTACAGATTCTCCAAGAAGATATGATTCTTTATCAGATTGAATATCTACAGTGTAATTATTTGAACTGTTTTGTTCAGGAGGTCCACCATATCCTAAGACCATTTGTCCAGTAGAAAATACCAGTATTGAAATTATTGAAATAATGAAAATATTTTTTGTCATCATGATTGAAATTTGATATATCTTTCTGCATTTAAACGGTTAGAAGATTGGGGTAATTTTCTATTTTACAATAATTAAAACAAATGGACCTTGCTCAGCAATTGGGATATTATTTCGATCCCATACAAAAGTTTCAATAAAATACAATCCAGATTTTGTAGGAATCCAATCTATTGTCTGAGTTTCTTCTCCAGTTCCAATAAATCGTCCATCAAATTTTCCAATATACTCAACGTATGGAGATTCACCAGATTCTTTTATCTGAACATAGTAGGTATAGGCAGTTTCATTTGATTCTTGATCTGCTGCAAATTGAATCCAAGTTTTACTCTTAATGTTTACAGGAGAACCAACAGTTAACTCAGATAACGGATTGCCATTAGAATCCTCTACAGATACACCAGAAATTGTAATTAGTTTATCAGGAATTCGTGATTCAGGAATTGGGATATCTACCAAGTCAGAAATAAAAACACTAGATTCTGCAAATAAGAAAAATCCTACTGCTCTAGAATCAATTTCTTCATCTAACTCAAAGGATACATCAGTGTTCAAATCTACGTTTCCTAGTTCTATTGTAGATACACTTAGAATTCTTGGAGGTTCAAAGCCATCATAAAATGCAAGATGGACTTTAGTATCAGAACTTGGAGCTCCTCCATTTTGAAGAACTCCTGAAAATCTAAAGGATTTGTCTAAAAATACATCAGTAGAATATACAGTAAGTCCTTTTTGTTTTTCTACAGAGGAATCAAATCCCAATAGAGAAACGGATGCCTCAGTGATGGCAGGATTTGGGGTTTGAGAACGTATTGAATAAGTAGATTTTCCATTTGGAGCAATTACCTCAAGAGTTGTATTTCCCTGTACAATTTCTAAAGGAGTTGGATCAAAATCATCATAGAAATTTACTTGAATTTTGACATTAGTTACAGGGGTTAAGGGATTGTTATTTTCAACAATTCCAACCACAACAGTATGACCTTCTGAATCTTGATACACAAATGGTGATTCATCTTGTAATGAGACGGTTAGTGTTGGAGCATTATCATAGTATTCTTGAGAAAAACCTTGTGAAATAGGAATTAAGAGTAATACCAAAAATGAGCATAAAATTACTTTCATCATAATTTTCTTTAGTTTGGAGATTAATTTCAGGTAGCATAACAAATAGTGAACAAGAAAGGTAACAACGTTAAACCCAGTTTACACTAAAAGTTAGAAGAATAAAAAGAAATTAAAAATAGATGTAATTATTTTATTTTCTCTTTGCGGTAATTGCTAACCAGTAAATCAAACCTGGTGCTAAACCAACAATGAGTGGAATCCATACAGGCCATCCATCGACTACACTTGCCATAAGAGAAAACCGAAACTTATCCTATTTAAATCCATCCAGCAGTCTGAATTTCAGCATAGATCGGGAAGTTAGAAAGTGGACCGGACGGAATTTGAATCCGTGACCCCCCGCGTGCAAGGCGGGTATACTACCAGGCTATACTACCGGCCCACACGAAGAATGAATAAACTGTGGATTTTAATTGTTGTCTTCTTGGCAAGGATTTTATTTGAAAACATGATCGATTCAACATGGTACTTTTAGAATCTCAAATCAAACTAAAGACAGGAGACATAGCTCCTGATTTTGAATTAATGGGAATTGATGATAAAAAACATTCATTGAATGATTATAGTAACTACAAGGGAATTTTAGTAATTTTCATGTGTAATCATTGTCCATATGTTAAAGCCAAAGTAGATGCACTCAATGAACTCTATGAAAAATGTGGAAAAGACATAGCAATAATTGGAATTAACAGTAATGATTCTATAGATTATCCAGAAGACAGTTTTGATGCAATGAAAGAAACAGCAAAAGAGAAAGGATTTGGATTTGATTATTTAGTTGATGAAACCCAAGAGATTGCTAAGAAATATGGTGCAATGTGCACTCCAGACCCATTCTTGTTTAATGCACAAAAACAACTAGTTTTTCATGGAAAAATAGACAATGCAATGAAACCAGATGATGAAGCAACTGAAAAAACAATGATTCTCAATATGGAGAAATTAATTGCAGGTGAAAAAATTGAAAAAGATTTTGACCCCTCAATTGGCTGCTCAATCAAGTGGAAATAAAATTAAACTTAAATGACTCTAGCCTAGAGATTTGTTCGTGGGCTCGTAGCTCAGCTTGGCTGGAGCGTTCGACTGATAATCGAAAGGTCATGTGTTCGAATCACATCGGGCCCATTTTTCATTATTTTAAATTTTCAGATACTGTATGAGACCATTGTAAAATTTCTTCAATTTTTTCAGATACCAAGTCAGAATTCATTTTTGTTTTTTTAGATGCTTTTCCACAAAGGACCAATTTCATTTTTTCCCCAGATTTCTCTTTTATTGGATTAATAGAATCTGCAAAAAAGTTTAGGCCTTCATCAGTTTGTGAAAAGACGACTATTACCAAAATACCAGGTTTTTGCTTCCAAATTTTAGATATTAATTTTTGAAAATCAAGATCAAACAATACATCAATTGCTGAGGACATATCTCCCAAATGAGAAACCTTCCAACCATCAGAATGGTAAACTGCAGATGCTGCTTCAGAATACAATCTACTTTGAGCATCAGATGCAATGACTACAATGTTCTTTTTTACATCAGAGACCACTTGAATCTGATTAAAAATTTGCAGGGATTTTGATATGGTATTCATTAAGAGGTTTTGTTCTGAAGTTCCAATTTTTCCATCATCAAATAATTTCTTCACATGATCAATTGATGGGAAAATCACTTCTAAAATCAAACGATTTACTGTTCCTCCAGAATGCAAACAATTACGAATTAAAGAATAAACTTGGTCCTCAGTTCCTTTAACCAAATATTCAAGATATTGTGGTGCCACTTTGAAATAATCATCAGGGAAATTGAATGATTCTTGTCCTGGTTCTAAAAACCACAAAGTAACATTTCCAATGTTTTTTTGTCGGAGCAATCCTTCAGCTGCAAAAACTTTGAGATATTTTGACATGGTAATTCTGTTAATTCCAATTTTTTCAGAAATCTCTACTCCAGACATTCCAGAGACGGCATCATCTAATACTGAAATCAGTTTTTGTCTTACCTCTTCTGTAGAGTAACCTTTTCCCATAGTGCTCTTGGACTATGGTATTCTATAAAGACTAATTTTCATTAGTGCCATGAGGCATGAGTTTAGAATAAAACATTATATACTTAGTACTGTATAGTACGGTAAGGAAAAGTAAATTGCCAAAAGCCGGATTCAAATCAATCACTGTCTCAGAAACTGTTTATGATAAATTCCATGAAGTTTATCAAAAGAGTAAAGACGACCTAACAATGAAAGGGGTCAACAGTTTTGCTGGCTATGTAACTTACATGTTAGAGGAGATGATGCAAAAGGACAAGACCTTTGCAAGATATGCTCCAAAGATTGAAAAAATTTCAATTGATGATGACCGTGTTGTACTAAAAGATAATATTAAAAATAGAATTGCCGAAGTTGCGATTCAGAAAGGAGAATTGTTTTGTCAACTATGTGATGAGAAAGATTGTGTCCACGTTGGATTTGTATTCTCATTACCAGATGTTTACGAAGTCCTAAACTCTAGAGGAATTAAAAATCCAAGATAGAGTGGAGGAGGTGGGATTTGAACCCACGAACTCCTGAGAGACAGGATCACCCATTATTTGATCTTAAGTCCTGCATGTCCAAAAGCACAAAGTGCTTACTTTGGCCAGGCTTGATTACTCCTCCAAAAGGATAAAAATCTGAGTGAAATTTAACAGTTTAGAGTAAATTCGCCCAGAATGAAGAATTATAAGGATTTTCTGCAGGGTGAATTTGTGCTTCGGTAGCTCAGTCTGGTAGAGCGTTACATTGGTAATGTAAAGGTCACGGGTTCAGATCCCGTTCGAAGCTCCTTATTCCTTAATTATGTAAATTATCATGAATTTCGAGTAAATTACAAAATTTGTATTTAAGCTATTCTGAGACTAGGAAAAAGTTAGTTCAAGATCAAATTATTTTATCTAAAGCACAGTTAATGATTTTTGCAATAGCAATTATTGAAACAAGTTTACCGACAAATTGCAACTACCCCAAAACCATTTGTAAAATGGGCAGGTGGTAAACGTCAACTAATTCCTATCTTAAATGAAAATCTCCCAAAATCTTTTGGCACGTATTTTGAACCATTTATCGGGGGAGGTGCATTATTGTTTCATATTCTTACTGAGAGAAATGCTCAAAAATGCAGTATCTCAGATTTGAACACAGATTTAGTTTTAACATACACTACAATTCGAAATAGAATAGATGAACTAATTTCGTCTCTAAAAAGCCATGAAAGAAATTATCAAAAAGATTCAAAAACATACTATTATTCAGTTAGAGAATCTAATCCTAGAAGCGAAATTGAAAAAACATCAAGATTGCTCTTTTTGAATAGAACTTGTTTCAACGGATTATACAGAGTCAATAGTAAGGGGAAATTCAATGTACCTCTAGGCAGTTACACAAATCCTAACATAGTAAATGAAGAGAATTTACGCTCAGTTAGTGCCATTTTGAACACAAGTAAAGTCGCTATCAAATGTAGAGATTTCGAAGCAGTTCTAAGAGATGCAAAAAAAGGAGATCTAGTATATTTTGATCCCCCATATCAACCAGTAAGCGAAACTGCCAATTTTACAAGTTATACAAATAAGAGCTTCACATATGATGATCTTAATAGATTATCTGAACTTTGTATGAAGTTAGACTCTAAAGGATGTAAAGTTCTATTATCAAATTCTGATTCAAAAGAAGTTGCAGAAATATTCTCAAACAAATCTTGGAAAATAAATAGAATCCAAGCTAATCGTTCTATCAATTCAAACTCCAAAAAACGAACTGGACACTTTGAGTTATTGATAAAAAATTATTAGGAAACTTCAAACAAGATTTTTTTAATTTTCATAATCAAAAAATTTTGTAGAGAATACTCTAAGGAATAGATAATAAAATGAAAAGGAAAAGGTTGGAGTTTTTAGTCCCACTTTGACCAAGCGGCCATCCATCTGTATGTCCAAGTGTTCAATTTACAACCTAAAGCTGCAAATGTACATGCCAATACTGCACCTGCACCTGCACCGAGAGCAACTGGGCTGTTATAGAATTTACCTACTTGCGGTTCGATTGGTGTCATATATGGTGGCAATGTTGGTCTTGGATATTTGAATGCCGTTTCTAGTGGGTCTGCTACTGTTATCAGGTTTACCATGTTGAACAATGGTAATGACATTCCTACTAGTACGCCGCCGAACAGTATCAAGCTGTGCTTGTTCTTCTTTGTTGCCCAGTAAACCAAGTCCAACAGCATTGCTGAAGGTAGCCAAACTGGAGTTACAATGAAGTCATATGGATAACCAAGTGCGAACCATGCGCCTTTTGCTACCCATGTGTATACCGTCATAATTAGAGCGTAGTACGTTGCTGTGCCTGGAACGCCTGTAAATGTAAGATAGTATGTAGCACCTACAATTAGCATCAACGTTTGCGATATTGAGAATACCGTGTACGAAGTCCAAGCCCAGTCAGTGTAGAAGATGTAGTCTCCTGCATTAATTGTTAACAGTGTTGAGTTAACTGCAACTACTACTATGAATAAGTAGTGTGTACATCGTCTTAACCAGACCATATGAAGGTGAAGAAACGGTCAGTATATAAAATTTTAGAGTTTGATGAAGATCGTTAATCTAAACTAAAAAGGAAAATGAAAAAGAAGTGTCTGAAGGGTTTATCCTTCTAGTTACCAACGTATAGTGATATGAATAATGTACCTGCTGTAACTGCAGCAATACTGCCTGCTACGATACCATTACTATTCTTGTTGGAACCTTCTTCCATGACTTTAACACAGAAGATGTAACCTATTGCCTCAATGATTGTCAAGACGATGAATGCAAAGTGACCACTTTGAGTTGGGTATGCCCATGGATAATAGAAGTATCCTGCTGCGGTACCACCAAAAGTTGCTAACCATGCTGCCCAGAATGAAATTGTAATCATACCAGTCATGTTTTCAACACGTCTACCAATCATTCGTTCTACGTCAGCGCTTGATGATCCGCCGCCACCGCCAGAACCGAATCCTTTAGGAAGAGTCATTATGGAATTATTCTAATTCAGAATCCTTTTAAGTCTTTCTTAAACTGGGGGGCTAAGTACGATCTACGGCTTTAAGAAAAATAATAAAAATAAAAAATGTGCTAATGCACTTTTTCTAAGGAATTGCTCTGCTGTACAATTTGCCTTCTAAGGCCATCTTGTACATCTCTGCAACGTATGGATTCTCTCCTGGAGTTTCTGCACCAAGTTCTACGAGTCGAGCATATACTCTAACTACGTATGCGAGTGCACCCATGAAAGCCACTACGACTCCCATGTTAAACATCCAGTGATTTGGAACTGCAAAGATTTCTTCTACAAACCAGAAATGCCACATCTCATTGACACCAATAGTAAACATGGTTGCAAGGTAACCAAGAATGGTCATCTTCAATCCAGTGTTCATTGAATTATTTGGGCCTCTAAGAACTGGGATTTTTCTATCATAGATTGCTGCTGCTCCCCATCCAAGTGGTAATGTGATGAAATGGGAATATAGCCACCAGTGAGCTGGTGTAAAAGCACTATCTCTGATAGAGGTTTGATGCAAAGAACCATCAACGAAGTTATCAACTTCGACTGATGCTGCAGTAGAACCCATAGCAATAACGATGAGCCAGATTTTCTTTAGTCTCTGGATCTCAACTTCTTTTGGGATTAATGCGGGCATCTGTGCCATGTATACAATCATGTGAATTCGGAATATAAAGTAAGAGTTCTAGATAGGGGATTTTTTATCCAATATTTTATAATAACTTAGAAATAATATCAAAATATTACATTTTATTATCTTTAAAACTATTTAAATTTGAACATTATTTTATTGATTTCAATGTTATACATCAACGATTAACATTAAAGATAGCATCGATCCTCGCTGTTAAGGTAAAACATATAACGACGTGTTTTGATTCCAAAACTTAGGGATAACTATGGTCGAAAAAAGAATTTTCGTATTTGGACTAGCTGTCGTACTTGCACTAGGAACATTAGGTTTCAACTGGGTTGAATCCGTACTTCCAACTGCAGATGCACACGGTGTCCAAGCACAACTCCAGAGTCGTTTCATCAGAATTGAGGATGAAACCTTCAACAGACAATCCCTACAAACTGGCGAAACCTTGACACTTCAAGGAACTTTAGTTAGTTTAGTAGAAAGAGACCTAAGAGGATGGCTATCCATTTTCACAGAGTCAACCAACGCAGGTAACAGATGGGAGATGTTGGCAAGAGATCCACCAGGAAACGTCTTTGACATTCCAGGTAACTCAGTCATCGATTACTCACTATCTGCCAAAGCACTTGAAGCAGGTGTATACCACGTACACACCCAACTCAATGTAGCAAAAGTTGGTCCAGGACTTGGTCCAGGTCAAACAGTAGTAGTTGAAGGAGATCCAATTATCAAACCAATCCCATATACTAACATCGCATATCAATCAATCATTATCGGTGTTGGATATGTCATTACGTTTGCAACACGACCCTGGCAAGTAATCTAAACCACCCACTTTTCCTTTTCATTTATTAGATATTCCTTACGTTTGGCGTAAGAAAACAGACCAAGTTTTATCTTCTAGAAAACAGTAATGAAAATATGCTAAGTTTCAAAATTACAAAGTTAGATATTTTTCAAAGTTATTTTTTTGGGGAAACAGAATTCCGTTCTGACAAATACAAAGTGAACATACAAAATCAAAGAAGAGGAAAAGTTCTAAAGTTACCTTTTGAGATAAAACCAAAAAGTGAAAAAATTGTTGTGAGAGTATCAGGAGAAGGAGGTTTGTTTATGGAAGATTATCTTCCTTACAAAGGAGAATCAGAATGGCTTGAAATTGACTCTGATGAAATTACCTATTTTCTTGCAGATCATCAAGATCAATGCGATACTATCGAAGTCATGTATGAATAAAGGAAAGGACTTTAAGGAATCTGGTCAAAGCCATCACGATGAAATATCCTGGAATGGGCGATCCCTTCAAAAGGAAAAAAACACTCAGATTTCTAGCAATCACAGCAATTATTGCAATCTCAGTAGGAGTCACCAGTTCAGTTCTTCAAGGTCAGTTTAGTCAAAACGATCCTCTCAAAGTCTGTATTAACGATAGAGATACACCTTACAAAATGAAAATCAGTTTAGAGTTAATTATTGATGGTCTCCCAACAGAGATTCCTGCAAATATCAATGCCGGATTAAATGAAGGAGAATGTAAGAGAACGATGTATACTTTGACAGATGATGGAACCATCTATGTTGAATGGGAAGAAGAATATGATTGGCAAATTGGACACTTTCTGTGGATGTGGGATTTCCCTCTAAGAGATATGGATCAGGATAAATCTACATTTTATGTAAATGATAAAGAATCATCACAATTCATCAATACTCCATTACAAGATGGATATCACTACAAAGGAGTATTCACTACAAAGGATTATGATTCATCCAAAGACAAAGACTTCCTCCCAGAACTAAAACCAGAAAACTAGAATTTGTAGACTTTGTAAAAATTTATTCTAATTTGTATTAAAGAAAAATTCCATAGTTTTCACTGAAGGATATTAAAAATAATGAAAAGATGAAAGTTGGTAATTTTACCAGTATTTACCGTTGTCTGGAATGAGACCGATACCTTCTCTTTCAAAGTGTCTGTCTAATTCATCAACCCATCTTTCACGGTTGTCTTTGTAAGCCCAGCCGTGTACACGTAACCAGAATGAGATAATTCCAAGAAGGAATATTGTGAACATAATGGTTCCGAAGATGTAAATCATTACATCGTAAAATAATGGATCATAGTTTGGTCCTAGTTGTCCTGTGATTGAAGACAGGATGCTTAGGAAAGTACCTACGATAGGAATCATAATAATTTGGCTCTATTTGTGCGATATATACATTTCTTTTATTATCATAAAGTACGAGATCAGTATTCACTATTAGAGAGAAATTTTGTTCTTAGTATCCACTAAGGATAGATAATAAAATAAGAGAAAAGTGAGGATTGATTATCCTCTTCCCATTGCTGCGTATTTGCCTGATCTTCCTCTAATGAAGAAGGCTCCTGCAATACCACCGAACACTGCACCTGCAATAACGGCTGCACCAACTACACCACTGGCATCAAGATATGGAGTTCCTGAACCAGAAGATGGATTTGCTTCAGCTGCTGCGATTCTTCTTGTTTGAATCTCAAGTGCTTCTTCTAATGTGTATGATCCGGTTTGTCCTTCGCTACCTACATTACCCATGTATTGTGCAAATGCTACGGATGAACTTGCAGACATTCCGATAGTGAAGACAGCGATTAAGGATGCTGCTAATAGTATTTTTGTATTCATACTGTTTACCTGCTCGTTTTGGCGCCAGAGACTTATTTAACTTTTATTCTGAACCCCAATTTCGAGTTCAATGTACGAGATCAGTATAAGTAACGTTTAATTCTGTTCTATTATGAGCCAAATCATGGGACGAATGCATACACATAGACACGGAAAATCACATTCCATTAGACCAGCTACACTTCGTGCACCATCATGGATTACTCAAAGTCCTGCAGAAATTGAAGAACTTGTAATAAAATATTCTAAAGACGGTTTAACTCCTAGTCAAATTGGAATTAAATTAAGAGATCAACATTCCATTCCTCTAATCAAACCAATTACCAAAAAAAGTATGGGTCAAATTTTAGAGGAAAATGATTTGAAAGCAGAAATGCCAGAAGATCTTGAAAACATTGTTAGAAAAGCAGTGGGTCTTCAAAAACACCTCAAAGCAAACAAGGGAGATAATAGAAATGTCAGATCTTTGGAATTAATTGAAGCCAAAGTTCACAGACTATCAGTCTACTACAAAAGAATTGGAAGAATTTCCAAAACATGGAAGTATAAATCCGTGGTTGCTCAACTAGAGTAATGACAAAATCACTTGATGAATCACTTTCATTTTTCAAAGATAAAATTACAGATTGTATAAAATCAAAAAAATCAATTTCAGTTACAACTCATATGGATTGTGATGGATTAACATCAGGAAGTATTATCACCAAAGCACTAATCAGAGCAGGAGCAAATTGTACTGTTAGAACATCTAAAGAATTTAGTAAAAATGTTCTAGAATCATTCAAAACAGATTCTCGAGACTTTCATGTAGTTACCGATTTGGGAGGAGGCTTTGCAAATGAATTAGACAAAACACTTGGAGATAATTGGATAGTTTTAGATCATCATCAAATTTCAGACGAAGAGAAAGAAAATCAAAATGTCATAAACTCTTGGAAATATGGAATTGATGGAGGAACAGAAATCTGTGCTGGAGGTATGGCATATTTAGCCTCAGTAGCCCTTGATGAAAGAAACTCAGATTTATCAGCACTAGCTATTGTTTCAGCATTAGGGGATAGGCAAGACCAAGGAGAAAGAAAATCATTTACTGGTAAAAATTTTGAAATTGCCAACATTGCAAAAGAGCAGGGTTTGGTCGATATTGATTTAGATTTGTTATTGGTAGGTAGAGAAACAAGACCACTTGCAGATGCATTGGCATTTACCTCACAGCCATTTATCGAGGGATTAACATGGAATAGAGAAGCATGTTTTTCAATCCTAAATTCCTCAGGAGTAAATCTGAAAGAAGAAGGCAGATGGAGAGTTCCAGCCGAACTAAATGAAGAAGAAAAGAGACAAGTGATTGAAGCAATTACAAAATTTGCCTCTGGAAAAAATGCCACGGAAATAATGACAGAGTTAATCGGATATACCTACACATTCCCAAGAGAAGATAATCGAAGTTTCCTACGAGATGGAAGAGAATATTCAACCATGCTAAACTCATGTGGAAGAATTAATCGTTCAGGTGTTGGAATGGCAGTTTGTATGGGAGATCGAAATAAAATTCTAAGAGAAGCTGAAACTATTCTAACAGATTATAGAAAAATGATTAGAGAATATATGAATATTTTATCTAATGAAAGATGGAGAATTTCTGAAAGTGAGACATGTGTTATGGTAAATGGTGAAGATATAGTCCCAGAAACAATGACTGGGACAATTTCATCACTCATTGCAGGTTCTCCTAAAAATTCAGGAAAAATTGTAATCTTGAGAACAAAGGCTGAAGAAAATACCATAAAGTTCTCGTCACGAAAATCATTTAGTTGTACATCAGATATCAACCTCAGTGAAATAATGAGAACAGGTGCTGAGAGATTTGATGGTATAGGTGGAGGTCACAATGCAGCAGCTGGAGCAAAAATAACTAAAGACAAATTGGATGAATTCCTCAAATATTTAGAAGTAAATGTCGTTAACGTGTCAAGTTCAGGTAACTCTCAATAACATATCTAAAGAAAAAGCCGAAACGGTGAAAAAAGCCTTAGAGCCAGACAATGTGGATTTTCCAGAAGGATTGAGTCTTTATGTTGAAAATATTGATAACAAACTAGTTTTTAATTTCGAAAGTAAAAAGAATATGAAACATCTTACCAGTACAGTTGATGAAGTAATGGAACATATCCAGGTTGCACTAATGGTGATAGAATAAATGCTAGATCCAAAAATTATCAAGGAAAAATCCCAAGTCATTAGAGATATGCTCAAAGCTAGAGCAGTGGATTTTAATTTAGATGCATTAATTGAGTCAGATCAAAAAAGACGTGAATTCATTCTCAAAACAGATGAATTACGAAAAAAGAAAAATGAGATAGGTATTCAAATTGCTCAAAAGAAGAAAGCAGGAGAAAACACAACTCAGATTTTAAATAAGATGGTTCAAGTTTCTGCTGATCTTACAAAATTAGAATCTGAACAAGAATCAATTGAAAAAATCTATTCTAAATTATCATTAACAATTCCAAATCTAATTCATGAATCAGTTCCAATAGGAGATGAAAGTGCAAACAAAGAAGTGAAGAAATGGGGGAATATTCCAAATTTTGATTTTAAAATAAATGATCATATCGATATTTCAGAAAATTTAGATTTAGTTGACCTTGAAAGGGCAGCAAAAGTAGCTGGTGCCAGATTTTATTATTTAAAAAATGATCTTGTAAGATTAAATCAATCACTGATTCACTATGGATTAGATTTTCTAGCAAAAAAAGAATATTCTTTGGTTCAGCCTCCATACATGATTAATAGAGAATCAATGGAAGGAGCAGTAATTGCTGATGATTTTGAAGAAGTCATCTACAAAGTAGAAGAAGAAGATCTGTACATGATTGGAACATCTGAGCATGCCATGGCAGCAATGAGAGCAAAAGAAATCATCGAAGGTAAAGAATTACCCTTAAGATATGCTGGTGTTAGTCCATGTTTTAGAAAAGAAGCAGGTGCACATGGAAGAGATCAAAAGGGGATTTTTAGAGTTCATCAATTTGATAAAATCGAACAGTTTGTATTTTCAAGACCTGAAGATTCTTGGAAAGAACATGAGAAAATGCTAGCTGTTGCTGAAGAATTTTATCAAAGTTTGGAAATTCCTCACAGAGTCATGCTATTATCATCTGTAGATATGGGAAAAGTCTCAGCAAAAACATATGATATTGAAGCTTGGATGGCAGGACAAAATGCCTATAGAGAAATAGTTTCATGTTCAAACTGTTTAGAATATCAAGCAAGACGATTGAAGATTAGATTTAGAGATAAAACAAATGAAGATACACAATATTTGCATACTCTAAACAGTACTTTGATAGCCACAACCAGAGTTATGGTATCAATTATGGAGAATTTCCAAACCAAAGATGGACACATTAGAATTCCTAGTGTTTTACAGAGTTACATGGGAAATCAGAAAGAGATCTAGTGATATACCCTTATATTTTGGGTTCAAAGGTCGTTAATAATTGGCACGTAGAAAAGGTCGAGTAAAGGACAAGTGGCGAGAAAAACGCTGGGTTACAGTATATGCACCAGATTCGTTCAACAATGTCCCGATCGCATATGTTCCAATAACAGATGATGAAAATGCAGTTGGAAGAGTTTTAGAAGTTACATTATATGATATTCTAAAAGGTGATCCTTCACAACATCAATACAAAATCTATTTCCAAATCAACAAAGTTGAAGGTGACAAAGCAACAACAATTTTCAAGAGATATGAGTATTCAAAAGAATTTTTGCGTAGTTTAGTTAGAAGAGGTTCTTCAAAAATTAATTTCATTATCGATATTAAAACAAAAGATGGCTATATCTTTAGAATCAAATTACTTGCATTAACACATAGACAACTTAACACATCTAGACAACATGCACTCAGACTTATCGCAAGAGATGTAATTAACAAAACAATTCCTGAAATGACAATTGATCAATTTGTTCAAGCAACATGTTATAGTAAAATTAATTCAGACATTATGGCAGCATTCAAGAAAGTAATTAGAGTAAGACATGTAGGTCTTGAGAAAGTCAAACTCATTAGAACTGCAGATAAAGAAACAAAATTACTTGAAGCATAATCAAGTAAAATTTATCTTTCATAATTATGGTTCATAAGATTGAAATTTCAATTCATGTGATAGTTCATGCAACTGAAGATATTACAAAAATTTTCCAATCTTTTGAAGATGTTTTGAATGTAAAAGAAGAAGATTTTGTAATTGAGGAGACAGAAGGACATTACGAAAATCCAATAACATTACTAAATGCAAATATTGTAAAAAAACAGGCTCAAAATCTTATAGATAAACTGCTTGAACTTCTCCCAGATGATCAAGTGGAAGATTTGATTGAAGAAATTGAAGACAGGATAGAAGATTCTAGATTCCATTTAAGATTAGACAAACAAGAACTTGTGAAAGGTAATCTAGTCGTAAAAGAAAAAGGCACAATAAAATTAAAAATTCACACACCCATTTACAACAAAAAAGACACTGTCAAAATATTTTCTGAAATTTTGAAGATTGTCAACTAGATTAAATAGTAATAAAACAACTATACAATTTGGGAATGAGGAAATAACAGCCGCTCCAGTCTGAGCGAAAGCTTTGAAGACGCCGCGACGAACCGACCCCTTTTATCGATCAATATTTTCAATATACAGATTTTGTAGACTATTTCATGGTATTATTTTAAATACGGATAAACAGACCGGAATATCGTGTCAGATTATGATGTTATCATAGCAGGAGGAGGTCTTGCTGGGACAATTACTGCACAAGCTATTGCTCATTATGGAAATCAAAATCTGAAAATTTTAGTTGTTGATAGAAATACAGAATTTCTACCAGGTAGAAAATCATTAGCTGGTTGGGTATGTGGAGATGCATGTTCAAAAGAAGCAGTTGATTTTATGTCAGAGAGAATCAAAGTTGAATGGACTAGACCTGAAATTGAACATGATGTAAAAGGAGTAATGGCATTTTCACCTGACAAAGAAACTTCAATTCCTTTTGATGGTGATGGATTTATGTTAAATCGTCAAAAATTACCAGAAATTCAAAATGAAAGATGTAAAAAAATGGGTATCGAATTTGAATATGAAATTAATCTTACAGGCTTAATCTACGAAGGACAACAAGCAGTTGGAATTCAAGGAGTAGATAATAAAACAAAACAGCCATACAAAAAAACAGCAAAAATTGTAATTGATGCTACAGGGGTTACATCCATGCTTAGAAATGGACTCAAAAATTCTACAAAAGTAGAAAAAAGAATCGATAGACGCGATTTAGAATCTACTGGAAGATACATCATGCATTTTGAAAAAGGTGAAAATGATCTTACTGAATTTGATCCAGATTATTGTATTATTCATTTAGATCAAGACATTGCACCAGGTGGATACGGATGGGTATTTCCAAAAGGAGACACTAAAGTTAACATTGGTCTAGGTGTTGAGAAATCTCTTTTAGATAGAAGGAACAAACGACTAGGTAAAAAAGACAATGTTGAATCACTAATGAAAGAATATCTTCACAGAAATACTGCAATTAAAAATCCAAAATTATCAGAGGAACCACAAGACATTAACAATAATTCAGGAGTATTCCAAGTTTCAGTTAGAAGACAAAATGATTGCATGGTATCTGGAGGATATATGATGGTTGGAGATTCAGCATGGATGCCAAAACCAATTGATGCTGGTGGTATAGGTCCTGCTTTGATTGCAGGTACAATTCTAGGAAACAATGTAGCTCAAGCATTAGAAGCAAATGATGTTTCTGAAGCAGGATTATGGCAATACAATTTAGATTACATCAAAGAGTATGGATACAAAACTGCAGGTCTTGAACTCTTTAGACGATTAATACAACAAATGTCCAATGAACAAATTAGTTATGGTATGAAACACTTTTTGGGTAAACTTGATGCTGAATCAATCAGTAAAGGTGAACATCCAGACTTTTCAGGATTAGGAAAAGTTGGCATGATAATCAGAGGTGCAATGAATAAAACAGTTGCAGATGGACTCAGATACACTTCTAAAGAAAATCAATGGTTAGTTGAACATTATAATAATTATCCAAAAGATCCATCAGGATTTGATGATTGGAATAAAACATTACATCAAAGACTAGAGGAAGCATTTACAAAAATAGAATCATTTGATTCTAAGAACTAATATTAAATATTGTAGAAATCATTGAAAACATACTTTGGAAGAAGCTCAATATCTTGATTGGAATAATTCAACTCAAATTCTAAACAAAGCATATGAAGCAGGTCTTTTTGTGCTCATTATCGGTCCAAAAGGAACTGGTAAAACATCTCTAGTCAGAGATTTTGCTAAAAACAAGAATATCAATCAAGAATCAATCAATTTTAGTCTCAGAACTAGAGAAAGTCATTTGATTGGAACTAAAACATTGACAGATGGTACTGTGAGTTTTGAAGAAGGATTACTCATAAAATCCATGACGAGCGGAGATATGCTTTATCTAGATGAAATTAATTCAGCAGAGGCAGATGTCTTACTCAGATTAGATGAGGCATTAGATGATAGACGTCAAATTGTATTAAAAGAATCAACGGGAGAAGTTGTTAAAGCAAAAGAAGGATGGTTTGTAGTTGCTACAATTAATCCACTATCACATAGTGGAACAAAAGAATTACCACCACAATTACTGAGTAGATTTCCAGTAAGAATAAGATTAGAATATCCACCAGAAAATATAGAATTAGAAATTGTGAAAAAATATGTTTCAGGAAATCATGAAGCAGAAATTATTCAAGCAATTAAACTAGCAAATACATTAAGACAAGCTGCCGCTGTTGAAGAATTATTTTATTCACCCAGCTTACGAGAGACCATTGCTTTTGGAAAATTATTAGACAAGGGAATGTCACCAAAAGAAGTTGCAGATATTGTTTTTGGAAATGTCTATACACAATGGGGCAATATTGAATATCAAAAGGTAAGTGACATTATTACTTCGATGTTTGGAAATTAAATGCAATTAATTAAACTACAAAACGATTCATTAGTTGAAATAGCAACTTTTCTTGTTAGAAGATGGTCTGAAAAAGACAACATTACAATAGAAATTTCAGATAAGACAGAAACTAAATCACGATTAAAAGAAAATAAAGTAATCATAACTCCATTAGAAAAAAGAATTGGGGACGATTTCCAAAAATATCGTCAATTTAGAACATCACTATGGTATGAAGCCATGAGAATAAAGTATTGTAAAAAAATTCTCAGTGATGATCATGCATTTGGTTTTATTCTCAATACAATGGAAACTCAAAGGATTGAACAGTTGGGAAGAAAAGTTTGGAAGGGGATGGATAATGAAATTCTATTCAATTACACCTACATGCTAGTTTCACGGCCTCAATTACACACAGTTTATGGAAAAGCAAGGATTGTAGAGGCATTTTATCAATATTTTATGTTCGGCGTAATCAAAGGAGAGATGCAATCAAGTAATTTTGAGAAAATTAAAAAAGCAACAATATTCGCAAAAAAAATTGTCAGTCAAGCAATTGATGAAAAACAAGATACTGATTGGGTTGAGAAAAAAGTTAGTGAAATAATCAAAATGCTGGATATTGATTCCCTTCTAACCATTCCAATATCATTACCATTTATGAAAGCTGGAATGGCATTATCAGAAGAAGAACTACTAAAGGTCTTAAAAATAATTTCAAAAAATAAAGAAGGAGACATAGGAACTGTTGATCCTTCGTCAATTCTTCGCGGGGATGATGTGTATGACGAATACAAAGTGTTGCTAGATGAAAATAAAAAAACAGAAAACAAAGGATTATCTTCTGAAACTATTGGGATTCAAATTCCATCTACAAGAAATGTAGATGAATCAATAATCTACGATATGCGATTGATAAATGGATTGAAAATAAAATTTAAAGAATGGAAATCAGGTTGGAAAGAACAACATCTTAGATCTGGAGATGAATTTGATGAAGAAAACTACATTGAAGGACATGAACCATTTTTTACAGATGTGAAAAAATCAATTAAAACAAAAATTGTAATTTTATTGGATCATTCCTCCAGCATTGCATCTGATGCTATTGAATACAAAAAAGCAACTCTAGCACTTTGTGAAGTCTTGGCTTTTCTTAAAGTAAAATTTGCAGTTTACGCCTTTAGTACAGAAAACAGAGCAATGGTATGCTGGTCAATAAAGCCTGATAACGTTAAATGGAATAGCATAACTGCAAAAAGACTAGCACAAATTGTTGCAAATGGTTCTACACCATTAGCAGAGGTATATGGCAAAATGTTTCCAACATTGCAATCAAAAAGACCAGATATTTTTTTGACATTAACTGATGGTGAGCCATCAGATCCAGATGCAGTTAGAAGTATGACAAAATCATTCAAAGGATTGGGGATAAACATGGTTGCGTTAGGATTAGGCCCAAACACTATCAGAGCTACCACAATAGCCAATAATCTAAAACATTTAGGATATGAAAAAACCATGGCAGTGAGTAGGTTAAATGATATTCCAAATAAGGTAATGAGTATTTTAGAAGGTTAATTTTTCAAAATTATATCAGGATGTTATATATGAAGCAAAAAATTGAATGGTTCTAGAGAAAATATGGCTGAAATAGATTTCGATAAACCATTACTTGAGAAGTTTGAGCAAGAAATTTGGAATAAAATTCCACATTTAGAAGGAGGAAAAGTGGTTAACGCAACTCCATTAGTTGATCTTACAAGTGATCTTAAAGAATGTGCAAAAAGTGTGTACAAATTGGATATTTCAGATTTAGATTTGAAAGTGTATGGAAAATTTGATGCTAATTTATTATCAGGTTCAATCAAAGTTAGACCTGCAATTCACATAATGCATGATGCCATTAAAACAGGTAAATTGAAAAGTGGTCAGACAATCATCGAGGCAACATCAGGAAACTTTGGAATTGCTTTAGGCCAAATGTCAAAGCTTGGATTAACTGTAGTGTCACTTGTTTCAAGAAAATTACAAGAAGGAGTCTTTAAGGAATTAAGAAATGAAGATATTCGAATTATGGATCTTGATATGGACATTTGTCCAGCACCAGGTATGAAAGACAGTGATGCTGATGCATTAAAAGCCAAAGCAACTGCAGGCAATGTTCGTTCTCAATTAGCAGAATTAGGTTTTGATCCTACAATTTTTGATAATTCAATTTCTGAAATTGAAACATTGCTAGCTGCACAAGACATTATCAATTTAGCAAAATTACTTGCAAAAATTTATGGATTTTTCTGTCCTGAACAGTATGATAATGAATTAAACATTAATGCTCATGAAACTATTACAGCGGTAGAAATTGAACAACAATTAAAAGAAAATTCAGATTCTTTAGAAGATTATAGAATTTGGTGTTCCTTTGGAACAGGTGGCACATCTGGAGGATTAAGCAGATACATGAATGAGAAATACGGAAAAAAGGCAATTCATGTTGTATTCCCAGTCCCAGGTCAAGATGTAGCAGGAATTAGAACAAAGGCCAAAGCTGATGGTTTGAAATTGTATAATCCAGATACATATGAAGCTGAACATGAAGTGGATTTCGGACAAGCAAAACATTTGCTAAAATTCTTTGTAGAAAAAGGTCACAATATTGGTGAAAGTACTGCACTTGCACTATATTCTATTCTAGAAAAGCTTAGTGACGGAGACAAGGGTAAATTCATAGTTGTAGTTGCTGATGGTATTGAAAAATACAAGAAAAACCTTGAAGCAATGTCAAAAAATCAACGCATTCAAGTCTCATTAGATGAAGCAGCATCAAGTGTTCAAGAATATGACAAAATAATTTGGGTTCACACTTCATACACTCCAAAAGAAGAAGGAATTGAAATGATTGCAAAATCGCTAGGCGTTGATAAAGAAAAAATTGCAATTCCAAAGGCAAGTACAATAAATCAATTATTATCTACACAACAAATTCCAGATGAATTAAACAAAGATCTAGATGGCTCTAAGGGTAAATCATTGTTAATTTGTATGGCTGGAAACACATCATTAATGACTGCTCAAGTGCTTGCAAGTAAAGGCATAGTAACAGAAAGTTTGAATGGAGGCATAACAAATTTGCCAGAAGGACAAGGCAAAAATCCAGGTCAATACATCAAAGCAGCTACTGAATAACAGCGTTGAAGTGTCTTTCAGTTTCACAACCATTTGCTGATTTAATTATTTTAGGAAAAAAAACTATAGAGTTAAGAAACTGGAATACTAATTTTCGTGGAGAATTTTTAATTCATTCTCCACGAAAAATTAGAGTGGAGGATTCTAAAAGACTAAAAATTGAAAAAAAATTTGTTACAGGTGCAATTATCGGTAAAGCACAATTGTATGATGTAAAACAATATAATTCAATTAAAGAAATAAAATCGGATCAAAAATTTCATTTTGCATCAAAAGAATTTCAAAACAAAACTTTTGGTTTTATGTTAAAAAATGCTAGACCATTAAGAATTCCAATATCTTGGAAAGGTCAATTAGGATTCTTTGATGTAAATATTCCTAAAACCAAAATCAAAAACAAAGAGATAGTGTCAGACATCATTGATGAAGAATACAGATACCAATGGATTGGACATCATTAGAAAAATTAAATCTTGAAACAAAATCGGACTAGTATATATAAAGGGCATATATAAAGTCCCACGTTATGCCTCAAACAAAACCAATTGTTAGTGTTGAAAATGTTGTAGCATCAGCATCAGTTGATCAAAAAATTGATCTAATTGAAATTACAGAAAAATTTCCAGATACTGAATATCATCCAGAACAATTTCCAGGATTAGTATTCAGATTAACAAATCCAAGAACTGCAACATTAATTTTCAGAACAGGTAAGATGGTATGTACTGGAGCTAAATCCGAAGAGATGGCAATAAAGGCAGTCAATACAGTTGTCCAAAAATTAAGAAAAGGCAAAATAAAAATTAAAAAAGATGCTGTAATTACAGTTCAAAACATTGTTGCAGCAATTAACCTAGGTGGCAAAATCCATTTGGAAAAAGCTGCAAGAACGTTACCAAGAAGTATGTATGAGCCAGAACAGTTTCCAGGACTCATTCATAGAATGTTAGATCCTAAAACAGTTATCTTGTTGTTTGCATCTGGGAAATTAGTATGTACTGGAGCTAAAAAAGAATCAGATGTTTACCGCTCTGTTCATAACTTACATGCATTATTAGAAGAAAAAACTCTAATGATTTATGACCAATAAATTATATGTTATTTTAAAAATTGACTAAAGATATTTTTGAAGATGAAAAGATCAAATTAACTCCTGAAAAAGGATTTGATTTGATTGGGATAGATTATTTTGCAGAGCCAGGTAATCAATTGTACTTAATTGAGCATTTTAAAATGTATCAAGATGCTTTGAATGCAAAAAAAGATAGAAAAAACCCAGATGAGTATTTTGTACTGTACAAGGGTACAGGAAATGAATTTTTTTGTAGATAGACTAGAAAAATCATAAAACTTTACAAAGTTTTACAAACTCTCTTATCATTCTGATGGAAGTTAAAAAAATATTGCCTAATGAAACAAGTGATTTAATCGATACACTGTATGAGAAAGATAATCAGGTTCAAACTGAACAAATCTCAAAACAAATTACTCGTAAAAGTGCAAAGGCAAAATATCAGATTTTTGATGAATCAGAATTTACACGTGGAAGAGAAGTTCTAGGAGACCTAATTGTGCACGGAATGATGGCCTCTGGAGGCACAGATATTGATTGGTTAATTGAACATAAAGGAAGTTTCATCATATTAGAATTCAAAGGATTTCATAATGATAAAATCAACATCGCAAAGGGTCAAATGATAGCATATGAAAAATTACACGAAAAACTGAATCTAGCTACAAAATGCTATCTTTATGTTGTAGGATGTGATGATATTGATTTTTCCAATCCTGATTCAACAATATGGATTTTTGAAATGAATCAATGGAAAGCAGATGCAATTCCCAAGAATACTACGGACATTTATGGTGATGATACAGGTAAACAAAACAAATTCATTGTTTACCGTGAATATATGGATGAAATTAGCGTAGAAAGATTACGAGATTTGGTTGATTCTCACTGGAAAGAGTTTGAATAAACTATGCAGTAAATGAAAAAGTATCAGATTTTGTTTCTTTTCCATTATCAACTATAATGGTATATGTTCCAGATTTTTCCCATCCGACACCACCCGCAATAGCCAAGGTTGAAAATCTACCATCACTTTTCAACGATATTTGTTCTGCCCAAACTAATTCATTGTTTTGATTTTCAATTGAAAGGTTTACAGTTCCAGATGTTTCAGATACACCACTTATTGATATTAGATCCTTGTTGGCATATGATGTTAAATCAGTTTCAATAGATAACGAAACTGGAGTTGTGTCTATCGGTGAATCAATTTTTGGAGTACCGATTGTAATGTCACTAAAGGATACTGCAGCTACAACGATTATTATCAAAGCTAAACCCCCAAGACCCATCATAATTTTTTTATTTTTTGATTTAGAGTATGATATTTCTGGTACAGAAGTTTGGAAAGATTGAGTTTGTTGTACAGATTGAGTTTCAGGAATTACAACATCTGGAATTACTGGTTTTTCTTCAGCAGGAGTTGGAGTAAATTCAGGTTTTTTACCCAAATGCTTTTCAGCTAATTTTCTCACATAGTTTCGCTCATAATTGCTAATGACTTCATTACGTTCACAAGCTCTACAGATTTGTTTTAGTATTCGATCGTCTCCAAAATCCTTATCCAAAAGAGCCTTTACATCATCCAGTAATGGATTAGTCATGTGTTTTTTCTCTCAAATTGATTATTTATGAATATATGTCAGAAAGCTATTTTGAATAGATTTTTTGGGCTTGGATAATGACGGTTCGAATGTAATCCTTGGCAGTTGAATCAGTAACACCCATTTGTTTTGCTCTTTGATATAGATCATTTTCTCTTGGATTTGTCAGATAACATTTCAAAAGATAGTTTAGTCTATGAGATCTTTTTTCATCACTTTTCATATTTTATTTTATTTTTTGGTACTAAAAAGGCCAGAGGATTATGACATAACCAATTAGAGGCCATTGTATCATAAAATTTGAATAAAAACATATGATCTTTTTTAAATAATACGAAAAAATGAATGCAAATGAAACGAATTGAGGCAACGGTTCAGGCAACTAAAATTGGTGCAGTCACTGAAGCAATCAGCGAAATTGTAGGTGGATTCACTATTCTGGAAGGAAAAGGTAGGGGTTCTGGAGCTAGACAAGAAATGAGATCTGGTAGAGGAACTGGTACTATTACTGCAGAATACAATGAAGTTGCAACTGTTAGTACAATTGTAGATGACTCAGACGTAGAAAAAATTTCCTCAGCTATTGCTGATGCAGCTTTTACAGGAAAAGGCGGAGATGGAATTATTATCGTATCCAATGTGGATACCGTCTTGAATATAGCATCTAAAAAGAGTGGTTCTGAAGCCCTCTAATCATTTTCTTTTATCAAATCTATATCATTAATTATTGAAAATTAAACTGCTGAGAGGGTGACAACCTCCTCTCAGGGGTGTTATCCCTTTGGGGGACATGTTTTTTGAAGGGATGGTGTAGTATTACAATTTGAGTATAAAAGCAAAGGATTTTGAAGATTATTGTTGACCTTCAATTCCCATTAAGGTTAGTGTTGATCTAATTTTTGGAATTTTTCTTATCTTCCAAGTAATAGTTTCTCGTAGGGCTTCTACTTGACTTGATTCTACTTTGGCCAAAATGTCATATGCACCAAAGGTACCATGTACTTCAACAACACCTTCAATTGATTTTAGTTCTGAGATTACTGCTTCTTCAGAACCAAGCTCACAGTTTATGAGAACATAAGCCGTTGCCAATTATGATTCAACTCCTATTTTCATACTTAAAATGCTCTCTTGAAATATATAAGAATAGTCCGATTTACTTAAAAATTCATTATAAAATTGGTCAGCATCATAAACAAATGTAAAGTAATTTTAAATTTTTTAAAAAACTTCTAAGGAGAGTTATAAGCATCATGCATAATTTTTTCTAATTCCTCAATATCTTTTGTAAAAGTGATTTTTGAACGTAGTTTAGAACCGCCATTCATTCCTTTAGTGAATCGCATAGCTTGACCTTTGATATTGGCAAATTTTATTTGGTATTTATTTGTGAGATGCAAATAATCAAAAAAAGAATTTAGTCTATCTTTGAATGAATATTCCTTGTAAGAATTGGTCTTCAAATAATCATTAATTTGTTCAAATAGAAATGGATTTCCCATTGCACCCCTACCAATCATTACATAATCACAATTTGTTCTATCAATCATGGTTTTAGCTTCTTCAGGTGTAGTGATATCACCATTTCCAACAATTGGAAGGCTAGAAATTTCTTTGAGTTCTTTGATTAATTCCCAATCAGCTTTTCCAGAATAACCCTGGCTAACGGTTCTTGGGTGCAATGTAATCATTTGAATTCCTTCATCTTCAGCAACTTCTGCAATATCTCGAAAAAGGAATTTGCTTGCATCAGTAACTCCTGAACGAATTTTTAGAGTTACAGGTTTTTTTACTGCATTGACAAGAGTGCTAAAAATTTGTTGAGTCAGATTAACTTCTTGTAATAGTGCACCTCCTGCCATTTGTGAAGTTATGTGAGGTGCAGGACAGCCCATATTGTAATCAATTATATCAAAATAAGGTTCTACAATCTTGGCTGCTTTTTCTAAAGCATGAAGTTCAGAACCGAACAATTGAATCGATAATGGACGTTCTTCATCAGAATATTCAATAAATTCTTGAATAGTTTTCATTTTTTCTCTAAGTTGATTTTCTTTAGCAATGATACTGTGAATGTTTGTAAATTCAGTTACTACTAATCCAGCACCCATTTTCTTACATTGTAATCGAAGTGCAGGATCACTTACTCCGGCCATAGGGGCCAAAAATGCTTGACTAGAAAATTTTGGAAGCATGGTGGAACTTTACAAATTGAATATATTTATCATTCAAAAATATGGAAAAATTGTATTAGTTATCTGGACAGCCGTCTTCATCTCTGTCACCATCATAATCCTCAGGGTCAAGAGGACACAAATCTTCATCATTTATGATATCATCTAGATCATCATCATGGACAAATCTTTGTTGTTCTGGAGCAGTATCTGGGCAGCCGTCATGATCATTGTATTTATTCCAGGTTTCTGGATTAGTTGGACATGAATCAATTGAATCATAGTAACCATCACCGTCAGAATCAATTCTTGTTGGAGTAGTAGATTCTGCGGCTAGTACATCAGGACAACCGTCCCAATCAAGATATCCATTAAAGTTTTCTTGTTCATCAATACATGCATCTTTTCTATCATCTATTCCATCACCGTCAGTGTCAGCAAAACTATGGGATGGTATAACAGAACCAGTAGAATCAGGACATCCGTCTTCATCCTGATAGAAATTATAAGTTTCAGGGTCTAATGGACATGCATCAGAAACATCAACAATTCCATCTAGATCAGAATCTAGAGTAAATACAAATTTGTCAGGACATCCGTCTTTATCTTGGAAGCCGTTAAATGTTTCAGGTTGACCAGGGCAGGAATCTAAATTATCTGGAATTCCATCGCCATCAGTATCTGGAGTGCCTTTGTTATCTGCCAAATTATCTGGACAGCCGTCAGTGTCTTGATACCTATTGTAAGTTTCTCTAGCATTAGGACACTGATCTACATTATCAGTAATACCATCAAAATCAGAATCGCCAAACGAGTCATAGGCTATAGTATCAGGGCAACCATCTTCATCTTGGAATCCGTTATATTTTTCAGCTAATGTTGGACATGCATCAAGTATATCTGGAATATAATCATAATCAATATCAGATAAAGCAGATTTTGAAAATCCTTCAATATCTGGACAGCCATCTGTGTCTAAGAAATTATTATAATTTTCTGGCTCATCAATACATGCATCCCATCTATCATCTATTCCATCTCCATCTTTATCTGGAAAAATGTAAGATGACACAATAGAGCCAGTAGCATCTGGACAGCCGTCACCATCTTTGAAAAAGTTGTATGTTTCTGGTTCATTTGGACATGCATCGTTAACATTTAGAATTCCATCCATATCTGAATCTAATTTAGAATCAAAGCTATCTGGACAACCATCAGTATCTAAGAATCCATTAAATGTTTCAGGTTGGTTTGGACAATGATCTAGATTATCAACTATTCCATCACCATCATTGTCTGATGTAAGTTTGTTATCTGGAATTAAATCTGGACAGCCGTCACTGTCAAGATATTTGTTGTAAGTCTCTTTGGAATAAGGACAAGCATCAAATTGATTTAATATTCCATCACCGTCAGTGTCACCAGTTATAGCAAGTTCGATTTCATCTGGACAACCGTCATGGTCTTGGAATTTGTTAAAATTTTCACGTTCTAAAGGACATGCATCAACAGAGTCAAGAATACTATCATAATCTGAATCAATTAATCCATTAGAAGCATTGCCAAGAACATCTATACAGCCGTCCCAATCAAGGTAACCATTATAATTTTCTGGTTCATTAATACATTGATCCCATCTATCATCTATTCCATCACCGTCAATATCTGGGAAAGAATATTGGGAATCAATTGAATCAACATTATCTGGACAACCGTCTGCGTCTTGGAATTTGTTGTAAGTTTCAGGCTCTAGTGGACATGCATCTAAAGCATCAGAAATACCATCTCGGTCAGAATCTCTTAAAGTAAAAGCATCATCTGGGCAACCATCTTTGTCGTCAATACCATTGAAAGTTTCAGCTCGACTAGGACACAAATCCATAAAATCAGGATAGCCATCACCGTCAGTGTCAATAATACCTTTTGGAGTATTAGGTGATAAATCTGGACAACCGTCATCATCTTGGAATTTGTTGTAAGTTTCTTTCACAGTGGGACAATTATCAAGATGATCTTGAATTCCATCATAATCAGCATCATACCATGGAACAAAGTCTGCCGGACAACCATCAATATTGTTACCATATTGTGGGTCATAATCTTCTAAAAGATGAGGACAAAAATCAAGAGCATTTGGAACACCGTCACCGTCAGAATCAATATCTTCAGCTGCAAAAACATTACCTGGCATCATGCCAATTGTGGATGTAAGTAAAAGTAAAAATCCTAAAAGATATTGTTTTTTCATGCTCTATGACTCCGCTATTATCAAGTATTTATTAAGTCTCACGTTGTAAGAGTTCTTCAAAAGTTAGAAATCAAGGAAACGGAGTTAGTTATCTGGGCAGCCGTCTAAATCTCTGTCACCATCATAATCCTCAGGGTCAAACGGACATAGATCTTCATCATTAATGATACCGTCTAGATCATCATCATGGACAAATCTTTGTTGTTCTGGAGCAGTATCTGGACAACCATCACTGTCAAGATATTTGTTCCAAGTTTCAGGACTAGTTGGACATGAATCAAGTATGTCAGGATATCCGTCACGATCAGAATCAGCATATTGTGGAGTAGTTGATTCAGCACCAGGAATGTCTGGACAACCGTCATGGTCTAAATAATCATTATAATTTTCTGGCTCATCAATACATGAATCCCATCTATCTTGAATACCATCACCGTCAGTATCTGGGAAGGTGTATTGTGGGTTTACAGAGTCAGTTGAGTCTGGACAACCGTCACTGTCAAGATATTTGTTGTAAGTTTCAGGCTCTAGCGGACATGCATCTACAATATCTGGAATTCCATCACCGTCAGTGTCAATTTTTGAAGATTGTTTATCTGGACAACCGTCTGCGTCTTGGAATCCGTTAAATGTTTCAGGTTGATTTGGACATAAATCTACAATATCTGGAATTCCATCACCGTCAGTGTCAGAAGTAAGTCTATTGTCTGCTATGTAATCCGGACAACCGTCATGGTCTTGGAATTTGTTGTAAGTTTCTTTTGCTAACGGACATAAATCTAAATCATCATAAATTCCATCACCATCAGTGTCAACTACTGCATTATAATCAACACTATCTGGACAGCCGTCTTCATCTTGGAATTTGTTATATCTTTCAGCTAAAGTTGGGCATTGATCTAAATGATCTGCAATACCATCATAATCAGCATCCAACATATCACCAGCTGTTGTACCAGGAATGTCTGGACAACCGTCATGGTCTAAATAATCATTATAATTTTCTGGCTCATCAATACATGAATCCCATCTATCTTCAATGCCATCACCGTCAGTGTCTGGGAATGTATACATAGAATCAATTGACATAACATTATCTGGACAACCGTCTGTGTCTTGGAATTTATTGTAAGTTTCAGGTTCTAGTGGACATGCATCTAGAGTATCAGAAATACCATCTCTGTCTATATCAGACATTAAACTTTTATCTGGACAGCCGTCACCATCTTGGAATCCGTTAAATGTTTCAGGTTGGTTTGGACATAAATCTAAATTATCAATTATTCCATCACCGTCAGTATCAAATGCAAATTTGTTGTCAGCAACATAATCTGGGCAGCCGTCTGTGTCTTGGAATTTGTTGTAAGTTTCAGGACTAAAAGGACAAGAATCATTATGATCTGCAATACCATCACCATCAGCATCACCAGTAATCATTAACTGTAAAACATCTGGACAACCGTCTGTGTCTTGGAATTTGTTGTAATTTTCACGATCTAGCGGACATTCATCTACATCATCTGGGATACCATCGTAATCAGCATCAGGAGCCTCCAAAGAGGTAACACCAGGAATGTCTGGACAACCGTCATGGTCTAAATAATCATTATAATTTTCTGGCTCATCAATACATGAATCCCATCTATCTTCAATGCCATCACCGTCAGTGTCTGGGAAGGTGTATTGTGGGTTTACAGAGTCAGTTGAGTCTGGACAACCGTCACTGTCAAGATATTTGTTGTAAGTTTCAGGCTCTAGCGGACATGCATCTAAAGTATCAGAAATACCATCTCTGTCAGAATCCTTTGAAGTCATTGTATCATCAGGGCAACCATCTTTGTCATCAATGCCATTGAAAGTTTCTGGTTGGTTTGGACAAGAATCCATAAAATCAGGATAGCCATCACCGTCAGTGTCAGCAATACCTTTTGGAGCATTAGGTGATAAATCTGGACAACCGTCATCGTCTTGGAATTTGTTGTAAGTTTCTTTCACAGTAGGACAATTATCAACATGGTCTTGAATTCCATCATAATCAGCATCGTACCATGGAACAAAATCTGCCGGACAACCATCAATATTGTTACCATATTGTGGGTCATAATCTTCTAAAAGATGAGGACATTGATCTAGACTGTTTGGAACACCATCACCGTCAGAATCAATAGACTCAGCTGCAAAGACATTGCCTGGCATCATGCCAATTGTGGATGTAAGTAAAAGTAAAAATCCTAAAAGATATTGTTTTTTCATTCTTAGATACTCCTAAGGGTCAGGACATCCATCAGTATCTCGGTCATTGTCATAATCCTCAGGTTCTAGAGGACACATGTCATTTTCATTTATTATTCCATCCAAATCAGCATCATGTTTGTAACGTGATTGTTCTGGTGCAATATCTGGACAACCGTCATGGTCTTGGTATTTATTGTAAGTTTCTTTTGAGGTACCACATGCATCTACATCATCATATATGCCATCCCCATCAGTGTCAACTCTAACATTTCCAGTTGGCAATATGTCAGGGCAACCGTCATAATCTACATACTTATTCCAAACTTCATTTTGATTTGGACACATATCCATTACATCAGGTACGCCATCACCATCTGAATCTGGTTGTGTATTATCAGTATCAGGGCAACCGTCGTCATCTTGGAAACCATTATAATTTTCAGCAACTAGAGGGCAATCATCATAAACATCGTTTATGCCATCATTATCAGAATCAATTACAAATGATTTTGATACTGAATCAGGGCAACCGTCGTCATCTTGGAATTTATTGTAAGTTTCTTTAGCAGTTGGACATGCATCGATTCCATCTGGAATTCCATCCATATCTCTATCATTCTTTAAGATATACTCATCAGGACAACCATCTCTATCTAGTATACCATTGAAAGTTTCTGGTTGATTTGGACAATGATCATCGTAATCATTGATTCCATCACCATCTGAATCTGGAGTACCCTTGTTGTCTGCTACATTATCAGGGCAACCGTCCAAGTCTTGGAATTTATTATAAGTTTCAGGAACAAGTGGACATTGATCATTTTCATCAATTATTCCATCAAAATCAGTATCCAATTTGGTAATAAAGTCAGGATAATCAGGACAACCATCGTCATCTTGGAAGCCATTGTATCTTTCCCTATCAAGAGGACATTGATCAACTGAATCTAATATACCATCAAAGTCAGAATCAGCCCCAGTTGGACTATCAGGACAACCGTCGTGATCAAGATAACGATTCCATGTTTCAGAAGCATCTGGGCATTGATCTAATGAGTCTCTAATCCCATCACCATCTGAATCTAAAACAGAAACATCAGGACAACCGTCGTGATCAAGATAACCATTTACAGTTTCAGCAGCAAGAGGGCATTTATCATTTAAATCAGAAATTCCATCACCATCATAATCTTGTCCAATTACTCCAGATACACTATCAGGACAACCATCAAAGTCATTAATTCCATTGTAAGTTTCTTTAGCTGTAGGACATTGATCCAAATTATCTGGAACTCCATCTCTATCTCTATCACCAGCGCCATAAGAATCTGGACAACCGTCTCTATCAAATACACCATTGAAAGTTTCTGGTTGATTAGGACACAAATCAGCAAAATCATTAATTCCATCACCGTCAGTATCAGGAACTCCTTTATCAGAACCTACAAAGTCAGGACAACCATCCAAGTCTTGGAATCTATTGTAAGTTTCTTTTACTTCAGGACATTGATCAATACTATTTGGAATTCCATCTAGATCAGAATCAACATCACTAGAATATGGTGGAATATCTGGACAACCATCGTCATCTTGGAAACCATTGTATCTTTCTGGATCTAATGGACAAGCATCATTAGCATCCATTATTCTATCACCATCAGCATCATTTAGTGTACCATCAAAAGATGGAGATGCATCTGGACAACCATCATAATCTGCAAATCGATTAAATGTTTCAGGATCATTAGGACATATATCAAATTGATCAGCTATGCCATCACCATCTTTATCATTAAATGAAGTATCTAATGCAACATCGGGACAACCATCAGTGTCTCTATAACCATTATACACTTCTGGTTCATTAATACACAAATCAATTTTATCTGGAATTCCATCATTATCAGTATCTACAAAACTAGAAGTGTTAATTGCATCTGGACAACCGTCTTCATCTTGGAATCTATTGTAAGTTTCAGCACTTAATGGACATTCATCAGCAAAATCTGGAACTCCATCTCTATCTCTATCACCAGCGCCATAAGAATCTGGACAACCGTCTCTATCGAGTACACCATTGAAAGTTTCTGGTTGATTAGGACACAAGTCAACTAAATCAATGAACCCATCACCATCGGAGTCAGGTGCGCCGCCGGCTCCAGCTCCAGGTAGAGTATCTGGACAACCGTCTTCATCTTGGAATTTATTGTAATGTTCTTTAAGATTTGGACATTGATCAATATGATCTTCTATACCATCATAATCTTCATCATACCAAGGGACAAAATTTGATGGGCAACCATCTACTGTTCCCTCATAATCTTCTTGTAAATTAGGACATGCATCCATAGAATCATCAACACCGTCTTTGTCTAAGTCATCAGCGGCATAAATTGGGTTAATAGGCATACTAGTTAATGTGGCTACAAGTAAGAACAGAAATGCTAAAGAGTGTATTTTTTTCAAAGCCTAAAAATACGTCGAGGATCCAGTTATTAAACCTCACTCTGAAATCGACTAAAAATTCGAATAGTTTTGGGTAAAGATTCCATGTTGGACAAAAATCTCGATCAATTTAAGTAAACCAGAACACGATCTGAACTCATGAGTTGTTCAGGGGAAACTGTCGAAGAAGAAGAGCAACTACTACAGATCAAACCAGTAATTTCTGCACAATTAAAAAAAGCAAAGTATGGCATAGCTGATCACTCAACAGTGGGACTTTGTCATTGGACAAAAAAATCATTCAAGCATGAAGGCAGTTGCTACAAACACAAGTTTTATGGAATTTCAACTCACAGATGCATGGAGTTTTCTCCGGCTGGAATGTATTGTGAAAATAGATGTGTGTATTGTTGGAGACCTATGGAATTTTATGATTCAATGAAAATGGAACCAGAACAAGTTGCAGAACCAAAACAAATTCTAACAAAGCTAATGGGTGAAAGAAAAAAATTGATCAATGGATTTTATGGAGATTCAAGAAATGATAAACAAAGATTAGATGAATCACTATTGCCTGCACATTATGCAATTTCACTTTCAGGTGAACCAACAATGTATCCAAAACTTCCAGAATTGATTAAATATCTTAATTCACTTGAAGCAACAAAATCAGTTTTTCTTGTTACAAATGGACAAGAACCAGATATGATTCAAAAGTTACAAGATGAAGATGCATTACCAACACAATTGTATCTTTCAACAAATGCTGCAGACTATGAATCATTTATGAGAATAAACAAGCCAAAATATGACGACTCATGGGAAAGATGGAATAGAACACTTGACATGTTAAAGGATTTGGATACAAGAACTGTATTGAGAATTACTTTGATTAGAGATTATAATGATCAAAAAGAATCAATCCCATTATTTGCAGAAATGTTCAGAAAAGCAAGTCCACATTTTATTGAAATTAAATCATATATGCACATTGGACGTTCAACTAATAGACTAGAGCACGAAAATATGCTAGAAATGGAAGAAGTGAAAAAATTTAGTGAAGAAATTGCAAAGCAGAGTAAAATATTTTCTATGATGGATGAAAGTATTGTATCAAGAATTTCAATATTACAAAATAATGAACGGTTTATTGATCGTTACATTCCTACTTATTCAAATACCATTTAGAAAATTTTTTTAGTGCTTTGTATCTATGAGATAATTCATTTTTATTATTCAGTTCAGCAAAAGTTTTCTTAAAATTATTTGGAATAAAAATAGGATCATATCCCCAACCTTTTCCTCTTTGGGTTTTAGATATAGTACCATTTTGTTTCCCATCAAAAGATTCCAAAAGTGTTTTGTCACAATAAGTAACGATTGAAAGAAATTTCGCCTTTCGATTATTTTTTATTAAATTAATAATTCCTTTGTTACCTATTGTTTTGAAAACATAGGATGAATATGGACCTGGAAAACCATCTAGAGAATCAACGAATAAACCATCATCTTCAATTATGATAGGTTTTTTGAATTTAGAAAAAGCATCTCTTGCTTTTACTATTGCTATGTCATGAAGTGAATTTGATTGAATTTCTTCTAAATCAGATTTTAAAAAACCAAGATTTATTCCAAAAGAATCTAAAATTTTTTTCGCTTCCTGATATTTGTGATTATTAGATGAAACAAAAAATAGATCAAACGACTTGTGCATATCTACCACGACTCTCTATATCTGAAACTAGTTTAGTAATTTTGGCATAATAGGCACTTCCAACGATGGATTGGTAACCATTAAGGAAATTTTTCCAAGAAGAAACCATGATTTTTGCATGTGCACTGTTGAGAATCTCTTTTATCAATCTTAAATCAACAGCATGATCTTCGGGTTTTATTGAAATTTGAGATAAACCAAAATCAATTACATAAACTCTGTTTTGAAACAAAATAAAGTTTGAAGTTGTTAAATCACCATGCATAACTCCATTCTTGTGTAATGTGCCTACTAATTTTCCAATATCTTTTGATAGTTTGATGATTTTTGATTCAGATAAATCATGTATAGGAGTTCCAGGAATTTCTTGCATTGTAATAGAAGTATTTTCTAAATTCACAAAGTAAACAAGAGGCGCATTGATGCCATACGACTTTACAAGAGATAACATTTGAGATTCTTTAATTGTTCTCTGTTTACGAATTTTGGAATCTAGTAAAGGATTTCTATATTTTTTGGCTTTTCTGATTTTCAATATTGCCTTTGAATTTTGCCAATTTGTTTGATATAGATCTGCTTCAGCACCTTTTTTGACTAATTTCATTAACATTATATCCAGAAGAATTCAATAAAAATTAATCATGGACGAGGGAGAGAAAAGAATCAAACAAGAAGATTGTAGTGAGGATAAATTAGGAGCAGGAATTTTAACATTAACAAATAAGAGATTAGCATTTGATAAAACAAATGCAAGAATTATGGATTTCTCCAAACGTTTTGGAGATACTGTACTAGATATTTCATTAGACAAGATAACAAAAACATGGAAAGAAGGATTGTTAATGAAAAAAGTGTGTTTTACAGCAAAAACAGAGGAAGGAGAACAAACTTTCAAGTTTGGTGTTTTCAATACAAAAAGCTGGGTCAAAATAATTGATCAAACAATTAGTGAAAACAAAAATCAGTAATCTACTTTAACAGAATCTAATCTCCAAGATTGTGTTACAAATGTATCTTTTAATGAAACACCCTGTTTAATTTGAGATTCTAATAGACCAGTCCAGCATATTTGACTACCACAGTCTCCAGCATATTTTAATGGGACTACAAAAAATTTGCAACCATGTCTTTTACATACATCTTTAAGCATTTCAGACAATCGTTTGTTAGCTGCAACGCCTCCAACAATCATTAATTCTTTTTTTCTAGTAAATGACAAAGCACGTTCTACGGCTTCACTAATCATTGCAAAAGCAGTTTCTTGAAGAGAGTAACATGCATCTTCTTTACTTTTCATTGCTACAGATTTTGTTGCTGACAATAATCCAGAAAAAGATACATCATTTCCCTTGACAGAATAAGGTAAAGTTACATAATTTGTAGAAGAATTTGCCAACTCTTCAATATTTTTTCCACATGGAGAGGCATATCCAATTGATCGTCCAAATTGATCAAGTAATTGACCCAGTGTAATATCTAATGTTTCACCAAATACTCTCCATTGCTTATTTAGAAATGCCAAAAGCATTGTATGTCCTCCAGAGACTAAAAGTACTAAGGGATTTGTTGCACCTGTAAGTAATTTTCCTAATTCAATATGTCCAATTGCGTGATTTACAGGATAAATAGGAATTTTGTAAAATGATGACAGAGATCTTGCAACCACAGCTCCAACCCGTAAACATGGACCCAAACCAGGACCAGCTGCATATGATATGATATCCAAATCCTTGATTGAAGCATTTGCTTCTTTCAGACAATCAGATAGAACTAGTGAACTGTTTTCAATATGATGGCGAGATGCTTCACGAGGATGAATTCCTTCCCCTTCTTCAGGTCGGTAAATTTTCCTAACATCAGATAATATCTTTCCTTTTTTCCCATTTTTTTCAATTATTGCACATGAAAACGTGTGAGCTGTGCTTTCAATTCCAAGACCCAACATATTAGCCACGACTTAGAGTAGAAACGATTTTGATAACATCGCCATTTTTTAGTTTTTGATCACCACTAATTCTTTGTTTTGTTTTGCAATCAATTGCATGTAAGAAGCCTTTTGCAATATCAGCATGGATTAAACTTGCCAAATCTTTTGCAGTAGAGTCTTGTGGAATTAATTTTGTATCAGGTAAAATAACACCATCTTTGTTTGTTAGCTTTGTCTCGTCTTCTACAGGATATACTACAATGAAATTTAGTGAATCAAACACTGCAGTGTTTAAAATTTTTTGAATTCCTGTGGAGGGGATTTTTGAAAAAACTGATGTTACTAAATCAAGAGCTTTTTGTTGGGGTGGAGGAATCTCTTTTCCTTCAACAATTGAAAATCCTTCATCACCAGAAGAATAGTTTACAATGCCAGCTTTTGATGCTTTACGTAAAAGTAATTCAGTTTCTGCACTACATGGTATAACATTATCTGATATTTTTTTGATAATATCAAGATCTTGACAAAGATCAGCTTTGTTTGCTGCAATTATCATAGGTTTTGTATTTTTTCTTAATTCTTTAACAAAAGTTTCAATATCATCATCATTCCATTCTTTAGGATTTTTAGCCATAAATCCTAACTTTTGGAGAATTTCTTGAACTTGAAAATCTTTAATTCCTAATCCAGAAAATCTTTTTGCAATACCATCAGTAAGTTTTGCTCTCTTTTGATCTATTTCACGAGTTATTTTATCCCATTCTCTTTTCAAAATATCTGCAAACCATTGATCGAATTCATCTTGAACAAATGCGACATCTTCTAATGGATCGTGAGTTCCAACTGGTACAGGTTGTCCTTGAATGTCTGTAGTTCCAGCAATATCAACAACATGAATTAAAACTTCAGCCTGTCTTGCATCATCAAGGAATTGATTTCCTAATCCCTTACCTTCATGTGCACCAGGAACTAATCCTGCGACATCAATGAGTTTAACTGGAATGAATCTAGTACCATTGACACATAAATCATTATCATGTTTAATTTCAAAATGTTTGCAAGCACAATCTGCTTTCACATATGCAACTCCAATGTTTGGTTCAATCGTAGTAAATGGGAAATTTCCTGAAGCTACAGGGGTTTCAGTTGCAGCTGAGAAAAATGTAGATTTTCCAACATTTGCTTTGCCTAGTAAACCAATTTGCAATAATTTGAAAAATCCAATTCTACTTATTAGTATTGCAGAAATCGTTTAATCTATGGATTATGATTTTAGGTCATGTCAATTGTAATTACAGGAAATCCAGGAGTAGGAAAACATACCATTACAGATGAAATTGTCAAGAGATTGAAATTAGATTTGTTAGACATCAATTCAATTGCAAAAGAGTCAGGATTATTTGAAAAAAATAGAGAGACAAATGACGTAGATATTGAAGAACTTGAAAAAATCCTAGATCAAAAAATTTCTGAAAAAAATGTGATTGTAGGACATTTGGCACCATATGTTTTAAAAAAGAATCAAGTGAAAACGATGATTGTGTTAAGACGAAGTCCTTACGAGTTAATTCAAGTTTACAGCACTAGAGAATATTCTGATCAGAAAATCAAGGAAAATACGGGAAGTGAAATTTTAGGAATTATCGCACATGACGCAATTAGTAAATTTCAAGAAAAAGTATTTCAAATTAATGTCACAGAGAAAACAATTTCAAAAGTAGTAGAAAATGTAATGGAGGTAATTACAAAGAATAATGGAAATGAGGAAGTTGATTGGTTAGAATTAGTACGAAAAAATAATGATTTGGGAAAATTTTTTGTTGATTGATTAAATAACGCCTTTGAATTTGATTAATTACTTGTTTGAAATATCCAAAACCGATTTAGCAGGAAGAATAGGCACACTCTACACAAATCATGGTAAAATTGAAACTCCAGCATATGTTCCAGTGATTCATCCTGTGAAACAAACTATACCATCTAAAAAAATTAGAGAAATTGGTTTTGATTTAGTTATTACTAACGCATACATTACTAGAAATAATTACGGTGAAGAAGCAGTTGAAAAAGGAATTCATAAAATAATTAATTTTGATGGAGGTATTATGACAGATTCTGGAGGATATCAAGTTCTTGAATACGGTGATGTTGACGTGTTGCCACCAGATATGGCAAATTTTGAAAAAGGTATCTTGACTGATTTTGCAATTCCACTTGATAAACCAACAGGGTATGGAATGCCAATTAAAAAAGCAGAAGAATATGTTAAACATACTCTGAATGTTTGTAAACAAACTCTAGATGATAGTGCAGACAATGGTCAAATTTGGATAGGTCCAATTCAAGGAGGGGAACATTTTGAGCTTGTTGGAAAATCTACGAAAAGTTTAGTCAATATGGGATTTCAAATGCTTGCATTAGGAAGTCCTGTGGAATTTATGGAATCCTACGAGTATAGATTATTAGCACAGATGATTGTAGCTGCAAAAAAACAGATGCCACATTCAATCCCATTACATCTATTTGGTGCAGGACATCCTCTCACCATTCCATTTGCAATAGCTTTGGGATGTGATACTTTTGATTCAGCATCTTACATGCTCTATGCTAAACAATTGAGATACATCACAGATGATGGCACACGATATTTATCAGACATTTCCGTATTTCCTTGTAATTGTGAAATATGTTCAAAATACACCCCTGATGAATTTCGTGAATTGGAGGCTACCAAAAAAATCAATGAATTGGCAATTCATAATTTGTATGCAATAAAGCTTGAAGTTGATAAAGTAAAACAAGCAATTCATGAAGGGAGATTATGGGAATACGTAATTAAAAAAGCAAGGGCCCATCCAAAACTATTTGAGATGATTGAGGTAATGACTGAAAATTATGAATTCCTTGGTTTGAGTACCCCTAAATTCAAAGAAAAAGCTATTTTCTTATTTAGTGAAGAGGATCAATATAGACCAGAAGTTCAATCTTTCCATAAGATTGTTAGAAAATTCAAATCAAAGAAAAAGAAATTAATCATAACTAAAGAATCCAGTACAAAACCAGGATATCTTTCTCGTCAATACACTGGATTGAAAAAGAAACTCAAAGATTTTGAATCATTTCAAATTTGTCAATACAATCCAATTTTAGGATTAATTCCAATAGAGATTTCAGATGTTTTTCCTGCAGCCCATCATGAAACATCAAGATTAGATTTTGAACCAAAAGTATTTCCTACATTTGAAAAAACATGGAATGAATTCTTTTCAAATAATAAATTCTCAGAGATACATTACGATAAGGAAAATGAATTTCTGAAGTATTTTGTAAAGACTTTACCAAAAGAGATCAAGAAAAAATCTTTTGCGTAATTAAAAATAAGAAAAAAGAATGTGCTAAAAGATGCTGCTTATAGAGCGGCGTCTTCTGCCCAACCTTTGATGAAGATACCGTTTTTGTGAAGAGGTACTGGTTGTCCAGCAGTGTAATTCATTGGTCTCATCCAAAAGATTGATTTTGTTGGGCATACACCGATGCATGCACCATCAGAAATACATCTTTCTGGGTAGAAAACAAATGCTTTACCTCTCTTCCAGCCTTCAACAGGTTTTACCCTAAGGACATCAGGACCAAGAGTTGTACAGATTTCTACACATAGTGCACATCCGATACATCTTTGTTCATCAATGTCTGGAAGTATTGCTATTGGCATTACAAAATTAAGATTGGTTGGTGACTATTTAAACCATGATTGAAATTCATAACCCTGTTATGAAAAAGATCGATTCAAAAAATATGCGCAGAATCTAGATTAAGAAATTTAAAAAACAAAAAGATAACGTGATGTGCACGTTTATTTTCTCATTGCGTCTATTTGACCAGAAGTTACCCAGTCAAGTAGTTCTGCTGAAGATGGATTAAGGTCTGCTTTTTGATTCATCAGATTGTTAACCCAGATCCAGTTAATTTGGTTTAGAAGTACTTTATTTCCTTCATCGCCTGCACGAGTTTTTGCTACGACAGCTTGATCTTGTTGAGCTATCCACTCATCATAGGTTCGTCCCATGAGGATCGGATCTTAGCTTACACTAATTAAAGCTTTTGTAGATTCCATGACAGGCATAATGATCGGATCGCCTCTAAGAAGGTATTAAGGTAGATTAGAATTCATTTTAATTCTTGAATGTTAAAGTTTTAGGTGCTGCAAACGAAGTAGGCAGATCGGGATTTTTAGTGGATTGTAATGGAACAAAATTACTGTTAGATTATGGCGTAATGTTTGGGCGTAGGGGTTCTCCTCCTCAATATCCACTTCATGTAAAACCAAAAGATTTGGATGCAATCATCATTACACATGCACATTTAGATCATTCTGGAAATGTTCCATCCCTTTTTGTAAGTGGGAATACTGACGTATATGCCACCCCTCCAACATTTGACCTTTCAAAATTACTGATTAATGATATGTTAAAAATTGAAAAAAATGCACATCCATTTGATCTGCCTGAATTGAATAATATGATGAAAAATGCTAAAGAAATCGGATTTAAACAAAAAGTAACCAAAGGAAATGCAACTTTCGAATTCAGAGAATCAGGACATGTGATTGGTGGAAGTACTGTATTAGTAGAATCAGAGAAAAAACGTCTTTTCTACACAGGAGACATCAAAACAAATGGCTCTCGAATGCTTAGAGAAATGGATTTAGACATTGGAGAAATTGATTTGTTAATTACCGAGAGTACATATGCAAAGACAGAGCAAAAACCAAGAATAGAATCAGAAACAGAATTAATTGAATTTGCAAATGAGGTAATGGATAGAAAAGGGATATTATTTATTCCTTCATTTTCAGTTGAACGTTCTCAAGAGATTGCTTGTATCTTAAGAAGTGCAAATTTCAAACATAAAATCATCATGGATGGTATGGCGCTCAAAGTAAATGAAATAATGTTTAAGCATCCAGAATATCTAAGAGATCCTAAAGTATTCTCTGAAGCAATCAAAAGTGCAACTGCAGTAAGAGAACATTCTGAAAGAAAACGAGCAATGGGTGAACCTTGTGTTGTAATATCTCCAGCAGGAATGTTAGTTGGAGGTAATGCAGTCTATTATTTACAACAATTATCTTTTGATAGTAAAAATGGAATTGCCCTAGTATCGTATCAAGGGGAAGGGACACCAGGTAAAAAATTACTTGATACAGGAATGGTGTCAACTAGAGGAAAAGATCTAAAGGTACAAGCAGAAGTAAAACAATTCCAGTTTTCTGGACACGCAGATAGAAAAGAATTGTTTGATATGATTAAACAAATTAAAGGAAATCCAAAGGTGTGTACTGTTCATGGTGATGCTGAATCATGCGAGATGTTTGCCAAAGAAATTCATGAACAATTTGGTTTAGAGACATTTTCACCTGCAGTAAATGATGAAATAACCATCTAAGATGCAAAAGAATCGCATCATAAACGTAGATAATTCAATTAACAGTGGTCAAGTATTTCTTTGGAGAAAAAATGGCAAATATTGGTACGGGGTCAATGGTCAAGATATTTTAAAAATAACTGATTCTGGAACGATCAAATCTTATCAAAATATTAAAACAGATTTTTTTCGAAAAAGAGATAATATTGAAGAAATAATTAAATCAATTTCAAAAGATGCCATTACAAAAGATGCAGTGAAACAATATCTAGGGTTAAGAATATTAGAACAAGATCCTTTTCAGTGTTTAATTTCATTTATTGTATCATCAAATTCTAACATTCAAAAAATTAAAAGTAGTTTAGAAAATATTTCAAGAAAATTTGGAAAAAGAGTAAAATTTGATAACCAAGAGTTTTTTTTATTTCCCAAACCATCTAAACTTGCAAAAGCATCAATAGATGAAATCAAAAGTTGTGGTGTTGGATATCGTGCCAAATTCATTAAAGAAGCAGCAAAGATAGTATTGTATAAAAAAATTGATTTTGAAACTTTACAAAAAGATAGTTATCAAGAAGCAAAAGAAAAGATATGTCAAATTCCTGGCGTAGGAAACAAAGTAGCTGATTGTGTTTTGTTATTTTCATTAAACAAACTAGATGCTTTTCCTTTAGATAGATGGATGATTAGAATATTAGAAAAATATTATTCTAAACAATTTCAACTTGAAACAAAAACAATCACAGAAAAACAATATGAAATTCTTCATGAAAAAATTGTGAAACATTTTGGTCCTTATGCAGGATATTCACAACAATTTCTCTTTAAGATGGAAAGAGAAAATTACCAAAAAAAGTGGCTGTAAACCCTTAAAATGGTAATTAATTGCTAGGTTTTTGGGCCCATAGCTCAGCATGGATAGAGTGCCGGACTTCTAATCCGATGGTCAAGGGATCGAAGCCCTTTGGGCCCGCTTAACAAAATTATTATTCAGAGTTAAGAGTAATTATTTATGAAAGATTTAGAATTCAAATTAAATTCAACAGACATCCATCCAAATTCAGAAATTAAAGGAACAATATCAGTATCATATCCAGGAAGATATGATGGGGTTGTGATAAACACACAAATTTTGGATTCAAATGAACACATCATTTACAAATCATATAACGATAAGAAAATCTCTCAGAATGTTTCAAGATTATTTATCAACAAAGATGTAATGCCTGAACATAAAGCAGAATTTACAGCATTGATTGATTTTGTACCAAATCAAGATCATGAAGTAAAATTTAGAGTTTCAATTATTGAACAGCACAAAGAAATTGAAAGTCAGATAATTTTTGCAAAGTATTCTATCTAGAATCTACTCTTTTCCACTGAAATAGAGCCAGTCATCCATGGATGTGGTTGACAGTGATAGTGTACTTCTTGGGGTTCAGTAAACAAAAACTCGTATGTATCTCCAGGTTTTAAGACTCCAGTAGAACCAAAGTCGCCTGAATAACCATCTGCATGACGATGATCAGGAGTTACAGTATGAGCAGTATCATCATCATTTACCCACCTTACATTATTTGTAAATGTCAATAGTACTGTTGGATCATTTGGAACATAATTCTCATTGCCCTCAATTACAGCACCTGGAACAATTTTTATTTCAAAAAATTCTTCTTCAGGATGCAAAATATGATCAGCTACAGATGGTTTTGCCATAGATTCAGGAAGATAAAATGAAGTGTAAAAGACGGTAACTGCACTCATTCCAACAATTAGTGCAATCAATCCTATACCATATGCATGACTTGATGTAGGTGAACTCATTATTTTTTCACTCCATTAACATCAGGATTTGTATCAGCTCCAACTCCTAAATCAGCCTGAGTTTTTGGTGTAGGTACTTCAGGTGCTAATTCTTTTGTTTCAGGTTTACTATTAGAAGTTCCTTCACCTTCAGGAAGTTTACTTTGTTCTACTGATTCTTCAGATTCTGCAAGCATTGGTTTTTCTTCAACTACAGGCATAGGTGCTGGTGGAGGGGCATTCTTTTGCTGACTCATTGCATATCTATACACATGGAAGAATGCTGCAAATACTAACAAAATGATTCCAATAAAGAATAGAGAGATATTCTTCATTCCAATCAATGCTGCATTGTATGCTGCAATATTCAAGAATACTTGGAATGCTAATAGTGCAACCAGTAACCAATTAATCCATTTTTCAGATAGATTAATGGTAGCTACCTTTTGTGGACCATTACTTTTAGCAAGTTTTGATTTTCTTTCTGCTTCATTTGCTAGCTTAATCATCATGTAAGTAAATCCAAATCCTAATGGAACTAGCAATATCATCACACCATAGAAGAATATTGGATCAATTACCAGACGTTCTACTAATGGAAGTGAGATATCAGGTGAGATATAGAATCCCCAGTATGTTGTAACCATAATTTGGGCAAGACTGGTAATACCAAATGCAGTGATTATTGGTCTATCCCTCCATGAGAATTTCTTGTATCTGTCGATGAATGGGATTAACACGAATGATATAATGAATAATAACGGCCACAGCAACCCAGTTACAAATTTGTCATATTGTGTCCTCATGAATGCATAGATTCCTGTAAGATACCATTCAGGGACAGTGACACCAGGCGGTACTGTGGGTTCAAACTTGAATCCCATATCAATTGGGAAGACACCACCAGTGATCAAAATAGCACCACCAATTGCCATTACCATTGGTACATCAAATACCAAGAATCTTGGGAAATGCACGGCCATTAATCCTAGCATTACAATAGGTAGCAAGAACACATGTTGTGCATAGAATCTTAATACAAAGTCGGAGAACCCACTACCCAGCGCCGCATCACGAATTGTTGGTCCGACAACTGGAATTGATGTGGTTAACGACGCTGCAATACTAATTGCAAGTTCCGCTCGTTCACTAAATATAACATCATATCCTGTAAATGCTTCAAGAATTGTAACAGTACCAAGAATGACACCAGTCATCCACAAAACTTCATTCCTAATTTTGTATCTTCCACTAAAATACTGATAATACATGTGAAGTACAGCTAAAAGAACCATAGCATTTGAGCCATGATAGTGAATATTTCTAATATGAAAACCAAATGGGACTTCATCATTAATGAATTGAACACTGTCCCAAGCTCTATCCAAAATTGGTTGATAGTAAAACATCAACAATGCTCCTGAAACTCCAAGAATTATGAATACAATGAATGTGAGCATTCCCAAGAATCCAAATGGACTTACAAATCTTGCAGGGAATGAAAATTTAATTGCAGTAAAGATAGTTCTGTCTACTCCATCCCAGAGCCAATAAAGGAATGCTACAACCCCAGTTCTTCTTTCAAGCGAAACGGCCATATCCAATTACTCCATTATCATTTGCGTTAAACTTTGGTGGCATGATGAATACAAGACCATCTGAATCAATATCTAAAGTTAATTTAGGCAATGTGTTTGATGGTGCAGCTTGAACTGATGCTGGACCAACAAATGCAGTTCCAGTTAGCGGGTCATACATACTACCATGACATGGACATTCACCTCTTTTTCTTCCATCATCAGGCCAATATTTCCAAAGACACCAAAGATGTAAACAAATCATACTAAAAGCTCGTAACGAAGAAACATCATTTTTTCCTCCACCTAGTTCTTCAGGAAGTCTAATGAATTGCCACTTACGAAATGCTTCTGCATCAAGTGCTGCATCACCAGTTGCCGGATATGTAATTACTTCAGCGTGATTAATTGGGTAAGTATTGATATTTGCTTGAGTGCCATCAGGTAAAATTACTGGAACTCTTTCAAGGGATGCCTGATTAGGGTTTGGCATGAAATTACCAAATGGAACAAAAGGCGCAAAAGCCAATCCTGTGCCTGCCGCACCCATCAATTTTAGAAAGTCTCTTCGGGATAATCCGCCAGACTTTTTTGTCCCCAGTTCTGACATTCAGCTTTCGTACTCGCCAAATTGCTTATAAACCTATTTCAATTATTTAGGAGGTTTTTGTCTCATGATGAAAATCAAAACAATTCCGATCGCAATTCCAATGACTATACCAATTCCCATACCAAGACTAAATGAGGGCTCTATTTCAGAATCAATAGAATCTTTTGGAGTTTTTGTTTCAATGATCGTTTCAGAATCTTCAGAATTTGTTGAGAATGGTTTTATTTCAATTTTATTTTGAGTTGAATCAATGTTCATGTCAGGAGAAATATTTGTAAATTTTGCTGCAAGTGTAATTGGCTCAGTAGTTGAAATTCCACCAAACAAAGTTGAATGTGTTAAAAGTGTGTAAGTACCAGTTTGATTTATTGGCACATACAAAACAGTTGAAGTATCATCTTTATTTTTCACTGGGAAAAAACCTCCACCTTGACTAAAAATTGAATTACCAAGCCAATCAAGCGAAGCCCATCCCATAAAATGTCCAAAGACTCCAGACGGAACATTAGTTTGTATTATTTCTCCAGACGGATCCATAACAAATACAGATAGATTTGTGTCATTACTTGTCCATGAAAGTTCTATAGCTGCTGTATTGATAGATTCATTTTGAATATCAAAATAATATTGTCTCCAATCACCTGCCATGTATCTATTAACCATATCAAATGCACCTTTTGTGTATCCATTTCCATAAAGAACATCATCACTAGAAGTTCCTTTGATTAGAATTGTAGAATCATTTTCAGTGACAGGTTGTTTAATGACAAAGGATATCGGGGCATTAACAGTATGTGTCTCACCTTCAAAAGTTAAAAAACCCTGATAGACTCCAGTTTGAAAATCATTTGGAGTTACTAATGTCATATCAACAGTTGATGAATCTTGAGGAGGAACGGAAATTGTATCAGATTTAGACCAAAGTAATGACCATTTTTCTTTTTCATAATGACTAGCAGAAATTGTGTAATCCATTGATGTAGAATTTTGTTTTGTATCACCTAACCAATATGAATATCTGGTTGGAACAGGGTAAACACCAACAAGTGGAACTCCATCAAATTTTTCATTAGGTTCTGAAACTCTAAGTTCTTGAACAGTTCCCCAAGATCCGGCTCTATTCACCATTGAAAGTTCATCACTTGTAATTTTTGTATCGTTATTATTATCAAGCCAATCATAAAGGTACAGAGAGGCAATTTTCAAATCATCTGCATAAACATCAGAGGTACTATTCATAAAATCATGAAATTTAAAATTAACATTTAGAATCATTAAAGAAGATTCATCAGGGATAGGATCATCATTATTAAAAAATGTCAATAGTTCAGAAGAGTTTCCAAGTTCAGATAATTTAACATAATTTGGAATGAATGTACCAGTATCATTTAAGATAGAATCTTGTTGTTGAGGAATTGTAGTACCGTTAAATTGTGTTTTTGAGATTAAAGACAAAGTTTGTGGCTTTACATTGATTGTAAGAGTATCATTTGTAGGGTTGTCAATAGTGAAAGTTGTTGTTGTTCGTTCTCCAGGAAGTAAATGTCCTGCAAACCAGCTTGTCATTGGAAATGAACGTATAGGTAGATTAAATTTTTCAAATCCTATTGAAGTGGAATTAATTTTTTCTATTGCAGGGTCAAGTATATTTTTTATATTTTTATACGAACCATCATTGTACACAATAAAAACTCCATGTTCCCCATTTACATAATTCAATGCAGTTTCAACATTTGTCAAACCAGATCCTTGAGTAAGTGGATCATTCTGAAGATCAGTTGCAGTAGACATTAAGATATTTTTGATAGTGAAAGAATCATAGTCTAAAGATTGTTTTTTCATTTCTTCAATTAGAACTGCTGCACTTCCAGATACAATCGGTGCAGCCATACTAGTACCTCCAAATAATGAAAAGGATTCTTCTTTGGAATCTTTGTTTACTTTTAACATGTTTGATGGAACAAATCCATGAGCCCCTATACTCATAACATCAGGTTTTGGATCTCCAATTATTCCTGGTCCTCTACTAGAAAAATCAACTACATTGTTTGAATGAGTTGTTGTATTTCCAAATCTAGGTTGATCTTTGAAAGGTCCATATCCAACAAAAACATTGTTTGTTGTGGCACCTACTGAAATTCCAAATGGTGATGCATTAGGCAATCCAATTGTACCATATCCATGACCAGAATTTCCTGCACTGGAAATTATTGTAATTCCAGGATAATCATCATCCAAAGAAGTAGGGGTTGTCAACATACTTAGAATTAGTGATAGAATATCCATTCCAGGAGATGCTTTGAAGGAAGGAAAATTTGAAACTCCCCAACTATTGGAAATTATATCAACTCTGGGTTGACCCAAAAATTTCCATGTGTGATCTTTATTTTCAAATCCTGCAGACCATAACCATCCGTATACAGTATCACCAAACCACAAAGCCTTTACTGGTACAATTTTTGCATCAGGTGCTACACCGGTAATAGAATATTTTTTTGAGTTGTTGTAAATGTCGTAAACTTCTTGTCCACGAGAAGTAATAGATGCCGCACTAGAAGTTCCATGACCCATAAAATCAGTCATCAAACCAAAAAATTCACCATTTGAGTCTAGTCCAGGTAAAAGAGTTCCATTAATTGCTTGTAGAGTATCATCAATATCTGTAGAATTATTTTTAATTACACCGTAGACATCAAGAACTTGTGCTCCAATGGTTCCCGCACTGTAATCATTTTTTCCATCATCATTTGAATCATAGACGAGGAATTCTTTTCCACTTCCTAATACAATTGGTTTCTCATCTGTGAAATCAAAATCATAATTTGGTTCTTGTCCTCGCTCTAGATCAAATCTAGTGTAATCTTCCCAAGAAGTACTCAAATCAGGAATTATAGTGTCATAAACTCCAGATGTAAAAGAGTCAACTACAAGAACTGGAACAACTTGTATTTTTGCATATTGTCCTCCTAATGCACCTTGATAAATAACACCTAAATGATAAATTCCACTTTTTGATTTGATATAATTTCTATTATCATCGCCAATTTTCATATCAATAGCAAGAGTTCCATTAAAAATTACTGATGAACCAATTTGTGGAAAAAAGGAATTGTATATTGGTATCTGGCTTCCTTGTCCTCCTTGAGAAACATCAAGGAATACACCTTCACGTGTAACATATGCTGATGATGTCATATGAGAAGGAATGGGTTTACTATAATTTCGTATAATTTCATTTTCATCAATATATGCAAAGAAAGTTGCATTCGTTAAAACAATCCCTTGTCCATCCGGATCAAGCATTATAGGATGATTAATTTTATCTCGAGCAAGAGAATGTTGAATGTCAGGATTTGAAAAGTCTACACCTGTATCAACAATAGCAATTATGGTTCCATTTCCTGAAGAATCATATTTTTTCTTTGCCAAATCAGAACCAGTGATGTCACCAATTCTAGAAGCATCTTTGATTTCTTTATCAGATGAATGATAATCCAATTTAAAATCTTCAACAACATAATACCCTTGTGAAATTAAATTAGAAGCAGAAGATTCAGAAAGAACAGATACTGAGAAAAATCCATAATCAGATTGAATATTATAAATTGAATTTGTTTTTAAAATATTATTTTTTTGTAAATCAGTACCAAAAATTAAATATCTTTTGAAATTATTTTCCAAGAAAAAATCAGAGTCTATTTCTATAATATCAGAATCAAAGGATAGTGTGTTTTCCATGTCTTGGTCCAAATCGACAGGAATGAAAGCATGTGAATTTGCAATCATTGGTGAAAAAAGTAATACTGCAAAGAAAATCGCCACTTTGGGCATTAATTGGTTTTTCATTCTTATGTTATTATAACTATCTTCTTCTTGCAAGGATTGCCACTTGTAGTGCAACAATTAATCCAACTGATGCAATGATGGGTAATAACAATGCGTTAAGTTGTGCAGAAGATTCACTGATAGATTTTGCGGATAGTGCAAAAGTTCCAATATTTTCATCAATTTGGCTACTTGCATATTCTAAAGTTGTGTCAAATCCTGCAATTTCAGATTTTAGAATATCTAGTTCGCTTGATGTTTCATCTAAAATTGAGTTCAGTTTAATTATTTGATCAGAAATACCACCCAAATCTTGGCTTAAGACATTAGTTGCAGCAGAGCCATGAGATGTTGTTCCTTGACTAAATGCCACTACATGAAATACATGGGTTCCTTCTTCAATTGGAGTGTAATCTACATAGTATAATCCCTGATGTAATGTTTTGAATGAATTTGTCAATGTAACAGATATTCCAGATGGGAGATGAACATGTGTTGTTCCCAATAATTCCTTAGGTTCATTTCCAATTAAAAGGCCATCACTAGTTGTTTGAACAAAAACTCGAATTGGTTGACCAATTGCTGCAGTTTCAGGAGCGAAAACTAAAGTATTCACAAATCTTTCTACAGTCACATCAAGTAAGTCTGTGGTAGATGAAAATTTAATATCAATTTTTTGTGATGCACCATTTTGTTCTGTACTGATCACTTCAACAGTATATGTTCCATATGGGAAATCAGTTGATGGTTCAGGCCATGTTAATAATGCATAATTAAATGAACCATCTTTTTCAGTAGTTATTTGGTCAAATTTTGCAATAGACTCATCTGGTGCAAAAACTCTAATTATTAGATTTTCTTCAGGTAAGCCATTTCCATAAACTTGTAAGTTATGTGCAGGAGAATACACTTTACTATTTGTAGATAAAACTAATTCTTCTGCAAAAGAATTCGGTATGTTTATTATTAATAGAACAAAAAGACACGAAAAAAGAATTTTAAATTTCAATTTAATTAATTGTTAATCTTCTCCTAGATATTACTTCTGGAAAAATTGTCTATAACTTACGTTAAGAAGGATTCAAAAAAAAGAAAAAAAGGATAATTTGAACTAGTTTACGTTGACAGTTGTACTAACTGGTGGTGATAATGCCGTTGGATTATCTACTGATTCCCACACGAATGCAGTTGCTGTGTAGCTACCACTTTCGGTTGGAATCCATGATAATGCCGGGCTGAATGATTGACCAGCAGATAGTGAACCTGTAATCCATGCTAGTGAGACTGTAACACCGTTACCATCTTGAATCTGTACCAAGTATGCGAATGTTTGCTCTCTATCCTGACCATTTGCTAAGTCAGCACTGATTTGTACCTGTTGGTCAACGGAGACAGTATCTAAACTGTTACCGAATGCATCAACGGTTCTCAAGTTAGCAGCTGGTGCTCTCTCGAGAGGTGGTACGACAGTGCCGATTAGTGAAGTGGCAGTAATATCGAGTTCATCTGCAGTTGTGTACGGATCTGGTAATGTATTGTCCTCATATTCTGCGGTGACAGTGTCACCTTCTGCGACTCTGAGTCTATGACCAGAAGATTCATCAGAAACTGTAAAGAATACAGTACCCTCGAAAATTCCAGTTGCCTCATTAGTCTCAGTTACAGTAAGGTCAATACCTCCGGCATCGGAGTCAGACCACACGTCGACATCGAAGTTGTCGACTGCTTCTGGATCTAAGTTCATGTCTGGATCAATTACTCTTACAACACCTGTTCCGCTAGCTGGATAACTTGCTTCTAACCATTGTACCTCACCGATATTCCATCTGATTAATGATGAACCGACTACAGTTTCATCCTCTGAGAATTCAAAGGAGACAGTAAGTCCGTCATCGTCGTCAGTTTGTAGGAATCCATCAGTTGGGCCAGAACCAGTGGTTCTTGGGTTAGTATCGTCATTCTCATCACCATCAGCATCGTGTGCGAATCCAGTAAGTATAACCTCACCAGTAAAGATGCCTGTGTCAGTTCCAGTTTCAACAAGTTTGTAGTTGTCAAGATCGAATCCTCTGGTGCTGATCTTTATTGGATCAACATCAGTATTTCCGATTTCGTCAACTAGGTCACCGTCGAAGTTGTGATCTGGAGCGACAATAGTGATATAGACTTTATCAGTCCATGAGTAGACTTTTTGATCAAGTTCTACAGTTGCACCAAAGTTAGAAGTAAAGATTGTCAAATTGACATCTTCATCTTCATCACCAACAAAGTCAGATCCACTTGGACCCCAGTCAGTATATTCTAGAATAATTTCCTCTCCTCTTTCAAGGCGGTCGTTATCTAGTTCTTCAGGGATTTCGATAACAATCTGGAAGATACCAGTGCTGTCACCTGTTTCTCTAAAGTTACTTGGTTCTGGGTCGAAGGCTGCTGAGTTAGTTGTACCACCAAGGTTACCCATGGTAATAGTAGCTGCGTCAGAATCCCATTCGATTAAGTCTAAGTCATATGTTTCTGCACCATCATTGTCCAAATCAAGGTCTGGTTCAATGAGGGTTAAGATCATATCGGAGCCGATAATGTATACAGACTTGTCAGATTGTAAGACACCATTTCTAAGGTCAAAGGTAGCGGAGTCAGTAACAGTATTTGCATCACCAGAAGCATCAGCTGGGTCAGTGTATTCTACTTGGAGGATATCTCCTTGTAAGATACAATAATCACCTGATGTTGCGGCAACGTCAAATCTGCTTGTGGCTGCGTTATCTCCAGTTGCTGAGGTTCCATTCGTTGGAGTGAAATCTTCAGTATCTGGGCAAGTTTGACTTGCTGGACCGTCAGTATATCTAATGTCAAAGTCAATCTCGAAAATACCTGCATCTGGTGCGATTTCTACTAATGGTCCGAGTTGTCTTGCGACAGCACCGGAGTTTGCAGTTGTGCTGATTCCATTGTCATCAACATCAATTACACCATCAACGACTGTTGGGCTTCCAGCATAGCCTAGCACGACTGAGTCAGAACCTCTGATAACAGAGATCTTGACTGGTCCTACTGAAGCTGCTGCTGTAAACTCAGCAATCTCGTCTTCACCACTTGCGGATATATCAAAGTCTGGGTCGTTAACTCTAATGTGAATTGTAAGATCTCCATTCTGTAAGAATTCACCGCTTTCAATTTCATTATCGGTGTCAGTCATACCAGTTGCGTGAACTGGGAAGATTGCTCTACCTTCTGGGGTTTCGGTAGTGGTTACACTCTCGAAATCAGCTGGTACACCAAATGGAACTGGATAAACGGTTCTATCTAGACTAACAGAACCAGTATTGGCTCTGACGCCTGCAGAATCACCGACTTCTATAATTTCACCAGATGCATCTCTGAAATCAACATAGTTGACTTCAATATCGAGACCGGTTACGGACTCGGTGAGGCCTGGATCTGCTGTAGTTCCTGCTGATGGACAATAGACTGATGGAATTTGGAAGTCACCAATGAAGACACCAGAGTCTTGTGAGGTTTCAACTAGAGTAAATCCAGTTGCACCTAGACCGGTATCATCAGTGTTTTCTTCTAATTCGTTAGAGCCTGTTGCTGTTTCACCATCGCTGGTACATGTGTTAACTGCTGGAGTTGTCCACAATGTATCATCGAAGGTAATATCTAGGATTCTTCCTAGATCACCAAAGGATAAGTCGGTTGGAAGTCCTGCTTCTCCTACTTGATCATAGACATCATCAGTTGTAGTTGAAACTACAGTGTAGATATCTACCAAGTCGGAGTCAGTGTTAAGATCTAAGTCTTCTAGTGTGATAGTAACTGTGTCAGCTGTTTTGTAAGAATCGGAATCAAAAGATACAATACCAGAGTGGCTAGGAGCCTCTTCTTGGTCTGCAACTTGTGTTGATACACCATCAGCACCTAGGTCCAGATAATTAACTCTTGGAGAGTCTTCATCTGTTAGGTCTTCAATTACGATGAATGATGGATCATCTGCAATTGGGGATAGACCAGTATAGGTATCTGCATCAAGAATATTGACTTGGTTGACCATGATGTATTCCAAGCTACCTTCGAAGGTGCTTGTATTATCACCAGTTTCTTCCACTTCAATTCTTATGATTTGGTTTGCGACTCTTTCGCCGGATTCATCACCATCGGATTCAAATCCGAAGGTAAAGAAGTCAGCTACAACAGATTCGTTAATTGCGCCATCAATTGCATAACCGGAGTTAAGACCATCATCAAATACAAACAACAAACCAATATTATCAGAGTCATCCATATCAAAGATTGCCTTGACTACTTGGTCAAGATCTGCAGATATGTCAGTTCCACTGGTTGAATTGATTAAGCTGATTGATTGAGCATCGGTATCATTAACTAATGAGATAGCTGTTAAACCTGCAGTGGTATTATTACCTGAAAAGATATTCGTACCAGTTGTTTGGTTTAGCAAGTATACATCGTATGATCCAGTGCTGTTGATACTTCTTAAGTCCATGTTAAACAAGTTAAATCCGTGAAGTCTATCACTAATGTCTGCTCCTTGCGGATTAGAAATTGAGTTGAATAGTTCTTCAGCTGTTACGCTTAAGTCAATGATTAATGCTTTAGCATCAGTCAGACTAGCGCTTGGATCTATGATTGCTCTTTTACTAAATTTATCGACTACAACAGTTGCAGTTACGTTACCACCAGTTGTATTTAATGCGCTCAATGATTTTACAGGATCACCTTGTCCTCCTGGGAGGGCAGTGTTGACTTCTGTAAATGCAATTGTTGCATTGGTAAATACTGCACTTTGTCCACCGGTACCACCAGTTCCGTCATCACCTAAAGTGAATGGGTTACCAGTTTGTAATGATGGGATAAGTGGAACATCAGGGTTGTTAAGATCAAGATCTTCATCAACTCTACTGTTCTGGTTTGCATCTGAATCAACTAATACTACTGGAATTTCTTCACCAGAGTTCCATTCATCATCGGCTGGTTGGATATCGATTGAACCGAATCCAAATCCAACGAGAACAGTCTTTGGTGTCTCATTGTAATCAATGCTTGCTGATACACCTCTGTTGGCATCGCTTGCGATAGCCAAGTTTGATACATCAGAATCATCATAGTTTGCAAAGAGACCAGAGTTTGATGATAGTTCGGTAAATGTTACTGGTTGACTTCCAGGTGCAATTGTTCCGTTTCCGGTTGCAACTGTGGATGCTTCAACGGTTGCGGTTCCGTTAGTAACAGAATCATCGTTGTCGATAATTCTTAATACTTCGTTACCTACACCTTGTGCATCTAAGTCAATAAGTAAGATACCGTTATCTTCAAACATAAAAGCATCAGTTCCGAGACTGTTGGTTAGGTCTACAGCACCAGCACTACCGTCAGCAGCAGTTGCTCCATTTTCATCGAACAATTGATAGAAGACAGTGTTGTTAGTTGCGATAGTTCCCCAAGTCCAAGAATCTTCGTCTGTTGGGTCAATGTTTAGTTGTACATCAGTTAGTGTGAGGTGTACGTTTGCACCAGTTGGGAATACAGTTCTATCTGATTCTAAGTTGGCAAATTGGTCAACTGTATCAAAAGTTAATGTGGTTGATTGAGCACCACCACCTTTGTTATATGTGACTACAACGCTGCCTGTTGGATTTAGATCATATAGTTGGATCATTGGGAAAGCGTTAGCTGGAAGGCTAAGTTGTCCAATTCCATTTCCTGTTGCTGTATTTCTGTTAGCTGTTTTGTTTTCTCTGATTACGTTTTGGTAATCTACTGTTCCAAATGTTCCAGCTGCACAAACGGTTGATAGACCTGAAGAGGTCACATTACCATTTACTGGCTGGGTTGGGAAGAAGACACCTACTGTATCGGTGAAGGATATGCCTGCTGCTGTTGTTGCAGATGTGGCATCACAGCCTGAACCGAAGTCCAGACCTTCTCCTGGTAAACCGACAGTTGCGTCTGCAGCTAATGCTGCATCAGAGTCTGCAAAATAACCATACCAATTACCGTCAGTAGCTTGGGCCATTCTCAGGTCTTTGCCTTGTACGGTAACGTCTGGTTCACCTTTACCCTCATCTGTATCACTAATATCAGAATCAATTACAACTACTTCGATGACCATAGGGCCAGCCATGTAGTTGTCAAATTGAGAGTTTTCTGCGGAAACAAATAGGTTAGCGTTGGCTGCATGTGCTGCTGGCATTACACCAGGAATAGCAAATGTCATACCACCGGCTAACATAATTGTCATTAATGTAAGACTAGTTATTTTACGTCCTATTTCGTTATTCATGTTATTGATAATTTTCTTAAAAATTAGTATAAAAGGCTAATGGACGAATTGTCCACAATTATGGTATTTTTTGTAATTATTTTATCAAAAATCTAAATTTGATGTAATTTTTAGACAACATGATCATATTATTTGCAGTTTATCTCATAAAATTTCAAATGATCGTTAGATTTTTTATGTTTTATCGATAAATTATGAAATTCTTATAGCCTATTTTATGCCTTGATCTCTTTTCCAAGAAGAGTTTTGTATAATGATATAGCATCAGTCTCATCTTTTGGACCAACTACAACAGCTGACCCTCTTTTCATAAAACTAACAGATAATTCATTTGTTCTCAAAGATAATCCCAAGTCACCCTGATTATCAACAGTGAAACCTTTTTGTTTTCCAATAGCAGTAACACCATTTACATCAAGATCAAATGTTTCCGTCGGAGTAATAGAGTAAGTTCTCTTTCCACGATTGCGCCCACATAGTTCTTCTAAAATTAATTCTTCTTTTGTAACAACATCTAGTTTACCTGAACCACATATTGGACATTCATCAGCTCTAAATGTTCTAGTACTATTGAAATCAAGATTTTCTAAATCAATATGTAGAATTCTCTGAGAGAGATTAGGAATTTTTCCAAGAATAATTTTAACAGCTTCTGCAACTTCAATTGCACCAACAATAGAAAGAATTGGGGGGTGAACGCCTTCAATACTACATGTTGGCATTGTATCCTCATCTAATTCAGGGAACATGCAAAAGTAACATGCAGATTTTTTTGGTAAAATAGTAAACGCTTGTCCAGATGTTCCAACTGCAGCTCCTGTAACAAATGGGATTTCAAACTTCACACATGCTTTATTCAATGCATATCTTGCATTAACACTATCAAGTGCATCAATTACAACATCACAACCTTCAACAACTTCTAATGCAGTATAATCATTTACAGATACAGCTAAAGCTTCAACATTACAGTCAGGATTTAGTTTCTGTAATTTTTTTGCAACTACTTCAACTTTAACTTGACCAACATCATCCTCATCAAACATCATTTGTCTATGTAAATTTGATAGTTCGATTACATCTCTATCAACAATACGCAAAGTTCCAACTCCCATTGTAGCCAATCTAGAAATTATTGGGTGTCCTAAACCACCTGTTCCAACAACACAAACTTTAGCATTTTTTAATTTTAATTGTCCACCATATCCAATTTCTTCTAGCATCACTTGTCTTGAATATTTGTCAAGTTCTTTTGGGGATAATTCTTCTGAACCACCTGCAACCGCAGGCAATATGTAAACTTCATCACCATCATTTAGAGAAGTGTCAATACCATTTGCAAATTTTGCATTTTTGCCATTAATGTAAATATTAATCAAAGATCTGGGAGTTCCATCACCTTCTAAAACTCTACGCTTAAAATCATCACCTAATTGTTCAGAAATTTTTGAAAATGCATCCTGTAAAGACTCTGCAGAGATTTCAATTTTTTTCTCACCACCGCCAGCATTTAGAACAGATGGAATAGTGAATGTGATATTTGCCATTAGTTTACTACCGCCGATATTTCACCAATGTCAGCTTTCATCACAGTTGGTTTTTGTAATACTTCCATTATAGATTCAGTTGCTTTTAATCCATTACCAGTAACATAGCATACTACTTTGTCATTTGCATCAATCTTTCCTTGTTCAACCATTTTTTGAAGAACAGATATTGAAACCCCTCCTGCAGGTTCTGTAAATATTCCTTCAGTCTGTGCAAGTAATAAAATTGCATCAAGTATTTCTTTATTGTTTGATTCTTCTGCAAATCCATTATACTGTTCTAATCGTTTCAAAACATATCTACCATCTCCAGGATCACCTATTGCTAAACTTTTTGCAACGGTGTCAGGATTTTCAACTGGGATTACTTCCTTACTATTTTTCTTAAATGCATCAACTATAGGTGCACAACCATGTGGTTGTGCAGCAATCATATGGATATTTGAAACATTATCAAGTAAGGAAACAGTCTGTAATTCTTCAAATCCTTTACAAATTGCATTAAGCATTGCACCACTTCCTACAGGAATAATCAATTGATCAGGTATTTGCCAATCAAGTTGTTCTGCAACTTCATACGAAAATGTTTTGGATCCTTCAACATAATGAGAACGCATGTTAATGTTTACTACACCAATTCCTTTACTGTCTCCAATTTGTGCAGCAATTCTATTTGCATCGTCATATGTTCCATCAACTGCAATGTAGTTTGCACCATATGATAATGCTTGAGCAATTTTAGCCATCTCAATATTACTTGGTGCAAATACATGACATGGCAATCCAGCTTTTGCTGCATGCGCTGCAGTAGCTGATGCTAAATTTCCAGTTGACGCACAACCAACTGCAGTTAATCCAAATTCTTTTGCTTTTGATATTGCAACTCCTGCAGGTCTATCTTTGAAAGAAAATGTTGGATTTACAGAATCATTTTTTATGTAAAGATTGTTTAATCCTAATTTTTTTCCCAAATTATCAGCTTTGATAAGAGGAGTCATACCTGCACCAATGCTTACAATGTTTGATTTATCTTCTATTGGAAGTAATTCAAAATATCGCCAATAGGTTTGTTCACGATTTGCAAACGTATCTTTAGTAAGTGTGGGAAAATCATATTTTACATCAAGTGGACCAAAACAGTCTTCACAAACATACTTGAAAGCAGTGTCATATTCTTTTTTACATTCTCTACATTGTAATGATGTTCTAGTCAAGATCAGTATCTCCTTTGAGAATATACATAAAAAATCCTAATATCAAGTTAAGTGATACTTAATTTAAAGGATCAAAAAATATAATGAATAATAGTAATCATAGGGGGAAAAATAGGAAAACACAGAATTTGTGGAGATCATAATTATGAGGAAGGTTTTTAGTTATTTTAAAATGATAATTTTTGTGAATAATAAATTCATAATTCCAATAAGCATAGGAATTGCCATAATTATTGCAGGAATTATTATAATATACGTTCAAGAAAATGAAATCTCAAAATCTAATAATGAAGTTAGCTTAGAAAATCCTTTGATAGAAGAAGGTCATTTTATACCAGCAGAAAGAGATTGGCAAACTTCAGGTCCATTTCAAATTGATCGTTCACAGTATTTACTTGGAGAGAAAATTTTCTTAATAACAGGTGATTTAGAGGAAAATGAAAAAGGCCAAGTAGCATTTCTTAAACAAACAAATGAAACACATTATACTGTTTTTCAAACAATTCCATTTGATGGAACAAAGAAACCAATGTTCAATTATTATACAGACATTAAATTATCAAAAGTACTAGGGTTATGCTCGGTAGATGATGTTTTAGGTGAATGGACTGTAGTTTTTAGAGGAACTAATTATCCAAATTTGAAATTCACAATAATTAATGAAACAATTCCAGGTGAAGGGCATGCATTTGAAACACCAGTATGTTAAAATTTTATTTTAAGTTATTGTGAAAACAAACTTTTTCACCGGTATGGCATGCAGGTCCTGATGGTTCAACAAGATAAATTATTGCATCTGAATCACAATCAACCAAAATCTCTTTAATTTTTTGAGTGTTACCAGACTCTTCTCCTTTCATCCAAAGTTTATTTCTAGAACGACTCCAAAACCAAGAATTGCCAGTTTTTTTGGCAAGTTCTAATGATTCTTTATTGGCATAAGCTAATGTAAGAACATCTTTTGTATTTGCATCCTGAACAATTACTGGAACCAAACTATCACTTTTTTCAAAGTCAATATCATGAATTGATTTTTCCATGTTTACAAATATAGATTTCAGTATTATAATCTTACAGGAATTTCCCTATCTTTCAGATAGGATTTAACACCATTTACTCCATGTGTTTCATAATGAAATATTGAAGCAGCTAAAGCAGCATCGACATTAGATTCCTTGAAAATATCAACCATGTCTTCAGGTTTACCACATCCTCCTGAAGCAATAACAGGTATAGAAACAGAATCTACTACAGATTTTGTCAACAATACATCATATCCATCCTTTGTACCATCTTTATCAATACTAGTTAGTAAAATCTCTCCAGCCCCTAAATTTTCTGATTCTTTTATCCAATCTATGACATCAATTCCTGTTCCTTCTTTTCCGCCATAAATGAAAACTTCAAACCAAAATTGTTTTCCATCTTCATTGAAAATATTTTTTGTTTCATCAATATTGTAATTTCTTTTTGCGTCAACTGCAACCACAACACATTGTCGACCAAATAATTCCATTAATTCTGTAATCACTTTAGGATTTTTAATTGCTCCAGTGTTGATTCCGACCTTATCAGCTCCATTTAGTAAAATATTTCTAGCATCTTCTAGAGATTTGACTCCGCCACCAACAGTGAATGGAATATCAATTACTGATGCAACTTTTCTTACCAAGTCTTTGATTGTTTTTCGTTGTTCATCAGATGCAGTAATATCCAAAAAAACTAGTTCATCAGCACCTTCATTACTATATTTTTCTGCAAGCTCTACTGGATCACCTGCATCCTTAATGGATTCAAAATTTAATCCCTTTACCACTCTTCCATTTTTTACATCAAGACAAGGAATAATTCTTTTTGTTAATGTCATGATATTTTTTTTGCCTCTTCAATGGAAATTTTTTTCTCATATAGTGCTTTTCCAAGGATTACTCCAAAAGCACTTTTTTCTTTTACATCTTTAACATCAGAGATATTTGAAATTCCTCCACTTGCTATTACATTTGCATTTGACAAGTTACATGCCTGCTCTAAAAATTCCAAATCAGGTCCTTCCATAGTTCCATCACGACTAACATTTGTTAATAAAAATTCGGTAAAACCCATTTCAAGAAATTCTTTAATTGCAGGAATTAATTTTATTCCTGTACCTTTTTGCCAACCGTGAATAACAATCTCGCCATCTTTATGATCAACTGAAATAACAATTTTTTCTGGGCCAAGTTCAGATAATAATAATTTCAAAAGAGGTTTGTCTTTGAATGCCAACGTTCCCAACACTACTCTTTCTGACAGTTTAGCCATCTCCAAAACTAATGATTTATCTCGTAATCCACCAGCAACCTCAACTGGAATTGTTAGTGTTTCTAGAATTTTTTTGATCATTTCTAGATTTGAACCAATTCCAAGAGTAGCATCCAAATCTACCAAATGAAGTATGTCTGCTCCTGCAGATTCCCATTGTTTAGCAATATCTACAGGGTTTTCGCTATAAATGGTCTTTTGATTTGGATCACCTTTGTACAATCTAACTACTTTACCATCCATTAGATCAATTGCAGGTATTATTTTCATTGCCTACACTCTTTGAGGAAATTCTCTAGCATTATTTTTCCCACAGTACTAGACTTTTCAGGATGAAATTGAGTGCCAAAGAAATTATCATGTTCTACTACAGCTGGAACTTTAATTCCATAATCAGATTCTGCAGTTATCACATCATTTGAATCAGGTTTAACTCTATACGAGTGAACAAAATAAGCCCAAGAATTATTTTCAACTCCTTCAAGAATTTTTCCTGGTTTTTTTATCTCAAGATTATTCCAACCCATGTGAGGCACTTTCATTGATGATGGTAATACAATTACTTCACCATCAATTACATTCAATCCTTTCTCCTTTCCTTCTTCACTTTTTTCAAAAAACATCTCCATTCCAAGACAAATTCCTAGTACAGGCATATTACCTACATATTCTTGAAATTGAATTTTTGAGAAATCTCTAATGCTGTTCATTGCAGGATCAAAATTTCCTACACCAGGAAGTAATAATCCTGAATAGGTATTTTTATCATTAAAATTAGTAATTACATCTACTATAGCTCCAACTTTTTCAAGAGAATTTTTTAGGCTGAAAATATTTCCAGCACCATAATCAAAAATTGCAACACTTACCATTACATTGAACCTTTTGTACTTGGAATTCCTTTCTGTTTTTTATCAAGTGTAGATGCATTTCTCAATGCAACAGCAAGTGATTTTATTGCAGCCTCTACTTTGTGGTGATCATTATCTCCATACTTTACAGTAAGGTGAATACAACTATTGAGATTTTGTAGCAAAGATTGGAAGAAATGCTCTAAATCTTCTTTTGATACATCCTCAATTTTATTTCGTTTGATAGATAGCGTTAACTTCCAATATGGTCTTTTAACTAAATCAATTGAAGCCTCAGCAAGGGATTCATCCATCGGTACAGAAGCATAACTAAATCTTGTAATCCCACGTCTAGAGCTTAATGCCTTGTCAATTGTTTGTCCAATTGTAATTGCAGTATCTTCTATCAAGTGGTGTTCAATTCCATCATTTGATTTTGCATCAACTTTGATATCCATCATCCCATGTTTTCCAAATGATATAATCAAGTGATCAAGGAAATTAATTCCAGTTTTGATAGATGTTTTACCAGATCCATCCAAATTAACGGATACAGATACGCTAGTTTCCTTTGTATTTCGTTTAATTGATGCCTTTCTTGGTGCCATTTTTCTCACAGATTATGTAATTGCATCAATCTAAATTTAATACCTTTGGTAATTGATGGATAGAATCCAACACCAAAATGGCATTATTTTTCTCAAACAAATCTAACTTGGCTTGAGGATTTTTGCTAGTACCTATAATTCCACAGAATACTGTCTCATGTCCAGAATCAGTTGTTTTTTTAGCCATGATAAAGTCCTCCATAGAATCTCCAACATAAAGAGAACAAATAGAATTCATTCCTTGGATAGAATTTAGTAGTGATTTAGGATTAGGTTTTGCCAATTCACGTGATTCATCTTCAAGAAACATAGAATTCTGTAAATCAAATTTTGATAAAAGAGATTTTAATGAATATCTAACTGATTCTTTTCCTCGTCCAGTTACCATAGCAAGTTTTGAATTAAATTTATCTAGTAATTTTTCTATCAAAATATCATTTATTATAACATCATCTTGTTCAATCAAACCAGATTCAGAGAATTTTGAAGTTTGATTAAATAATTTTTGATATAAGTCTGGTCCATAGAAAAGCTGATCAAATATTTGATAAAGTGGATTTTCATGATGAGTTCCAGGATAGGATAATTGTTTTTTGATATTTGATACATCAGTTAAAGTTTCAAGATATTTTTCTACTGAAATAATTCCAGTTGAATCAGAATTTTTTATTACATCAAAAATAAAATTTCTTTGATCTTTTTCTAATTGACTTGCAGCAACAAGAGAAATAATGGCAGCATATGTTAAATCAACTTCATCATTAAAACCACCAGTAGATTTGAATCCATCAATAATTTCAAAATCAATTTCAATAGGATTAGAAATTTTTGCCAAGTTTTCTAATACATATTGAGTTGTTTTGATTATTGCTAAATCATAAGATTTTGTAATGTCAATTAAAACACCATCACAATCAAAAATTATTGCATCTACATTATTTAGAATATCAATTTTAGAATCATCTACATAGATTCCTTCAGAATTTTTTATCAGAGTCATCCTAGTAAATCACGAATAGCAAGTAAAAATTTTGAATTCATTTCTTTAGTTCCAATAGTTACTCTAAGACATCCATCATGATTTCCAATTTTTCCTAGTTTTCTAATAGAAATTCCCTGTTCTGCCAATGCTGAATATACTCGCTTATAGGCTCCATGAGCATCAAAAAGAACAAAATTAGCCTTGGAATCAAACACTTCAAAGGCATCATATTTTCGTAAAGTTTCAATTATTCGTTTTCTCTCAATTTTGATGGTATCAATAGCATCTTTCATCAAATTAGATTTTTCTAGAGCCTGAATTCCAGATTCAATAGTAATGGTACTTACAGGGTATGGGTATTGTAAAACATTCATGAAAGATTCTGTAAATTTTTTGTTTGCAATGAAATAACCCAATCGTAATCCAGCTAAACCAAATGATTTTGAAAGAGTTTGAACAACTATAAGATTTTCTTGAGTTTTAGTTAAATTAGAAAGAGAGTATTCACTAAATTCTCCATATGCTTCATCAATAATTACAAGGCCATCAAAAGATTTGATCAATTTTTGCAATTCATTTTTTGAAAATTGAAATCCTGTAGGATTGTTTGGAGAGTCAAGATAAAGGATATCAGCATTTTTAGATTTTTTTGTAAAATCTTTCATGTCTAATTCCATATCATCAGAAAATGGAATTGCAATTAATGGAATATTATAGAGTTTACAACGTTCTTCAAAAAATCCAAAAGTAGGATTTGAAGTTAGAACCTTGGTTTGTTTTGAAGCAAAATTTGAAAGAATCAAATCTAGAATTTGATCAGAGCCATTTCCAACACCAATCATATACGACGGTATTTTTGTAAATTTAGATATTGCATTAATTAGTCTCTCAACACCACCGAGAGGATATTCCCTAATATCAGAATTTTTTCTTGCAGAAGAAATAATATCATTTTGGAATTGTTTGGAAATAACATAATTTTCATTCGAATCTAATTTTACTGAATCTTGAATAAATTCTGGTTTTTGGTATCCCCCAATTGAATTAAATTTTTTTATTTTTTCTTCAAACCAATTTTTTTTCAATTTAATCTACCCCTAACTGCTTCATAGTGATTGGAAAGGCCTTCAGCTTCAGTCAATATTTTGATGTATTTTGAGATCTTTGAAAGAGATTTTTTAGATGATGTAATCTGTGTGTTTACTTTGATGAAATCTAAAATAGAAAGGGAACCTCGAATTTTTCCAAATCCATTTGTTGGAAGTATGTGATTTGAGCCTAAAATATAGTCACTAGCAGCTGAAGGAGTGTTATTTCCTATCAAAATTAGACCAGAAGAAGTGATTTTTGAGGATATTGATTCAGAATTTTTGGTTATAATTTGCAAGTGTTCAGGAGCTAAAATATTTGCAAGTTTTATCATATCAGAATTAGTCTTACAGATTCCAATAAATCCATTATTTTCAAGACTATATTTTGCAATTTTTCGTCTCTGGATTGTTGGAAGCAATTCAGAGACGATTTTCTTAACTGATGCTGCAAGTTTTTCAGACGTAGTTATCAAATAACAAAATGTGTCATTGCTGTGTTCAGATTGAGAAATCAAATCTAGTGCAACAAATTTAGCATTAGCAGAATTATCAGCTATAATTCCTAACTCAGTAGGACCTGCAAGCATATCAATACCAGTCTGTATACTTACTAAAGATTTTGCAGATGTGACAAATGCCCCACCGGGACCTACAATTTTGTCAACTTTGGGAATGGATTTTGTTCCATAAGATAATGCACCAATAGATTGTGCCCCGCCTGTTTTGTAAATTTCATTAGCGCCACAAATATCAGCAGCTACAATTGTTAACGGATCAATCTTTCCATCAGAATTAGGTGGAGATACAACTACTATTCTTTTGACACCAGCAATTTTAGCTGGAACTACAGACATCATTACAGAACTTGGGTATCTAGCTAATCCACCTGGAATGTAACATCCTACACTTTGAATTGGAATGAAATTTTTAGAGATTTTTATTCCATCATGATTGATTGTTTTATTTTTTAATAGTGATTTAACCACAGATTCTGTTTTGCCGAGTCTATCTTTTGCTAGTTTAATTGCATCAAGTTCAGCTTTTGACACTTTTGAATAAGCATTTTTTATTTCATTTTCAGATATTCGTAAGGAAGAAATATTTGCTTTACTGAATTTCTTTTCATATTTCCTAACAGCAACATCGCCATTTTTTCTAACATTTTTTAGTATAGATTCGACTATGGTTTTGTTGTTTTGAGGCTGTTTTGGGATAATTTTTTCTGCAAACGTTTCAACATTAGATACTTTGATTATTCTCATCAATTTTCTTCGTCACGCTTTATCTCCTCAAGTTCAAGTATTTGTCTTGGTTCATGAACTACAAGACCTTGAGCAATTTTCCTTAGTTTAGGAATAAGTTTGTGGAATTCTTCTTTTTTAATGACTGTATTCACACCAAACCATCCTTGTTCACTTAATGGACTTATTGTTGGTTTTTTGAGAGAAGGCATCTGTGTCAACAGTTTTTTCAGATTTTTTTCCTCCACATTTAGATAAATGTGTAAGAATTTTCTTCCATGAACTGCACCTCTCATCAACGTAACAATATCAAAGATTTTTTCACGTTTTTTAGGATCTTTTAATGATTTTTTATTTACAATCAAATGTGCAGTTGAAGTTAATACCTCATCTACAATTTTGAGTTTATTTTGTTTAAGAGTTGTTCCAGTCTCAGTAACATCCATTATTGCATCAACATCTTCAGGAGGCTTTGCTTCAGTTGCACCAAATGATAAATGAATTTGAACATTTTTGTTATTTCCTAATCGAACCCAAGGAGTTACAATAAGAGGATCTTTAGAGCCATAGTATTTTTTGTAAGACTTGCATTGTTTTAGAAATTTTGAAGCAGTTGTGAGATACTCAGATGAAATTCTAAGTGTTTTTTTCTTTTTACCATAATCTGCAATCATTTCATCAAGGTTTTTGTAGCGATATTTATCTGGAAATGCAATCACTAATCTAATTTTTCCATATTCTAAATCCAATATTGGTTCAACATCAGAATTTGTTTCTCCCACCCAATCTTTACCTGTAATTCCAACATCATACAGTCCTTCAGCAACCAATGTTGGAATTTCTTGAGGACGAAGCATTTTGACAATAATACTAGGATCATCCAAATAGACTCGATAAGTTCTACTTTTCCTATTTACCTTAGTCCAAGATTTTTCTAATAGTTTGAAAGTAGCATCTTCAAGACTACCTTTAGGAATAGCAAATTTTACTTCAGACATTTTCAATTTTTTCACTTTTTAGGTATATAATCGCATGTTTAAATTTGCTCAAGCAATTCTTTAGCCCTATCAAGTGAAATTTTCTTTTCTTCAATCATTTTTTGTACAATTTCATCTATTTGATCAGTGGTTGCACCTGCAGCAGCAGCCAAATTTCTTGCATGTAAACGCATATGTCCTTTTTGAATACCTTCAGTTGCAAGTGCACGAATAGCACTATAATTTTGGGCCAATCCAGTAGCAGTCATAACACATGCAAGCTCTTGTGCAGATGATGCACCTAGAATTTTTGCACATACTTTAGCCACAGGGTGAACATTTGCAATTCCTCCAACAATACCTACTGAAAGAGGAATCTCTAAAATGCCAACTAAATTTCCATCATTGTCCTTGCTCCATTTACTTAGAGATCTATAAGTTCCAGATTGTGCTGCATAGGCATTTGCTGCTGCTTCTATAGCTCTACTATCTTGACCAACAGCATTTGCAACAGCTATAGTTCCATTCATAATTCCTTTGTTATGAGTCACAGCTCTATACACATCATTATCTGCAAATTCAAATGCAGAAATAATATTATCAACAACTTGTTCTCCACCTACTGCTTCTTTTTCAAACACAGCAGTTGCTTTGACCATTCTTCTAGTTGAATAATTTGAGAGGATTCTCAATAATGCTCTTCCACCAGTAATTTTTTCAATCAGTGGAGAAACGGCTTCACACATAGTATTGGTTACATTTGCACCCATTGCATCACCAACATCAATCAATAATTCAACAATTAGCATTTTACCAGATGGAGTGTCAATTTCTTTACATGAAATCTCTTTTGCACCCTTTCCCATTTTTGACAAGGTATTACTTTTTGAATTAGCTAATTGAAGAATTTCATTTGTTGAATTTTTAATTTGTTGAATTGCAGAAGATAAATCAACATCCAAAATTTGTATTTGACCAATGCTAAAAGATTCATTTGCTGTAACTTCAAAACCACCTTTAATTCGTGCAATTTTAGCACCTTTTGATGCAGCAGCAATTACCGAGGGTTCTTCAATTACCATTGGAACTACATAATCCTTATCATTAATCTTGAAGTTTGTAGCAACTCCTAATGGAAGTGAAAATGTTCCAATTGCATTTTCAACCATCTTGTCTGCTTTTTCAAAAGAAATTCCGCCATTTTCATTTTGTAAAATTTCCAATTCCTCAATTGAAAGATTTGCAAAGTTTCCAACAATGTCTAACCTTTCTTTTCTAGATTTTTCAAAAAATTTTGAAATTGATGAATCTGGCATTTTATTTCAGTATCCTCAATAGTTTATCATCCATACTATCTGGAAAACCTTTTCCATCAGTATTTGAAGTAATTACATACAGACTACCATCTTGACCTTGTACCACATCTCTAACACGTCCTATTCCACTTAGAATGGATTTTTGAGAACTAAGTCCTTCATCAAAATCCAATTGATAGAGATTTGCAGCTCTCATAGAAGCCATAATAAATGAAGATTCAAAATCCAAGGACTCTCCAGAATAATACAATATGCCTCCAGGTTCTATACTTGGATCATAGCAAAGGACTGCATCTTCAAATTTTTCATTCCCAGAACATTGTTGCTCAGGCCATCCATAATTTTTACCTGCTTGAATCAGATTAATTTCATCATTTTTTTCTGGTCCAAATTCTGCTACAAACAAATTTCCACTATCATCCCAAGTGATCCCTTGAGGATTTCTGTGTCCCAAAGAGTATACAGGTGAGTTGTTAAAGGGATTATCTTCTGGAATGGTACCATCGTCATTAATTCTTAAAATTTTTCCTGACAATGAATTAAGATCTTGAGGAAGGTGAGAAGCATCAGAAACTGTACCTGTTCCTACATACAATTTGTTATCAGGTCCAAATTTAATAAAACCTCCATTTGTAAATGAAGAACCAGGGATTTTATCTAATATAGTTTCAGCAGTAACAAGTTTATTTTCTGATTCAGTAATTTGTAAAATTTTATTCCACAAAATATCATTTTCTTCATAAGTCATGAAAACATACATCAAATGATTTGTAGAAAAATTTGGGTGTAATGCAATTCCTAATAATCCACCATCAAACACATCTGCAGTACGCAAAGTAGCTAATGGAGATTCTAACAAGGTATTATTTTGAATTACTCTAATCAGTCCATCTTTTTCAGTAACAAAAATTCTATCATCAGAAACTGCAATAGCTCTAGGCTTAGTGAGATTTTCAGCTAATACAGTTACAAAATCACTATCAGAATTTGAATTTGGTTCAGGCAAAGGTATAGGATCATTTGGGGAAGTTAAAACTAATACAGAAAATACTATGGCAAAAGCGATTGCAGCGATTTGTATTTTTTTATCCATGAAAAGACAATCTTTTCAAATCCTATTAATTACTTTCAAGAATTTGATAAAGCGTATATACGGCTCAACTTCATTTATGTTCAGCGGGGTGGGGAAGCCAGGTCATCCCGGCGGGCTCATAACCCGCAGTTCAGTAGTTCAAATCTACTCCCCGCTACTTAGTTTCTATAAACACAAAACCATGAAATTGATTTATCAAATTTTGAAGATTTGTTATTCATACCAATTCGCTGTAATGGTCGTGTAAGATGCCTATGTGCAGATATTTTCGGTAGATAGAGTTGTTTTTTGATCTTTCTTGGAATTTCAATAGAGATTTTTTTAGAGGCTTTTCTTCCACAACGAACACATTGGAATCCTTGATTCTGGCCTTTTGACTTCATTTTTTTGTGACATGTATTACATTGAGGGTTTGATAGGACAGTGTTCTTTTTTAGTGAAATAATATCAATAAATTCTAGATTAATTATTCGTGGAAAATGTTTAGAAGCTTTTCTAACTCCTCCACCAACACTAATTTTATCTCCTTTTAGTAAATTTGATGCAATTATAGTCATACCAGTTGGTTTGTAAACAGCACACCAAAATTCATGATTCTTAGAAATAATTTTAAAGAATACATGTCCTCCTTTTACAATTTTTGGATTATTGGATAAAACACCAGAAATTTTCCCTGATGCATAAGGTTTCATATTTTCAAAATTTAATTCATTTTTCAAATGATCTCCAGTTCCTTGATTAGATTTGAAAATCATATATCCATCTAATTTTTCATTTGTTTTGATAATTTTGGTAGCAGATAACAGAGAATCTACATTTTCACCTCTAACTCCATAGAAAACAGGATCAGGTCCATGAGGAGTTATTAAAACTCGACCTTTCTTAGTGTCAAAACTATTGAAAGTATTAGGAGAAGTTTTTTCTTGCATATGTTTTACACTCTCTGTAGAAATTTTTCTTTCTTTACCAAATTTTGGTTTTTTACGGTAGCTTAAAAGTTCCAATGTATGATCTTCAAAATCATATCCTATTGCACCTATAGCACCAACCAATCCTTGACCATTTCCTTGATAATAAATCTCAAGATTATTTTTTTTAGCAAATGTTTTTGCATTATTACGATTAATTAATTGCCATAAAGCTAATTTACTAAATTTAATAAATTCAGTTGGGATACTATCACTTTCAAAAAATACTAATCCCGGATTAGCACCATTTTTAGTATCAGAATATTTTGATACAAGATTTTTAATTTGATTTTTAATTTTTGATGGATTTTTTGTTTTTATTTTAAAAGAAACTGCACCGTTTCCCCTAGTTTTCCATGGAATGTTAGGATTGAACCTAATTAATCGTGGAAAATCCAAAAATTCTGTTTTTTGTTTTTGGAGGGAATCAACAATTTTGTATGCTAAAAAGGTGGTACACATACCTTTAGGGGAATCAGTATCATCAAATCCTACATTAAGTATAGTTTCCTTTTCCATGACTTGTTTTAATTGATTAGACATTTTTAGTTGTTGTAACCTTCAGTTGATTTAAATTAATAACGTGCCATTCCAAGCTGAATTGATCATAGTAGATGAAGCAAGAATTTTCAAAGAAATTGAAGAAAAGAACCCTGCATCTGTTTCATTAAATGGTCCAGATGGCATGCTACCTCAAATTCAAGATATGGCAATTAAAATTTCGACAAAATATGACATTCCAGCATATGTTTTAGCAGATACTACATGGGGAACTTGTGATTTGAATACAACAGGTTCAAAAATTCTAGGTGCTGAAATTCAATTTAACATTGGACATACAATTAATACAGAAGCACTAGAAAAAAATTTAGTTTTAATTGATGCTTTTGATGATGTTGGATTTGATAGTGTTGCAGAACAATGTACAGATATCTTAAAAGGAAAACTAGTTTCACTTGTCACAGACAGTCAACATTTACACCAAATGGATAAAGTTGAAAAAATTTTAACAAAAAATGGAATTAAAGTAAAAATTGGAAAGGGAAAAGGACAACTAAATGACGGTCAAGTATTTGGTTGTGAATTTTACCCTGCAACAGAATTAAAAAAAGAAGTTGATGCTTATGTATTTTTAGGACAAAGTAATTTTCATGCAGCAGGAATTGCATTATCAACAAATTTGCCTACATTTGTTTTAGATCCTTATTTTAATGAAGTAAGAGAAGTGACAGAATTTGCGCGTTCACTCAAAAAGAAAGCATCTCTAGCAATATTCAAAGCAGCAGAAGCAAAATCATTTGGAATAATTATTGGATTGAAAGAAGGACAATTATCAAAAGTATTTGGATTAAAATTCAAAAAAGAATTAGAAAAAGAGGGAAAATCAGTTCAATTATTTGCACTTACAGACATTACAAATGAAAGATTAAACAATCTTAGAGGGATTGATGCATTTATTCAGGTTGCCTGCCCAAGAATTTCTACAGATAATCAATTTGACAAGCCAGTATTGTCTACTCCACAGGCTAATGCACTTCTAAAAGTTTTACGAAAAGAAAGCATTGGCGAATATCTAGAAATTCCTCACTGGTTGTAATTACAAAATTAATTTTTTGAATCTAGTATCATTAGAGAGTTTTTCAAAGATTTTTGATTTTTTAGCTTTTATTTTGTATTGTAGTCCTTGAGAAATAGCCTGTTCTAGGAAAGATAAGGCATCATCATTTTTAGATAACAAGGCAAAGTTGCATGATTTATCAAATAAAACATCCCCATTTTCTGGATAATCATTCAAAATTATATTACAACATTGAATGGATTCATCATATTTACCCATAGAAAATAAAATTCGTTCTTTATGATATAATGCAATATTATATTTTGGATTATTATTTAGAATGTCATTACAAATTGATAAAGCATTATCAAAATTGCCTTGTTTTCGAAATGAAGATATTTTGTTAACTAGAACAGAAATATCATCTGGAGAAATTTCTAATGCTGCATCATAACACTTTATGGCATTATCAAATTCTTTGAGTTTACTCAAGGCATATCCTTTATTATTAAGAGAACTGATGTGTTTAGGATTTTCATCTAAAATTTTATCATAATAGGTAATTGCTTCACGTAGTTTCCCTTGTAGAAATAATCTATTTCCCTCATCTAAAACGGAATTTGTTTTTGGATCATCCATTTTTATCAAGATTCTGGTTTGATCAAAATTTTTCCAAAGAGTCCTTTACCTTTGAGCATTTTTGTATGAGCTTCTGCAGCATTTTCTAAAGAATAAACAGAGTCAATGATAGATTTTATTTTTCCTTGGGACATCCAATACAATCCTTGTTCTAATTCAGCTCTAGTACCTTGAGTTGAGCCTAAAATATTGATCCCCTTAAAGAAAATGTGACGCAAATCGGTTTTAGCGTTATACCCAGTGGTTGCACCAGTTGTAATTATTGTTCCACCATAATTCAATAAAGTCAATTCTTTGTTCCAATGTGAACCTCCAATGTGCTCAAAAATTACATCCACACCCGGAGCATCTCCTAGTGGTTTAGGAATTTTCTTTGCAATTGCTCTTACTTCTTTATGCCAATCTTCTTTCCTATGATCAACTGCAAAATCAGCTCCTAGTTCTAATAATTTATCCAATTTATCTGGACTCGCAGTTGCTATTACAGTACATCCATAAAGTTTAGCAATTTGAATTCCATAATTCCCAACTCCAGAGCTTCCGCCCATCACAAGAACAATTTGACCTGGTTGAATTTTTGCTCTACCAACTAACATATGCCAAGAAGTTAACATTGTCATGGATGCGGCTGCTGCTTCATCATATGAAACACTATCAGGAATTTTTACCACATTAACTTCTGGAAGATGAGTATATTCACAGTAACCACCCCAAAGCGGACCAGTTTCAAAACCCCAAATTGTACGTTTTTTACAATCGAATTCTCTACCTGCTGTACATCTTTTGCAAACTCTACATGACATATTACCATGAGAAACAACCCTATCACCAACTTTGATATTTTTTACATCATTTCCAATTGCAGTGACTTCGCCAGCTGCATCTGTACCAGAAATATGTGGTAGTGGAATTGCCAAAGGTTTTCCTCTCATTCCCCAAATGTCATCATAATTTAGAGCGGCAGTTTTTACTTTGATGATTACTTCATTAGATTTTGGTTCTGGTATTGGAATATCTTTAATTTTTAAGATTTTAGAAAAATCGTCATTTTCAGTATATTCTTCATATACTAGCGCTTTCATGATTTTTATCAAATTCTTGAAGATATATGATTTATCAAGATCCTTTAAACCACAAACAATTATAATCATAAATACAAAATTCTCATTATGTCTGAAAATGCAATATTTCCAGGAGACAAAATAGCATCTATTGAAGAATATGAGGCGGGAGACAATGCTTTTGATGATGGAGATATGGTTAGAGCCGCAACAGTTGGAGAGAAAAATATAGATAAAATTGCAAGAACTGCCAACATAAAACATCCAAAACTTCTATCAATTCCTAAAGTTGGCGATGTTATTATTGGGACAGTTGCAGCAGTGATGTCTTCCATGATTGCTGTTTCTATCGATTACATTAATGGAAAGCCAACAACCTCAAAAGTAGAGTGTGTTTGTGGAACACGTAATTTGAGAATCCGAAATGTTGCATTGGTAAATGATATTGTTACACTAAAAATTCTAAATCACCTTAATGGTACTATTCATGCAACAATTAGTGAGCCAAATTTAGGGGTTTTATTCACTAAATGCAGAAAATGCGGTGGCAAAGTTGTTCCAATGCGCGATGCAATAAAATGTACAGATTGTGCTTGGATTGATGAGAGAAAACTTTCTGCAAACTTTGGAAATAGTGATTTCGTAAATTTACGAGGTTAAGAAATGATACATGTTTCGTTCCAAGGTGAACGAGGTGCTTATAGTGAAGCTGCAGCAAAATCATTTTTCAATGAGCAGATTGAAACAATTCCTAAAACCACATTTGCAGATGTGTTAGAAAGTACTTCAAATGACACTACACAAAATTCAGTTTTACCAGTAGAGAATTCTATAGAAGGAAGTGTTGGAGAAAGTTATGATTTGTTATATTCAACTTCCCTAAACGCTACAGGTGAAATATATCATAGAATAGAACATTGTTTAATTGGAATTGGGAAAATTGATGAAATAGATACAGTATATTCTCATCCACAAGCTTTAGGTCAATGTAGAAAATTTATTGAGGAACATAACATGAAAACAATTCCAGCATATGATACTGCAGGAAGTGTAAAAATGGTAAAAGAACTAAACAAATCAAATTGTGCATGTATTGCTAGTAAAGATGCAGCAAAAATATACGATATGCCAATTATTCAAGATAATATTGCAAACAATCTGAACAATTATACCAGATTCCTGATTCTATCAAAATCAAATAGGTCTGAAACGGGTAATGATAAAACATCAATAATATTCTCAATAAAACACGAACCAGGCTCATTATTCAGAATAATTGAAAATTTTCACAAAAACAATGTTAATCTGACAAAGATTGAATCAAGACCAACAAAAGAAAATACATGGGAATATAATTTCTATGTAGATTTTGAAGGGCACCAAAACAATGGAAAAATTTCTGAAATGTTAGATAAAATTAAGAAAGAAACTTTATTTATGAAAATTTTAGGTTCTTATCCATCTGCTAAATTAAGCTAAAAGCCTTTAGGTTTTCTTAAAGTAAAACCCATACTAAATCCAATGATTACCATTCCAGAAGTAATTACCATAAGATCAAAAGTGAACCAAATTGGGTCAGAACTTCGAATTAATTCTCCAGTAATAGATATTTCAGAATTACCAGTGTTTTGAACTAGGATTTTTGTTTCACCGTCTTCTAAATGAACCCAATCTAAGTCTAATTCATTTTTGTATGATGTATTAGGTATCTGTAATCCTTCTCCAGGACTTTGAAGTTTTAGATCAAAAGCATCGCCTGTAATTTTCATATATTGTTGTGTATGAGCAGGAGCGGGAATTGTATATGGAATTGAATCACCTACAGATAATGTATAATCCTCCTGAATTGTAATTGTGCCAATATGAGTAAGTAAAGAATAACCTCCAATTGCAATAATTGCAGTTCCAACTATTAATCCAATAATAGTTCTTTTTGAAAGCATGATGAAATTACTTTAGATACTGCTTAAAAAATTATCTACATCAATGATACATCATGAGGCTGGCTTTCTGCAAATCCAGCTCTTGACATTTTAATAAATTCTGCATTCTCTTGCATTTGGGGAATTGTATGAGCACCACAGTAACTTAAACCAGAACGTACTCCTCCAGTTAACTGTTTTAAAATATCAGTTACAGTTCCTTTGTATGGAACCATTGCCTCAACACCTTCTGCAACATAATCATTCAAATCATCATCTAGTGACATTGAGCCTGTTTCTTTAGATTTTCTTCCAATAGATGCAGCTAATGATGCCATTCCACGATAAACTTTGAATCGTTTACCATTTTTAGTCAATACTGTTCCTGGTGACTCATCAGTTCCTCCAAGCATACTACCTACCATAACAGTAGAAGCACCAGAAGCTAATGCTTTAGTTGCATCACCAGAGGTTCTTGTTCCACCATCAGATATTATTGGAATTCCATGATCATTGCCAATTTTTGCACAATCCATTACCGCAGTTAACTGTGGTACACCGGAACCAGTAATTACTCTTGTAATACAAATAGAACCAGAACCTACACCAACTTTTACTGCATCAACTCCAGCTTTAATCAAATCTTCAGCCCCTTGAGCAGTTGCAATATTTCCTGCAATTAATTCACAATTTGGAAATGCTTTTTTGATATTTTTAACAGTACTAATTGCATTTTCACTATGTCCATGAGCAATATCAACAACAAGTACGTCAGCACCTGCTTCCAAAAGAGATTCACTTCTTTCTAAAAAGTCACCTTTTACTCCAACAGCTGCTCCAACCAATGGTCTTCCTTTACCATCTTTTGATGCATTTGGAAAATCAGCATTATTTGTAATGTCCTTGCTTGTAATCAAACCTTTAACAATTCCTGAATCATCAACAATTGGTAACTTTTCAATTCTATGTTTATGTAGAATTTCTTTTGATTCTTCTAAAGTGACTCCAAGTTTTGCAGTAATAACATCTTTAGTCATCACATCTTTAATTTTATTTTCTTTATTTGCAAATAGTAAATCTCTTTCAGTTACAATACCTATCAATTTAGAATTAGAATCAACTACTAAGAGTCCAGAGATTTCTTTATCTTCAGCATAATCTAAAGCGTCCTCAATAGATTTATCTGCAGAAATTGAGTATGGGTTTTCAATCATTACACTGCCTGATCGTTTTACTTTGAGAACTTCATTTGCTTGCTCCTTAATGGTCAAAAATCTATGAATGATACCTATTCCTCCTGCACGCGCCATAGCACCTGCCATAGATGATTCAGTCACAGTATCCATATTTGCACTCACAAATGGAATGTTAATTGAGAGATTTCGAGATAACTTTGTTGTTAGATCTGTTTGGCTTCTACTAGTAATATCAGAATATTTGGGTACGAGAAGAACATCGTCAAAAGTTAATCCTTCTTTGAATTCCAATGAAACCTTGTTAAGAAAGTAAAATATTGATTATAAGCCTTTGTGTTGTTTATCTTAATGCAGAGGCGATCGTTATAGCATCTTTAGTGGCCTCAACATTATGAGTACGAACAATATCAGCTCCATTCATTACCGAAACAGTTTCTGCTGCAATGGATCCAAATAGTCGATCAGATGGATCATCTTTTCCTAGAAATTTCCCTATGAATGATTTGTTAGAAACCGAGATCAAGATAGGATAGTTTTGTTTTACAGAAGTTAGATTTTTTAATATAGATAGATCTCTTTCCAACCAATCTGTTTTAATTTTTGTGTAAAATGGTCCCTTTCCAGTTTTTCTAAAAAATCCAATAGCAGGATCTAATACAATTTTATCTGAAGGGATTTGTGATTTTAATGCTATTTTCAAACTATCCCTAAGTAGTTTTTTGGTGGTAGTTACAGAATTTCCAAGAACTGTTTTAGAATCATATGCACATAAAATTAGTGAAGGAGAAAATTTCGAAACAACATCTTGCATTTTTTTATCAAATTTTAATCCAGAAACATCATTGATTATTTCAACCCCGTATTCCAAAGCATCTTTTGCAACTTTTGCTCTACATGTATCTACGGATATTGGAAGATTTGAAGAATTTTGAATTATTGTAATTGCATTAAGAATACGCGTTGATTCAGTTTTTTCTGAAACTGTGGTAGATAGATATGGTGCAGTAGACATTCCCCCAATATCTATAAAATCTGCGCCTTGATCTTCCATTAGTTTGACTGTATTTTTTATATTGATTTTGTTAGTTTTGACAGATTTTTTGTAAAAAGATTCAGGACTTGTATTAAGAATCCCCATAATACGCACAGGATTCTTTCCTCCTACCCTTACGTTTGCAATTTTTGCCACATGATTTATCAAATCTAATGCAATTTGAGTGATATGATGATTTTAGGTTGGAAGAAAAGATACTCTGAGATTTTAAAAGAGTTCAAGTATAATGAAAAAATGGATAATGAATCAGCCATTATTTTAAATTCAATTTTAAAAAAATCTGATATAAACAAAAAAATTATGAAATTACTTAAAGGAAAAACAGTTTTAGTTATTGGATCAGGGCCATCTTTATCATATGCTATTCCAAAATTAAAAAAATATAAAAAAATTGTAAAAATAGCTGCAGATAGTTCTCTTAAACCACTTGTGGAAAATGGGATCATTCCAGATATTGTTGTAACAGATTTAGATGGAGATGAAAAAGTACTTGAAAAAATTGGAAAAACAAAATCAATTTTTGTTGTACATGCACATGGGGATAATTTAAAAAAAATGGAAATTGTAAAAAAATTCAAAAATTGTACTGGAACAACCCAAACTACACCGTTTGGTAAAATTGAAAACTTTGGAGGTTTTACAGATGGAGATAGAGGAGTTTTTTTAGCAAATCATTTTCAAGCAAATAAAATCATTTTATTTGGAATGGATTTTGGAGAAAGAATAGGGAAATTTTCTGAAACTAAAAAAGGAGATAGGAAAATTAAATTATTGAAATTGAAAAAAGGGGAATCTCTTTTGAAATGGCTATCTACATTTACAAAATGTGAATTATTTACTACGTCAAAGGCAATTAAAGGATTCAAAAAAATATCATACAAAGAACTGGATATTATAATTACCTAGAATGCATTTAATACCCATCCCTGATTAATGAAATTATGAAATTCTCCGAAGAGCAAGTAAAAGAGATTGTTGCTTTGAAGGAAAGTTTGATCGAACAGATAGATAAACATCAAGAGGGTATAGAAATGTTAGAAAAAAATATCTCTGTTTTGGACTTGTTCTTAAAAGACTCTAGTTTCACAAAAGCCTCAGAATTAGGAAAACAAAAAGATGTTGAAATTAAACCTGAGACTGTAGAGAAACCAGTTAAAAATTCAATTCCAATTAAAAGAGTCAATGATGGAAAAATCATTGCAAATGCATTTGTTACACCAGATCAGGTTTCCATAATTTTAGATAATGAGATTGTGATAAATGCAGACACACCACCTTTCAAATCATTCTTCTTAGATAGAATTATTGGTGAAATGAAAAGAAAAGATACAGTAGAAGCAGAAAATGGAAAAATCCAAAAAGAATCAGTAATTGATTACATTGTAAATAAGAATGGTGCAGACATTAGAGAAATTATAATAAAAAACTATAGACAGAAAGAAAGAGTAAATGAGTTAATTAACACAGCAGGGTGGTCTTTAACTCGAATGCTAGAAAATGTAAACAAGTGATAGTATGGATAAAATTGTAGTTTTAGATTTTGGGTCACAATATAGTCACTTGATTTGTAGAAGAATCAGAGAATTTTCTGTGTATGCAGAACTTGTTCCATACGATATTAGTTATGAAGAATTGCAGAAACTAAATCCAACAGGAATAATTTTTTCAGGTGGTCCATCTAGTGTTTATAGTTCAAATGCACCAATTCCAGAAAGTAAAATTTTTGATATGAATTTACCATTACTTGGAATTTGTTATGGTCATCAATTGATTGTTAACAAATATGGAGGAAAGGTAAAGAGAGCAAACAAAGAATATGGTTCTTCATTACTTACAATTGACAGTGATAAAGATCTTCTAAATGGGGTTGGTGAATCAGTTAGAGCATGGATGAGTCATGGGGATGAAGCAGAGCAAATTCCAGATGGTTTCAAAGTAATTGGACATACAGAAAGTGCCAAAGCAGCTGCGATTGCATCAGAAGAAAAATCAATTTATGGAATTCAATTTCATCCAGAAGTAGTACATACAGAACAAGGTACAGAAATTCTCAAGAATTTTGTGTTAAAAGTTTGTGGGGCAAAACAGGATTGGACCATGGAAGGTTTTATCGATAATGCAGTTGAAAAAATTTCAAAAATTGATGGCAATGTTCTTTGTGGGGTAAGTGGAGGAATAGATTCTACAGTAGTAGCATTGTTAATTCACAAAGCAATTGGCGATAGACTAAAGTGTGTTTTTGTAAATAATGGTCTTTTACGGTATAATGAAGAAAAAGAAGTTGAAGAGATGTTCAAAAATAATTTCAATGTAAATTTTACAGCAGTAAATGCAACAGATACATTTCTTGGAAAACTAAAAGGAATAGAAGATCCTGAAAAGAAAAGAAAAATTGTAGGAGAAGAATTTATTCATGTTTTTACTGAATTTGCTGAAGGGAATGGACCTTTCAAATGGTTAGCACAAGGCACACTATATCCAGATGTAATTGAAAGTGGAGTATCAAAAGGACCAGCTGCAGTGATTAAATCGCATCACAATGTAGGAGGATTACCAGATTGGTTGAACTTGGAAATTTTAGAACCATTAAGAGATTTGTATAAAGATGAAGTGAGAAAAATTGCTAAAATTCTTCAAGTGCCAGAAAAACTTTTCATGAGGCACCCATTTCCAGGACCTGGTTTATCAGTTAGAATAATCGGAGAAGTAACACCAACTAAATTAGAAATTTGTAAAGTTGCTAGTAAAATTGTGGAAGATGAATTGATGGAAGCTGGTCTGTATGAAAAAGTGTGGCAGGCATATGCAGCAGTAGGAGATGACAGAGCAGTAGGAGTTGTCGGAGATGAACGAAGATATGGAAATATAGTCATGATTAGAGTTGTAGATTCAATTGATGCAATGACTGCAGATTGGACTAGATTACCACATGGATTACTAGAAAAAATGAGTAATAGGATAACAAATGAGATTGAAGATGTTACTTGGGTTACCTATACCATTTCAAGTAAACCTCCAGCAACCATAGAACCTCAATAGTGATGGAATTGAAATACGAAAAAATTTGTGAGCAGATCTTAGAATGTGACAAAAATATTCGTTATGTAGGAATATACGATTTTGGAGAGCTATATGATAAAATGCGACCTGGATTAAAAAGTCACTTATCAAGAGAGGAAACTGAAATGTCCTTATCACAAGCAGTTTATCGATGGTCTACAAGGAAAAAAACTGCCGATAAAATAGGAAAGCCAATCTATGCATTAGCTAAATATGAAAAAATTTACAGAATAACTATTCCAATTGGTGGTGCAGGATTAATTTTAGCAAGTGTTGAATTAGATGCAGATGTAAATCAAATTGTTGATAAAATCATATCAATTAAAAATGAGAATTCACCATAGATAGATATGGATTTTCATGTTTTTGACTCATATGTAAAAGCAAAAGATGGACATACAATGCATTTTGATGTTGTAACTGACAATAGTGATGTTGAAAAAGCAATAGGTTTTGCAAAAGAATGGCTAAAATCAATTGGGGAAGAATCAGCAATAGTCACTACAAAAGAATGTAAGTTTTGTCATACTCAATCAGTTCCAGAAGATATGGAAATTGAAATAATGACAGATGGATATTCTATTTCAAAAATGGAAGGATGTCCAAATTAATTTGAATTTACGTCTAGAATTCCTTGTGAAATAAGATATTCAATTGCAACTAATAGTTCATTTTCTGAAATAGTTTCATCTGCATACCAGACAAAAATATCGTGAACCCATACAGGAATTTTAGATTCAGTTTGCTCAGAATTATCAATTTGTAATGATTCTACCTGCGAATTATTTTCAGATTCTTCTTCTTGTATTTCAACTGGAATTGGTATTGTTTCAGTCGAATTTTGGATAAATAATTCAGGCATACTTGATTTGATTACAGAAAATGTAGATGTTTTTTCACTTGTTCCAAATTCTGAAAAAATTCTCATATCATAGTATCCTACAAGAGATTCTTCATCTGCATCAGGTTCAAGATAATGTAAGATTTGAACAGTAAACAAATCATCATCTACAAATTTTGGAAAAATTTCAGTTGTTTTGATTATTTCACCATCACTTGATCTAATAATTTGCATGAAATGATATCCATCTTGAGGATTATAGTTTTGTATTTGAATATTAGCTCTAATCATTTGGGAATTTTTATCTAAATCTATCGTGTCTCCTGAAAGAAAATCAATTGTGACAATAGGTAATTCTTCATTACCATAAACTGTATTAATTTGTAATAGTAAAATAAATGAAAAAAGTACGAATGAGATTTTTGGGAATAATTTTTTCATAATACTGAATAAATTTAATTAGATATATCTACAATCTACAATTTTTTTGACAAAGAGATTCCAAATTGGAATAATACATCACAACATACAGGCGCCAAAAACACCTGCTGAATCACCTAATTGATTTTTCAAAATTGGCGTATCAACTAAATCTGAGAATACTTTACTGTGAACGGATTCTTTTCCTTCAGTATACAAAAAATCAATATTTGATAATCCACCACCTAAAACAACAGCATCTGGATCTAAAATATCAATTACGTTTGCAAGACCATACCCAAAATTTTCTAAAAATTCATCTTTCCATTTTTTTCCATTTTCATTATCTAAATCCATAATAATTTCTGGAAGTATTTTTGATTCTCCAGTTAATTTTTTCCATTGATTTTCAAGTGCAGGACCACTAATGTAGGTCTCCACACATCCACATTTCCCACAATAGCACGAATTGCCCTCACGATGAAGTGTATGATGCCCCCATTCTCCTCCTATGTTGGTTCTTCCTGGGTATAGTTTTTTATCAATTACAATTCCACCACCTACACCTGTTCCTAAAATAACACCAAATACTAAATCAAAATCTTTAGCAGCACCCATTGTTGCTTCAGCCATTGCAAAACAATTTGCATCATTTTCCATAGAAATTTTTTGGTTAAGATTTTGTTCTAAATCTTCTTGGAATGATTTTCCAATCAGACATTGAGTATTGCTGTTTTTGATCAACCCAGTTTGTTTAGAGATTGCTCCAGGTGTACAAATTCCAATGGAATAGTTTTCTACATTTTTAGATATTTCGTTTACTAAAGATGTAATTGAATCTAAAATTTTTTGATAATTATTTTGAGGAGTTTGAATTCTTTTTTTATTAATTACTTTTAGATTTTCATCTATCAGAACAGCTTCAGTTTTTGTACCACCTAAATCTATACCAAGTTTGTACATCAGTTATTAACAAAAATTAAAACGCTTAAGCTTTATCTAAAATTTTAGCCCATTGGAGGCATACCGCCGCCACCTGGAGCTCCAGATATAGCGATAACATCATCGATTCTAAGAACCATACATGCTGCTTCAGTTGCAGATTTGATAATTTGTTCTTTAACTACAATTGGTTCGACCACATTGATTCCCATCATATCTGCAATCTTCATATTTTTAGCATCAATTCCAGTCCATTTTTGACCTTGGTTTTGTTTTGCTCTAAGGTTAGCCATAGTATCAATTGGATCCATTCCAGCATTTTCAGCAATAGTTAGAGGAATTGTTTCTAGTGCTTCTGCATATTTTTTAATTGCAAGTTGTTCTCTTCCATCAAAATTATCAGCCCAATCTTTGAGTAATGAGGCTGCAAATGCTTCTGGAGCACCGCCACCGGCTACAATTGCTGGTTTTTCAATGACATCTTTTACGACCATCAAAGAATCATGAATTGAACGGTCAACTTCATCAATTACTCTTTGTGTTCCACCACGAATTAACATGGTAACAGACTGTGGATGTTTGCATCCTTCAATGAACACCCATTTATCAGACTCAACTTTCTTTTGGTGAGCTAAATCTGCAAGACCAAGATCATTTTCTGAAAGATCATCAAGATTACTAATTACACGTCCGCCAGTAGCTTTTGAAAGTTTAATCATATCACTTTCTTTTACACGACGTACTGCCATAATTCCATATTTTGCAAGATAATGTTGTGAAATATCATCAATTCCTTTTTGACAGATTAAGACATTAACTCCTACATCATGTAATTTGTCAACCATAGATTTTAGCATTCTATTTTCTTCTTCTAAGAACATCTGCATTTGTGTTGGATCAGTAATTCTGATTTCGGAACTTAGTTCAGTTTTTTCAATTTCTAATGCAGAATTTAGTAATGCAATTTTTGCTTTCTCAATTCTTGTAGGCATTCCACTATGAACAATTTCTTTATCCAAAACAATTCCTTTTACAATTTGTGTATCATCAATTGAGCCGCCTGCTTTCTTTTCAACTTTGATATTTTCAAGATCAACAGAATAAGTGTCACCTTTCTTTGTAGCAATACTAAGAATGGCATCAACAATAATTTTTGAAAGGAATGAACTATCTTCAGAAATTAATTTTGATTGCATACTAGTTGTGGCAATTTTTAATAGAGATGCTTTATCATCAGGTTGAATTTTCTTTGCCAGTTGAGAGTAAATTTCAAGTGTTTTATCGGATGCTGCTTGATATCCATCAATAATTGTTGAAGAATGTACATCTTTGTTTAGAAGATCCTCTGCTCTTGCCAATAGTGCACCACCAAAAATTACAGAAGAGGTTGTACCATCTCCTACTTCATTATCAACAGTTTTGGAAATTTCAACCATCATTTTGGCTGCGGGGTGTTGAACATCAATTTCTTTTAAAATTGTGGCACCATCATTTGTAATTGTAACGTCACCTAAGGAATCAACTAACATTTTATCAAGGCCTCTAGGTCCAAGACTGCTTCTAACTAATTGTGCAACTAATTTTGCGGCTGCAATATTGTTTTGTTGAGCATCTTTACCTTTTTGTTGTAAAGCACTCTCTTTGAGTACTAATACAGGTCCATTTGGTCCTTGTTGAATTGATGCCATTTAGATTCAGCTTCAATCCACTAAATCCCCCTTTTTAACATTACTTACTTGATCGGTGAAATGTAGCTACGTTTTTTCACATCAACAATTCCCCCAGAAAGTATTCTTACTGAGGGTAAAGCAAGAAAAGGCAAGAATAAAGGAATTAAATGAGGTCGAGAAAATTTTGAACCAGCATCTACAATTGTAGTATTAATTTTTTCAAAATTAGATGAGACTTTTTCAAAAGAATCAGTTGAAATAATTCCTCCAAGCTGTAATGGAAGCGAAGCAAGAACTTTTCCAGATTTAACTGCCACAAGTCCTCCTTGATTTTTGATTAGATGGTTGGATGCTATTGCCATATCAGAATCATTTGAACCTATTACAATCATGTCATTTTCATGAAAACTCCATGTTGAAGCAAAAGCTCCTATATCTGCTCCAAAATTTTCAAGAAATCCAATTGAATGTCTATTCGTTCCATGAATTCTATCAAATGCTGCAACTTTCCATATATCAGAATCTAAGGAAGCAGCTACATTGCCATCCTTTGAATGGAGTTCAGTCGAACCCAATTTTGTAATTATTTCAGTTTGCATATAGATAGTATTTGCAATTACATCTTTCTTTTTGGATTTTATTAGAAAATCATTTTTTGAGAAATTTTTTAATTTTACAGTTTTTTTAATCCAAGGAGAAATTATTTTCTTTTTGATAGGAGTTACAATTTGCCCATTAGATACTACAAGTTTTCCTCCGACGAATACTTTGTTTGGTTTGAATGATTTCAAGTCATCAAAAATTAGAATATCTGCTAATTTTCCAGGTGCGATTCCACCAAGATCTTTACCCATATTATAATAATCAAAATTATTCTTTGATGCCATTGTAATTGCATCAATTGGTTTTAGACCAAGTTTAATTGATTCACGTATACAATGATCAATATGTCCAAATTTTGAAATATCAAGGGGATCAAGCCCATCTGAACAAAACATCAAACGATTAAGATATGTTCCATGGGACAAAACACGTGGAATGATTTCTTTCAAATCACGTCTAATGGAACCTTCTCTAATCATTATCCACATTCCTAAACGTAATCTTTCTAAAACTTGATCAAAATTAATTGGTTCGTGACAAGACAACACTCCAGATGAAACATATGCGTTAAGTTTTTTTTCACTTGCCCCAGCAGTATGTCCATTAATTATACAATCACATTCCAACATTGCTGAAAGCGATTTCATAGTTTTTGGTTCACGTAAAGTAACTTTAGTCCATGAAAAAACTTCTCCCATTCCAAGAACATGAGGATGTTTAACTGCAGATTTTTCTTGTTGTAAAGTTAAGGATTTACTATTACTGAATTTTCCATCTACAGGTAAACCGCCTGGAACTACTTGAAAGATTCGGAGGGGGAGATTTTCACCAAGTTTAAGAAATTCATTAAAACCTCGATTACCGGCAACGCTAACAATATCAATTGGATCAGAAAACAGAGATGTAACGCCACAAAGTAAAGCCTTTTTTGCAAATTCAGATGGTAATACAAATTGATCAATATGCAAATGAGGATCTGCAAATCCAGGACTTGCATATTTCCCTTTTACATCAATTGTAATAGTCTTGGGACCAACTGTATGTGATGCATCAGGACCAACATATGCAATTCTATCATTTACAATAGCAATCTGAATTTTTGGAATAATTTCTCTAGTATAGACAGATAACAAATTGCAATTTTTTAAAATGAGATCGGCCTTCTTATCACCCATCGCTACGGAGTTTAGATTAGAGATCGAATTAGCTAGGCTCGAAGTCACGTTTCTTTATTGGATTTTGCGCCTATTATAGATTCAATGCTTAAATTACGGATGGAGAGGTTTTGTTGATATGAACATCCCTAAGGTGATCCGAAAGTATTGTGCCAAATGTAAAACACATACTGAACAAAAGGTCTCCATTTACAAGGCTGGAAAAAGACGTGGTTCTGCAAGAGGTGAACGTAGACACGCAGAGCGTAAACAGGGATATGGTGGACAGAAATTCCCAAAATTAGCAAAACCAGCCAAAGTTACAAAGAAAGTTACTCCTCTTATGACATGTACAGTTTGTAAAAAGAAATACAATAAAAAAGGCGTTAGAATTAAGAAGTTTGAGTTGGTAGCAGCATGAAGAAAGATCACGTCGAAATTCCAAAACCTTCAAGTAAGTTTCAAAAAGTCAATTGTAATGAATGTGGTGAATTGCAAGTAGTTTATTCACATGCATCAACACAAATTGCATGTAATTCTTGTGGCAATACTATTTCAGAGCCAACAGGATCAAAAGCCCTGATAAATGGTAAAATCTCAGGTAGTGCTGAGTAAGTTAAAATCTTCTTTAGAATTTAGATTAAAAGCAATTCTCTTATCATCAATTATAATATAATTTTCTTTTAAATTATTTAATGATGAAATCTTTTTTGAATTAATCAAAGAAATTCCAGTATAATGACATTTTTGGTTATCAAAATCAACAGTGTATGTAGATTCCATACCAAGTGAAGTTAAAAATTTGTTAGTAACAAGAATACTAGTCCAAATATTTTTAGGATCAAAATGACTGATAATGTTTTGGATAATTTCCATATCTAAAAGCGGTAAATCTCCAGAAGTAACTAAGACTGCATCATCAATAATTTTTAATGCAGAATTAAGATCTTCCACATAACCAAGTCCAGAAGTATCAAAGGTTTCAACATTATTTTCTTGGAGTAATTTTTTTGTTTTAGGAGAATTAGAACTTGTTACAGCTAAAATTTTTGAAAAAGAATTTGAATTCTGTAATGAATCAATTACATGAAGAATTACAGGTTTTTTGTATTGAAGTAATAATTTTTCTCCATCTAATTTCATTCTAGTACCTTTACCACCTGCCATTACAAGACCAATCATATTGAAACAAACACCATCAAAGAAGCCAATCGCGTAAATTCATTTGTTGCACCAAGTACATCACCAGTGATTCCACCAAAACTACGAGTAGATATAGCCAATAAAAATAATGTAAGAATAATAGTTACTCCTAGCATTATCAGTCCTGTGGTTTCACCAATTACTATCACAGGAATTATCATGATGAGAAATGCAGCTGAAAGTTTTTTCTTGTCTTTCATGAATACAACAAAGGGGGAATTCGAGCCTAGTGAGGCAGATTTGCCTAAACTGGCCATCAATACCATCGAAAATTTTGCTAAAATTTCACTAATCAAAATTGCTTTAAACAAATCAAACCCACTAGTAAGTGAAATAGTAATAATTAGTCCAACAAAATACAATACAATTGCAACAATTCCTGCAGACCCAGTAGAAAGATCTTTCATAGCCTGAAGTTTTTTTTCTTTAGTGCCCTTTACCATGAGACCATCTGCAAAATCAGCCAAACCATCTGCATGATGTATGCCAGTTACAATTGCAATAGATGCAACAACCAATAAGCTAACTAACAAGGGTTCTAAGATGAAAGATAATCCAAATCCTAAAGAACCAATCAATAAACCGATTACAATTCCAACTATCGGAAAAACAAACATGTATTTTGCAATATTATCTAAAGTAGCATTAGATGAAGGGAAAATTGTTAAAAATGAAAAAACAGATCCAATTTCTTTAAGCATGAATCCACCATCCAATTATTGATAAAATAGTAATTATTGGAATAGTTACAATTCCAAAAAACAGGACAGAAGTAAGTTTCATAATGGATATTGCAGAATGCACGTGATCTTTTGTTAGAATTATTTCACCATCACCTAATTTGTAATGATTAATTTTTTCAAATTTTGTTTCAAGTGCTCCAGCTAAAGCAGCCATTGGATATCCTGCATTAGGACTTTCTGTATTCTTACCATCTCTGATCATTATTTTATAAGATTCTCTCCAATTTTTTTGTAAAATTGCAGCTGAGATGATCATGATTAATCCAGTAAGTCGAGATGGGATATAATTTAAAACGCTATCACAAGATGCTGCAAACCAACCAATGTTTTTGAAGATATCTGTTTTGTAGCCAATCATCGAATCCGCTGTATTTACTACACGATAGACAAATGCGCCAGGCAATCCCAATAAAGCATAATAGAATAATGGACCAGTTATCCCGTCGACAGTATTTTCACTGATACTTTCAAGCACGCTTGAAAGAATGTGATTTTTGTCTAAATTTTTGGTATTTCTCTTAACAATCATCGAGAGATGAGTTCTGGCCACATCAAGGTTTTGTTCATCAATAGATTCCAAAACAGAAATTGCATGTTTTTCCATTCCACGAATAGCAATGGTAGTTTTTAGTAAAACACCACCAATAATTACTGAAACAATTAATGAAATAAAATCAACAGTAAGTAAAGAGATTCCAATATCCAATCCAAAAAGTAACAAGATAACTATTCCAGAAGTAATTCCTACAACACACATACCACCAAATTTTTCTATAATGGGATGATCATTTTTTACAAGAGGCGTTAATTTAGCAATTAAAGAACCAATCCAAGCGGTTGGGTGATATTTATTTTTAGGATCTCCAAATTTAAAATCTAACAAAATTGCAAACCCCACTACAAGTAAAGACTCTATAATCATTGTAACAATCTCTCAATAGAGTTTATGTCAATGTTGGATTTCACAGTTTTTGCCAATTCATTTAATTCATCATCAATTTTTGAAAGGTTTTTCTTAGTCCATTGAATTTCTTTGGGATTTGCATGAAGAGAATCTTCTTCTGGTAAATCCAAATTCATTAATGGAATAGTTCCCATAACAGGAATTTTTGTAATATTTTTGAGTTTTTGAAATCCAGGTTTTAAAACTTCTAAATCTCCTCTGAATTTATTAAATACAAAGCCTTTTACAAGTTTTTGATATTTTTTTTCAATTAGAGCCATTGTTCCGACAAGGCTAGCAAAAGATCCACCTTTGTCAATATCTGAAACTAATAATACTGAAGCATTTGCCTTTTGAGCAATTTTCATATTTGCAATATCATATTTTTGTAAATTGATTTCTGCAGGAGAACCAGCACCTTCTAGAATTACTAAATCATTATTTTTTTGTAATGTTTTTAGAGATTTTGTTGCAATTTTAATTCCTTCATGATTAACAAATTTTTCATAGTAATCTTTTGCATGCATTTTCTTGTATCGTTTACCATTAAGATAGATAACACTATTGTAATTACCGACAGGTTTTAGTAAAATTGGATTAAGATCAGGAGTAATTTCACATCTTGAGCCCATAGCCTGAATAGCTTGAGCACGAGATATCTCAAATTTAGGCGTGACATATGCAAAATTAGACATATTTTGAGACTTGAATGGTGCTACACGATATCCTTTATCAGAAAAAATTCTACATAGTGCAGCCACTATTGTTGTTTTACCTGCACCAGACGATGTCCCCTGAATCATTAAAGATTTCATCTAATCTTCTCCAGAGCTTTTATTAGTTTTAGATTATCTTTATGGGATTTAACAGCAATGCGAATATAATGATTGTTTAAACCTCTAAAATTTTTACAATCACGGACTAAAATTTTCTGTCCAAGTAATTTTTTTTGTAAATTTGTTGAATTGTTTTTGGTTTTAATTAGAATAAAGTTTGTAGATGACTTGTTACAATCAAAACCATTTAATTTACTGATTTTATTTGTCAAATAATTTAATTCTTTTTTAATTATTAAATTAGATTTTGTAAGATGTGATTTATCTTTAAGGGCAATGTTAGCTGCATCTTGAGCTAAAGAATTTACGCTCCATGGAATTTTAATTTTTTGTAATATTTCTATCATATATTTTGAGGATACAGCATATCCAATTCTTATTCCGGGTAACGCAAAAGATTTAGTCAGTGAACGTAAAACAAAAAGATTGTCATATTTTTTAACATATGAAATTACAGATTCATTTGATTCTGGAACCATTTCAATAAAACATTCATCAACAAATACAATTGTAGAAAGTTTTTTTGCTTTTTTAATAATTTGAAGTAATTGATTTTTTTCTAATAGTTTTCCTGTAGGATTATTTGGGTTACAAATAAAAATACATCCATTTTTTGGAATCATTGAAATGAATTGATCAAGGTTCTCTGACAGATTCATTGTTTTAAAATATAAGATTTGAGAGTTGTTTAGTTTAGCTGCTGTTTCATATTCTTGAAAAGTTGGAATCGGAATCAAAATCTTCGTTTTTTTAGATAAAAATGCAAAACAAAAATTATAGATTATTTCAATTGCACCATTTCCAACTAAAATGTTTGATTTTTCTAATTGTGTGTATTTTTTTAGGCTCAAAATAACTGATGATGAACTATAATCAGGGTAATTTTTGATATTTTCAATATTTTTTTTAAGAATTTTTTTTACTGATGTTGGAGTTCCTATTGGTGAAATATTTGAGCTAAAATCAATGATGTTAGAATCAGTGCTCTGAATAGTATTTTTTCCACCATGGATTACCGGAATATGTCTAGTGATGGAGGATTTTGTTCGTATTTTCACAGTTCCAAATAGAATTTGCCGATTTAGTATGTTGTGGTAATCCAGAAAACGATTATTAATTGAAGGCGATCATGATTGAGTTATGGGCAAGAAAAGAGTAGCAATTATCGGAGTTACAGGTTCAGTAGGTCAAGAATTTGTACAGTCATTAAATAACCATCCATGGTTTGAAGTGACTCAAATTGCTGCATCTGAACGTTCAGCAGGAAAAAACTATCTTGATGCAATAAAAGATGCAAGTGGAATAGTAGCATGGGATGTAGGTGGTGAAATTCCAGAATATATCAAAAAAATGACAGTTAAAAAAATTGACGAATTAGATGTTTCTCAATTAGACTTGGTGTTTTCAGCAGTTGAATCAGTAGCTGCTAGAGACATAGAAACCAAGATGGCAGCAGATTTGCCAGTAATTTCAACTAGTTCAGCCTATAGATATGAAGATGATGTACCAATTCTAATTCCAGGTATTAATGACGAACAAACAGAATTACTTGAAACTCAAAAGAAAAACAGAAATTGGAAAGGTTTTGTAGCACCATTACCAAATTGTACCACAACAGGTTTAGCAATTACACTAAAACCATTACTTGAAAAATATGGAGCAAAAAAAGTCATGATGACTTCTATGCAAGCAATCTCAGGAGGTGGTAAATCCGGAGTTTCAGCAATGGGAATTACAGATAATATTCTTCCATACATTCCAAAAGAGGAAGGAAAAGTAAGATTAGAAACAAGAAAAATTCTAGGTAAACTAGTAGATGGAAAAATTGAAGATGCAGATATTAGAATCAGTTGTACTTGTACTAGAGTTCCAGTAATTGATGGACATACTGAATCAGTTTTTGTTGAGACTACTGAAGAAATTGATCCATCAAAGGCTAAAGAAACCTATGATCAATGTAACAAAGACATTTCAGTAGCAGGATTACCATCAGCTCCAGAAAAATATTATGCATTTCATGAAGATCCAACTAGACCTCAACCAAGAATGGAAAGAACTGTTGGTGATGGAATGACTACAACAATTGGAAGAGTTGAGAAAGAGGAATTGTTTGATAATGGTTTGAAATACATGTTGTTCTCACACAATAAAAAAATGGGTTCAGCAAAAGGAGCAGTATTGTTAGCAGAGATGTTATACAAAAAAGGCAAGATTTAGAGATTTTTTTGCAATTTTTTCAATAATAACTTTATAAGATCCAGAAATCTAGAACGACTCAGGTGTTTTAGACGGCAAAAGTTGATGACCTAGATTTACAAATTTTATCAGAATTATCCAATGATGCCTCAATTTCTGTTCCTCGTTTATCAAAAAAAATCAATGTTAATTCCTCTGTAGTATATTCAAGAATCAAAAGATTAGTGAAAAGAAAACTAATTGAGAGATTTACAATTGTTGTCAATGACGCAGAACTTGGCTATAACGTCAAGGCATTAACTGGAATTAATATGGATACAAAAAAACGAGATCACATTATTGAAGAATTATTCAAGATTGATGGAGTAAGAGAGGTTGCAGAGGTTACAGGTAGATTTGACATTCTAGTAACAATGTATTCTAAATCATTAGATCAGATGCATAAAATGGTCTCCGAACGAATTGGCAGAATTGAAGGAATTCAATCTTCTGAATCATTTATTGAAATGAAATCACGAATGAAAGCAATGCCATATATGCCATCAAAGGATAGTGACTAATATTGCAAAAGCAAAAATCACAATCAAGAGTAGCAGTATATTATGAATTAACAAAGCCAAAAATTTGGTATTTACTAGTTTTTACTGCATTTGGTGCTGCGTTAACTGCATCGAATATTTACGATATTGAAATTTCTCCAGCAACATGGCTTTTGATGTTATTTTCAGTTGCAGCTGGATCTGCTGCTGCAAATACTTTGACAAATTATCATGACAGGGATATCGACGCAATAATGGAGCGAACAAAAGAGAGACCTTTACCATCAAAAAGAATCTATCCTGCGGTAAAAGCAAGGAATTTTGGATTAGCATTAGCAGGAATATCTTTGATTTTAGCATTTGGAATTTCATTTACTACTACATTAGAACAAGGTGCATGGGCAACTGCATTCATTGCATTTGGATTAGTTAACAATATTCTAATTTACTCATATGTGTTAAAACGAAATTCAAGAACTAACATAATTTTAGGTGGATTATGTGGTGGTTCACCACCAATGATTGGATGGGTAGCAGTCAGTATGTCAGATTTATGGACTATGGGTTTAGCAATGGCAGGATTGGTATTCATTTGGATTCCAATGCACATTTGGGCATTAACACTGCATTTCAAAGAAGATTATAACAAAGTCAATGTTCCAATGTTAACTGCAGTTCAATCAGAAAAAACTTCTGCTAGAGCCATTGCATTATCTACAGTTGTAATGGTAGTATTTTCAATAGCCCCTTTCTTTATCACAACTCAAGATGGTGAAGAAATGGTAGATGCAGTATATCTTTGGACAGCAGTTGCATCAGGGGCATTAATGCTCGGATTATCTGTATGGGTAATGATTAAACCTATGGAAAAAGCTGCATGGACATTGTTTAAATTTTCTAGTCCATATTTGGCAGTACTATTTATTGCACTAATGGTTGATTCTGCGTTATAACATACTGCCTTTATCATCTAAGCTGTTAAGCTCTTTTGTAATTTCAGAATGATCATCAACTAAAGTTTTAAGTTCATTTTTTAGTTCTTCAGAATTCCATTCAGATGAAATTAGAGCTGTTAATTTTGCAACAATCCCCCATTGAATATTATTTTGATCGTCAATTAATTTCAAAAACCTTTTTCCTTTCTCATCATCATTCATAATTTTTTGACATATAGGAATCATAAAAAGTTAGCATTGGTAATTACATAATTTCAAAGTTTTATTAGGAAATAAATGATATTTTTTGTATTGCAATGTAGTATTTCAGAATGTAAAGAAAAAGCTATTCAAACGGTAAAAATTAGTTTCAGAGAGACTAGAAATCTATGTGATGGGCACTTTAAATTATTCAAAAATAAAGACATAGAGCATTTTCCAAGATTTTCAAAAGCATCTGATTATTAATTCAAGCAAAAAGAATATCAAAAAATGAAAATGTTGAAAGATTTAACACCTACTATTTTTAAATTACAATATGGCAGCCAAGAAAAAAAGTACTTCAAAGAAAACAGTGAAAAAAACTGCTTCAAAACCAAAAAAACAAGTTAAAACTTCATCAAAGAAACCAGAATTTGAAAAAGCATGGAAAGATTACAATTCTGCTTTGAATGGATGGAAAGAGTCTCTTGCACAATGGCAAAAGGCTACAAATGAGACTTTGATGACATATCATGATGCGTGTCAAAAAGCGTTAGAATCAGATGCTGAAATGTTGAAAAAAGTTAGTAACAGTTGGGAAGATACATGGCAAGAAATTGGACCAGAATATATTAAACAACAAACAAAGATGATGGAAAATATCTTTAAAGAGACAAATATTGAATCAATAAAAAAATTCAATGTTCAATGGGAGAAATTCCTAAAAACTTCTGGAGATGATTCAATTATAGCATATCAAGAAGCCATCAAAAAATTCAACCAGGCATGGCAATCAGGTCAAATGTGAATAGTTTACAAACCTAAAATTTATTTTTTCATTTTACCTATTCTAAAAACTCTACAATCACATACTGAACAAAATCCTTTGATTGCAGGTCTTCCATTTTTCATTTTAGTTTCTTCTGGATTTTTTATGATTCTTTTAGTTTTACATCTAACACAATACGCTTCTTGTGAAATTGGATCAGGGATTTTATTTTCATTTATTTCGGAAGAATAAAGTTTATTTTCAATATCATCAAGTTTTTTGTTTTGTTTTCGTAGAGTTTGAATGATTTCATGTTCAATGTCAACAGCCTCAAGTTTTTGAATTTCTCTTTCTAATTCCTTTACTTTGGAAATTTGTTCAGGGGTAGCTTCCTCTGGTTCAAGGAATTTTTGTTTGGATAAAGCACTCTCTAAATCATCAATTTGTTGTTGCAATTCATTAACTTGAGTTAATTGTTCAGGGGTAGCTTCCTCTTCCTCTGATTCGGTAATTGGTTCAAGGAATTTTTGTTTGGATAAAGCACTCTCTAAATCATCAATTTGTTGTTGCAATTCATTAACTTGAGTTAATTGTTCAGGGGTAGCTTCCTCTTCCTCTGATTCGGTAATTGGTTCAGGTGCAAGATCTAACTCTTGAGGTAGTTCTTCTGCGGATTCTTTTGGTAATGAACCTCTAGGACTGGAAGGTGGTTCTGATTCGGTAATTGGTTCAGGTTGTGATTCTAATTCTTGAATTTGTTTTTCTAATTGTTCTAATCGGGTTAATTGTTCAGGGGTAGCTTCCTCTTCCTCTGATTCGGTAATTGGTTCAGGTGCAAGATCTAACTCTTGAGGTAGTTCTTCTGCGGATTCTTTTGGTAATGAACCTCTAGGACTGGAAGGTGGTTCTGATTCGGTAATTGGTTCAGGTGCAAGATCTAACTCTTGAGGTAGTTCTTCTGCGGATTCTTTTGGTAATGAACCTCTAGGACTGGAAGGTGGTTCTGATTCGGTAATTGGTTCAGGTTGTGATTCTAATTCTTGAATTGTTATAGATTCTTCAAATTTAGATTCTGGTAAATCTCCCAAATAATCTAATTTTGCTTTGTTAGCATCTATTCGAATATAAGGACTTCCTCCAATTGAAAAAGTTTCAAGTTTGTGTCCTTTTTTCCATGAATTGTTTCCACGGTAGATTGTAATGTAAAATAATCCATTCTTAATATCAGATGCAATTGTTAAACGATCAACTGGTTTACCTTGAGTAATTCCTTTTTCAGTATCTTGATGTCTTGTAGCTACTAAGATCAAATGTTCAGGATCATAGCTAACTTCAGAAATTAAGTAGTCAGCCCATTTCTTCATTATAAAAAATAATAATTTGCATCTACTAATTAAGCGATGATTTTAACAAAACAAGATTACCAAAAATAGAATTTTAAGGTCAAAATCTGATTAAAATTTCTCAAAATAGGCACAAATAGGATTATAATTGGTGCAATTTCATTATTAGTTGAATGGAAATTTCTATTGAACCATGGAAAAAATTGATTATTCATGAAGTAATTGAATACAAATTTGAAGATTGGGTAAAACAAATTGCATTTAGTACACGTTCCTCAGGTGGAGGAATTCCAACTATGCAATGGACAAACGGAGTAGTTTTCTCTCCAGCAAATTTTCCAACAACTAATTCAACAGTTGATGAACAATTAAAAGGAACATTACATTGGTCTTCAGTTTCATTTGCAATTAAAGATAAATTTGAAAAACAAATTGTTAAAGAGAATGCAACAATAAATTTAGTAGATGTAAGTGTCAATGAGATTTTTAAAGAATTAGCAACCAGTTTAAAAGCACAATCAAAATATGCATCTTCAAAATCTGATTAATCCTAATGAACATAGAAGAAGAAGTAGAAAAGTGTGAAATTTATCTAAAACAAATCAAACAATATGATCCTGATCCATTTTATGTAAAGCATTTTTTTAATCAATTTATTCTTTCGATAGATAATATAATTTCAAGGATTTTTGAAGAAGCAAATACAGATTTCGGGTTATTTGTATCTCAACAAATTTCAGAACAAAGTTTTAACGAAAAAGCAAAAAAGAAAAACGATGAAAATGCAATTAAATTTTCTACTTGGTTTTCATCAAAATTTACAGAGGAACATGAAAATCCATATCCTAATTCAATAAAAAAAATTTGTGATTTTAGAAAAAAATTTGAAAAATTGCCTGAAATAAAAATTATGATTAGGGCTTCTGATAGATACAAAGATGACATTAATCAACAAATCAAAGTTAATCTTAATCAAGGAAAAATTCGTTCAAAGGAAGAATTAGAAATTGAAATCAGAAGACAGTTACCAGTATTTTTAGAAATAATTAATCATAAAAGAAGAGAGAAAAATGAGCCTAAAATAGAAGAAAATCAAGTTACTGCATCAACATTTGTTGAGGTTGGAAATAAGGAGGATATCGAAATTGCATACGCTTCAGAAATTTACATTCCAGTATTGAAACGCTTAGTTGAAGAATCAAGAGATAAAATTTACGAGTTATCTAAAAAACAATGAGATATCAATCATCTAATCCAAAAATGGAATGTTCAGTTTTAATTTTGATGATAGGTAAATATGAAAAACCGTGATCAAAATTATCTGAAAATTCTGGATCTTGGCCCTGATTTCCTTGGTATTTTACAAAATGTTTAGTGGGTTCTGATTCCAACTCAACATAATTGAAATTATAGTATACTTCATCCATTTCTAATGATGTAATGTATCCCATTATCCAAGAATTTTTGTGAGGTACAGCATAAAGAGTTAGATTTTGTTCATCTGGGAATTCTGGATCATATGTTAATCGAGCTAAACTTCCTAAATCTTTTACTTTAATGGGATGGAATTGATCTGAGAGTTTTTCAGATTTTGTTTGTAATGAGGAAATCTCTGAATCCATATGAACAATAGGTGCATAATGGGAATTGGTTTTTGTGGAATCTACAATATCACAAATTTCTTTTCCAGAGTTAACCTGGTAAGAAACATATCGTCCCAATTTAGGCATTGGAGCATAAAAAATTAGCAAGGTGTTTGCCAAAATGATACTAGATGAAACAACTCTAGAGCCATCAAGTTCTTGAGAATAGACTCGTTTAGGATATTCTTGTAAAGCACATGCCAATCTTGCTAAATCATCAAAGCTGGATAATTCTACAAAGCATTCATTTTGTGTAATAGACATCAAAAAATTGTAAGTTGATCATATTTTTATTCTTTCCACATTGTATCGATTTTTTCTATCAAAATACTCCATAATAAAATGGAAAATTATTAATTTTCCAAAAACAACTAGTGAAATTAAAGATAGAATGTACTCACCTAGATAATACAAATAACCTGTAACTCCTATTGCAGTCATTATTTCAATAGCAGTACAAGAACAAAAAAAGAGAAATTTTTCTCTCAATTCAAAAACTTATTGTGATTTTGGCCACATTGAAGTCCAAGTTTCAGCAAATTTTTTCATCATTTCACCATATGCATTCATCTGTTCTAATCCAGATGAACTAAGTGCCTTTTGCCAATTTTCAGTAAATTGTTTGAAGGTAGCAGTATTAGTGTCATTGAGAGCTTTTTGCCAATTCTCACCAAATTCTTTGAATGAATTCATTCCTGCGTCATTGAGAGCTTTTTGCCAATTCTCACCAAATAATTTCATGGTTTCTGCACTAGATTCGACAGTTGCTTTGTCCCACACACTGTTGAATTTAGATTGCATGTCGTTACTTGCATTTTGAATTTGCTCAAAAAGAGATTTCCAATTTTCAAGAGATTTTGTATATTCTCCCCATAATGAATCCCATTCATTATTTTTTCCTTGTTCAGACATTAACTAAAGATATGATTCATTATTCTTAAATGGATCTATGTGAAAAGTGTGGCTTTATTTTTGACGATTTTTTAATCGGTTATCCATTCGAATTTTACCCTCTTCAAATTTGATTCTGTCATCATCTGTTTTGAGAGATAATTTTGGAACATGTGTAGGTCTTCCATTTTTGTCAAGAGCCACAAATGTAACAAATGCAGTACCAGTAACAGTTCTAATTCCAGTTACTATATCTTCAGCTTCTGCCTTCACTTCAATTTCCATTGATGAATTATGAACATAGTTGATTCTAGCATTTAATGTTAGAACATTTCCAACAAAAACAGGTTTCAAAAAATTAACACTATCCATAGATACAGTTACCGCGTTAGATTGAGAATGACGTTGAGCAACAATGCCTGCCACCATATCGATATGTTTTAGAATTTCACCACCAAATACATTGCCGGCTGGATTTGCATCAGATGGGAACATTCGAACAATTACTTCTGCATGTGACTCTGCAGGACTTTTTTCTCTAGGATGGTTTTCAGATGACATTTTTAATCTAATTTTTGTTCCCAATCAGGACAATTTAATTTAATCAGTTGATTTTGTCTATTTGAAATATTTTTCAAGTTTAATCTTGTCAATTTTTGGAATTTTAGCTAATTCAAATCCTTCAGGCCTTTTAGATAGAGATCTAGTTGCATCTATTCCCATTTTTGCAGTTCGTAATTTTTGTTGATTGCTAGAAGGATCAAGACTAGAACCACGGACATTTTTGATAATTACAAGATCCTTATCAGCTTGGAATCTGGTTGCCATAGCATATTCTATAGATTCAGCACTATTAACATCAATATCTTCATCAACTACTGTTACTTGTTTCAAAGAACGATGGGATTCAAATGTTTTCTTGATAATTTTTTGGGGATCAGAGTCATTTTTCTTTTTAATTTGTACCACTGCATGTAACCAATTACATCCACCATCAGAAAGTGAGACCTGTTTAGTTTGTGAGAAAGATTTTTTCAATTCTCCATTTAATTTTGATTCAATAGGCATTCCCATCAACAACCTATGTTCTGAATATCCGGAAAGAACATCATGAAAAATAGGATTATTTCTAAAAAACATATTTTCAATCTCAAAAACTGGTTGAGATCTTTTATGATCATATGTCTGTAGCATTTCAACCATCCATTCAGGATGAGTTTTGTCTTGAAGGATTTTTCCTTCCATAACAATTTCAGCACCAGATGGAACATTCAATCCAGAAAAGGGTAATTTTGCTAAAGTTAATTTTCCACCCAAAAGTGAATTTGCAATATCGATTTCATCTTTTCCCCAATCAGCTTGATATGCACCTGCAATAGAAATTGCAGGGTGAACACCGACTGTGATAGCAATTTTAAGATCCTCGCCATGTTCTTTAGCATCAACAAAGCATCTATGGGTATGACGACCTTCCACCATCCGAATTGAAAGATGGGTTTCATCAATAGGCATCATTCTATGAAAAGAGGAATTTTGTTTTCCAGTTTCAGGATTTTTTGCATATGCTACAGATGATGTGATAAATGGACCTGATTCTTTTTCAAAATGAGTTACAATAGGCATGGAAAGGATGTTTTTTGACTTGTTTTCCATAAATTTCCCAGAAGAGACAATTTTAGGTTTTTTAGCTTTTTTGATTGCTAAAATTACTTTTTCATGAATGTTAGATTCATTTCCACCTACGGCAATTCCAAATCGTTTTCTAGTTCCAATTAAATTTGAAATTAATCTAAAATTACTTTCCTTAATTTTTTCAAACATTACAGCATGTGAACCATCAACCTTAGCTGTGATTCCAGCTATTTCGAATTTCGTGGATACCGGAGTTTTTACAGTTTTGAGTTCATGAATTTTCTTTATTTGGGAAATGTAACTTCTTAAATCACTCATTCTCAATCATATCCATAATCTCAGACATTAAGGCTTTTGCTGTTTCTGGCTCTAATGGTTTTTGAATAAAAGTAGATGCCAGAGCAATTCCTCTCATCCTAGTACTAATTCGTTCAGCAATGAGTTTCAGAAAAAGAGCTTCAGATCTAGATGGAATTATAGTTGTGGTAATTGGAGTTGGTCCAGTTGCTAATGAAACAACCATAGATCCTAATTTGTTAGAACCTTCAGAAACTGAAACAAAATAACCATTTTCAAATTTTTGAATTTGTAAAGAAAAACTTCGACTCTCCAAATTTACCATTTTCTGGAAAAATCCATTTGGAGAGGTCAACAAGCTACGAACGAGTCTTATGCTTTTATTGCTATTGATTCACTCTTCTGGGACTCTATAACTTCAGGGTTCTTCTTGCAATTCTTCTCATGTTTATCAGGATAAACGAAGAGTTTTTCACAGTGTTTGCACGGAGTTTTCTCTTTAGTTTTAGATTTTGTTGTTTTTGATTTAGCAGTTTTAGCTTTTGATTTAGATTTTGCTTTAACAGTTACTTCTTGAACTTCTGATTCAATTTCAGTAGCTGCTGCAGCTTCCATAGAATCAGCCTCAACTCTAGCTCGCAATTTTGCTTTGTATTTCAAATTACGTGGTTTTGTTCTTAATCTATATCCACAACATGGACACCAAAGTCCTTCCCATTTGATGAATATTTCACAAATCTGGCATCGACGTTGTCCAGAAGCATATCTTCCAGTGCCAACAGGCTTTTGAGCCTTATATCTAACACAAATTCCTTTACAAGTCATCTTGGTATTATTGTATAGAATTCATAGCTATATAAGCATGGATCGATAAAATTCATACAAAATAACATTAAACATTGAAAATATTTTATATTTTATACCGATCAAAATTAGTATTTTCAAATAAAAACACGAAATCAACAATAAATATGTATAGCTGATTTTAAAATCATATTATTTGAAAAAATAGCACATTACAATATAGACGTTTAACAAAAAATTTCGTTTTTTTTCAAAAAACTAATAAAAATTTATGATATTCTCATACTTTCATCATCATCAAGTCATGAAATAAAGGGTTAATTTTAAAAAATTACATTTTTTCAGATATTTTCAGAGGAATTTTTAATTTTCTAACCAGTTATGGACAATGGAAGAATTGAATATCGATATCCATCCCTTTGAGAAATATATTTTGCAGAAAGCATATCTCGTTTTCCTCGTTGATTAAAATTTTTAATTTTCAAACTAGTTCTTCTTTCATCTACAAATTCTAAATCAAATGATGAACAAAATTTTAGATTCAACATTGTTACAATTTGTTTTGCAATATTCATATTTCCATCTCCAATTTTTAGGATTTTTCTTTTTGCTCTCAGACCACCCAGAATTCCAATGATATGAAAAACTAATTCTTCAATCGAAGTATGAACTGAGCTCTCAATTTCTACACCATAATAAAAAATGGACAACCCCATTCTTTGACCAGGATCAATTCCAAGAATTAGGTCTTCTTCTTCATACCCAAGATTTAGTTTTTGCATCATCATTCCTCTAATTACAGTAGGATGATGTTCTAGGATGTCTTCATGAAGTAAAATTTTCTTACATTTTTTAGGGGATTCTTTCCTTGTAGTAAATACAAAATTGCCTTCAAAATCAGGGATTTCTTCAGGAAGAATAGAATCAAAAGACAGATTAAGATTCTTCAGATAAGTTGAAAATCTATAGTACGGTTTAGCATAAGTAGTTGCAAGTCCAATACGAGAATTCTGTAAGGGATCTATAATTTATGAAATGAAATATGAGATTTAGGTTTATGCCTTCAAAACTGTTGACACTACATGTTTGACTGCTTCATCAAAATTAGTATCAATAGTAGATTTAATTTCAGACAATTTTGCATCTCCTTCTTGAGCAATTTTTGTAGATTCAGCACTTGCTTTTTCTTTTGATGCATTGATAATTACTTCAGCCTCTTTAGTAGCCATTTCTCTAGTTTTTTCTAATAAATTATCAATTTCATTAATAGCCTTTACAGAAAGTTGTTTTTTCATGTCTCCAACTTTACTAGTTAGAGAATCAAGATCATCCTCTAAGGCATTCAAAGATTTTATAATTCCAGTTACCTTGGATTCAGCCATACTGCTCATTATACTTCAAATCTAACAATTCCATTACTTAAATCATTCATTTTTAGGCACAAAAACAAGAGATTTTGAGTACTATCCTGTAGTTAAGAGCAAAATAGCTCTTGCAAGATCGCCTTCTGCCTCTTCTAAAGCATTTTTCGCCTTTTCCTCATCAACACCTGCTTGTTGACTAACTAACTGGATATCTTCTTCTGAGAAAATTGGCACTTCTAATTCTCGTTCTTCATAACTATCTGCAGTTACTGTAAAAATTGAATTATCTTTTGCCTTCATTTCAGTAACTGAAGGTTTTGCAATAATGATTTCTTTTTTATCAGTTTTAATTATCACCTCTTGGACATTGGATAATTCGTTCATATCAAGACCCATCTTATCCATCATCCTTCGCATTTCGCGGTTTCCTCCTCCTCGCATCATGATTTTATTTCCTCATTACGACTTTTTAAACTATCTCTGACTTTGATGGCTACTCCTCTGTCAAAATCAGATATCATTTCTGAAGATAGTATTGCTCTTCCAACAGCTATTACTTGATTTTTAAACAAAACTGGAGTATCTGCTGCAATCCGTACATTTTTCCCACATGATACTACATGCTTACAAAATACTGATCTACCTTGTTCTACAAAAGGGGCTGCATCTGCATTTATTTCAACACAGTTTTCTTTGAATTTTTTATTCTTCAGTAATGTCTGAGCAAAATGGGTGCTAATGGCCAAACTGCCATCAATACGTAAAGTGCATAATAATTTTCCCTTGTGTGAAACTGTTCTTATTCTACCAGTTTTTCGTGAAAATGTCATTTCAGCATCTTTTGGTAAAGATTTTGATGTTCCATTACCAAACAATGCATCTAGGGTTTGTTGGAGTTTCAGGATATGATCCATGCTCATAGTAGAATCTATTCTAAATATTAGTTCAATGCAAGTCTATATCATTAGGCTTAAACTATATAGAATGCAATTTTCTCTTTAGATTATGGAAGATGGTGGAGAAACTAGGAAAATTCAGTTTACTGGAAAATCATCATACATAGTTTCATTGCCAAAACAATGGATTATGGAATTAGGTCTAAAGCAAGGAGATCAAATTAGAATGGTCAGAAAAGGTTCATCAACATTAGAGTTGTATCCACCAAAATTTGAATCAAGAACTCAGAAAAAAGAAGATGCAGTTATTGAAATTGAGGGAGAAGAAGAAGCATCTTCTATTGTTAGAAAATTAATTTCATTGTACTTTTTAGGATTCAAAACAATTAACGTAAAACCAAAAAATGGGAGATTAAATGCTCATCAAAGAAACACAGTGAAAGAAGCTGTAAAACGAATGCTAATGGGTTCAGAAATAATTGCGGATTCAAGTGGTGGGATCACGGTTCAGGTACTTGTCAATTTATTAGAATTATCTGTAGATGGAGCTTTCAAGCGAATGATTCACTTGGCAAAATCAATGTCAAGTGATGCAATTTTGGCAGTTAAAGAAAATAATTTGGAATTAGCCCAAGAAGTAATCAATACAGATGATGAAGTGGATAGATTTGGATTTTATATAATTCGACAATTAAAAATTGCAATTCAAAATGAACACATGCTAAAAGAGATGGGTTTTAGAAATGCTAGAAATTGTTTAGGATACAGACTAGTTGTAAAAAACATAGAAAGAACAGGTGACCATGCAGCATTTATTGCCAAAGATCTGATTGAATTTAAAAAACCAGTAAAAAAAGAGATTCTACAAAAATTACAGGAAATGAATGAATTTTGTTTATCTGTTTTAGATGATTCATGTCTTGCATTATTCAAAGAAGATTACAACCAGGCTGAAAAGACAATTACAAAAATCGATGAAATATCAAAATATGAGAAAAAAGTTAGAGATGCATCAAAATCGCTAAAAGATGATGAAGAAATCTATAGGGTTAGAAGAATGACTGAGAATATTCGAAGAGTTGCTGAATATGCTAGTGACATAGCAGAAATAGTTTTGAATATGAATATAGAAAAAACACTAAAAAAATCAGATTAATTTCTAAATAATGTCCAATACAATTATCTTAGATTCAATTAGAAAAATGAATTAGAATGAATTCTGCAATTTTAATCACATATGATCAAGAAGATGCCATTAATGAGGCCAAAGGACTATGTGATGCTGCAGGATATGAAGTAGTTCACATAATCACGCAAAATTTTCTGCAGAAGCCAAAATATGGGATTAGTGGAGGAGTACTAGAACAGTTAGAAGAGATTGCGGATAAATTAAGACCAAATGTAATCATTTATGACGAAATTCTAAAACCAAGTCAAAATTACAATCTTGCAACGGTACTACATAGAGAAGTATTAGATAGAGAAGCGTTAATTCTTGAAATTTTTGAAAGTAGAGCATCTAGTGCGGAATCAAAATTACAAGTGAAACTAGCACAGTTGAGATATGAAATGGCAAGAGCTAAAGAGAAAGTTAGACTTGCAAACTTGGGCGAACAACCAGGATTCATGGGAATAGGAAAATTTGAAGTCGATGTGTATTATAACGATATCAAACATAGAATGCAAACAATAAGATCTAAGCTAGAAAAAGCTGGAAAACAAAGAGAGCTTCATAGACAAGGAAGAAAGAGAATGGGATTCAAAACCATATCACTTGCAGGATATACTTCTGCAGGAAAGACTACATTGTTTAACAAGACAACTGGTGAAACAAGAACTCAAAGCAAAGAATTGTTTACCACTCTAACTACAACTACACGTAGACTAATGATAGATCAAGAACCATTTCTAATTGCAGACACAGTTGGTTTTATCAGTAAATTACCAGCCTACATGATTGATGCATTCAAATCAACATTAGAGGAATTAATACATACAGATGTGATTGTTTTAGTAATTGACATTAATGATTCAATTGCTGAATTAAAAAAGAAATTTTCTAGTTGTATGAGAACTTTAAGTGAATTAGGAGTAGAACAAGACAAAGTAGTGTATGCTTTAAACAAATCAGATTTATTAAAAAATGAAGAAATTCAAAGGAAAGTAGAATTTCTTAATTTATCTGAAAATAAAAAATTGGTTTCAGTTTCTGCAAAAACTGGAAAAAATATTACAGAATTAAAAGGATTGATCAAAGAAATTATTGAAAGTCAGAGTTTCCATAAACCAAAAACTAACGCATGGGAAGGAGTTGAAAAAACATTTGGTAATTGAAGTAGTTAGAATTGGACAACGCCTAGTAAGAGATGACAGGGTAACAACACATGTTGCACTAGTTTCTAGAGGATTTGGTGCAGAGCGAATTTACATGACAGAGATAAATCCTGAGATCAAAGACACCATTGGGAAAATTAACAATACTTGGGGAGGTAATTTTGAGATAGAGTATATTGAAAAATGGAAACCAGTTGTAAAAAAGAAAAAAGAGGAAGGATTCAAAATTGTCCATCTTTCAATGTATGGTGAAAATATCAATAATGCACAAGAAAAAATTAGAAATGAAGAAAATTTGTTAATTGTTGTAGGTGCTGAAAAAGTTCCAAGAGAAATTTATGAATTAGCAGATTATAATGTCGGAGTTGGAAGTCAACCTCATTCAGAAATTAGTGCTTTGGCAATTCTTTTAGATCGTATCCAAAATGGAAAACAATTTGAAAAAGAGTTTCCCAATGCAAAAAGAAAGATCATTCCTACCAAAAATGGGAAAAATGTGCAGGTAAAGGAAACAAGGGATTAATAGTAGAAAATCAGGAGTGATTAGAGTTGGTAGACAAATACGAAGATCCTTTTGTAAGAATTGCTTCAATGATTGGAGGAGATGAATATCTCAAAGTAGCAAGATCTCTTCTAAAGGCCGAAGATGCTACAGATGAAGAAATAGCAAGTTCTACAGGTCTTAGAATTAACATGGTAAGAAAAGTATTGTATGACCTATTTGGAAAATCACTAATTACTGGAATTAGAGTCAAAGATGAACGAAAAGGATGGTTTGTCTATAGATGGAGAACCAGAAGAGAAGAAGTAGAGCATTTTATTGAAAATCAAAAGAAGAAAATTGATGAAAGGTTACAACAAAGATTAGATTATGAAAATGCTTCAGATTTCTATCACTGTGGAAACGAAGATTGTCCTAGAGTGACATTTGAAAATGCACTTGATGGAATGTTCAAATGTCCATCATGTCAGAATGTATTAAATCTAAAAAAGAATGATAAGTCTAAAAAAGCATATCAAAAGAAAATTGATGAGATCAAAAAAGACATGCAACAAACTTTTTGAAAATTTTTGAAATTATATTAAATAAAAAAATTGAAAACCAGGTTACTAGAATAAATAGGAGAAAATCGTCGGAATATCCTTGAGTCAAATAGCTACAGTAAATCCATCAACAGGAGAAGAAATTAAAACATTCTCAGCAATGGACAAAAATCAAGTATTTGATTTAGTGGGAAAAGCAAAAAGAGCATATCCAGAATGGAAAAAAGATTATGAAAAACGTAGAAGTTACATTTACAATTTAGTAGAATATCTAAAGAAGAATAAAACAAAACTTGCAACCGTAGCTACATCTGAAATGGGAAAACCACTCAAAGAATCAATTGGAGAGATAGAAAAATGTGCATGGGCTTTAGAATTTTATGCAGATCATGGAGATAGTTTTCTTTCTGATGAAGTATTAAACACGGATGCAAGAAAGAGTTTTCTAACTTTTGAACCACTTGGTGTAATAGGCTCCATTATGCCATGGAATTTTCCATATTGGCAAGCATTAAGATTTGCAGCTCCATGTTTAATGGCAGGAAATGTGATTGTGATGAAACCATCTAGAGTCACAATGCAATCAGGTATTGAAATTGAAAAAGCATTTACTGAATCTGGAATGCCTGATGGAATATTTCAAACAGTTGTTGGAAGTGTCGAATCTGCAAATCATCTTATAGATTCAGATGTTAATGCTGTAACTTTTACTGGAAGTACTAATGCCGGAGCAAAAGTAGGTGAAAGAGCTGCAAAGAATTTGAAAAAATGTGTATTAGAATTAGGAGGGAGTGATCCTTTCATTGTATTAGATGATGCAATTATTGAAAAGGCTGCTGAAGGTGCTGTAAAAGGTAGATTCATCAATTGTGGTCAAAGTTGTGTTGCATCAAAAAGATTTTTTGTTGGAAAAAATATTGCAGATGAATTTATTGAATTATTTATTAAAAAAGCATCTCAGCTCAAAGTAGGAGATCCCATGTCAATTGAAACAGATGTTGGGCCATTATCAAGTAAAGACGGTTTGGAAACAATTTCTGGAATAGTTGAAGATGCAAAAGAAAAAGATGCTGAAATTCTTTTGGGAGGATCTAAAATTGATGGAAAAGGATTCTTTTACAAACCAACAATTCTTAGAAATATTAAATCAGATATGAGAATTGCAAAAGAAGAAACTTTTGGTCCAGTAGCTCCAATTACAATTGTTGAGAATGAAAGTGAGGCAGTCAAACTAGCAAATGAGAGTGAATTTGGTCTTGGTGCAAGTATTTGGACAAAAGATCTTGCTAAAGCAGATAAGATGTCAAGACGAATAGAATCAGGGATTGTGAGTGTCAATAATGTTGTAATTTCAGATCCAAGAATTCCATTTGGAGGAATTAAGCATAGTGGATTTGGAAGGGAATTATCAAGATATGGTATGTTAGAATTTGTAAATTTGAAATCAGTTAGATTTTATGATAATTTAACTCATCATCACTACGTAGAATAGATATTTTTAATTTAAAAATTATTCCTCAGAATCTGATTCATCATCAAATTCTTCATCTTCCTCTAAGTCATCTTCTTCATCATCACATTCTTCTAATTCAACATAAGTTGGATTACCATCTTCTCCAAAGAAAATCTCAATGCAGATATCAGTATCTAAAGTGGAGACTAGGGTTTCGATTAATTCTTTAGGAAAATTTCCCAGTCGACTTGGATCAGATGAATATCGATATGTTGTTAACTCATTTTCATGGTAAAAATCAACTTCAATATCACCAGTGGTAAATTTTCTGACTGTTGTAACTTGACCAAATATACTTGTAGGCAAATTTAACTTCCTTGTTCAGAAACATCTTTTGTAAGATTTTCAGCTAATTGTTCATAATGTTCTCTTGTTTTACCAAGTTCATCAAGTTTTGATTTTTCAATTTCAGTTAATTCTTTATCAACTTTTTCAGATACATATTGTAACCTTGCTTCTGCCATCATGAATAATTTGTTATTCTCCTTCCACAAATGTTCAGTAATATGTTCTACATATTGTTGCATATCACTAACCAATTTTGTTGAATCACCTGATGCAAGATATTCTTTTGCTGATGCTTCCATTTCAGTGCCAATTTCTCTTGAACGTTGATGATCAATTAACATCATTGCAATTGGTCCCATATTGGTAGGTAATCCTGCTTGTTCTAAAGCAGGGAATAATGATTTTTCTTCTTTACTATGATGACAAACATCTGTAAAGTTTTTTGAAAAATCAATTACAGGTAATAATATTGATTCAGGAATTTGTTTATTATCGTTCAATAATTGAATGGTAGACTCCATTGCTTTGATGACTTTTTCAATCAATTCATGATCGCGTCTTAAAGATGCAGTTGACATGTAAATTATAAATTAAATCCAATATCTATACCTTATTCATTTTAAACTAAAATAATTAAAAGATAGAAATTAGTTAACGAAAATTCGTTAACATGTGGGTTTAACGATTAGAAAGGCTTTTTGATTTTACAAATGCCCAAATCTTTTTAGTCATTTCACTTGGAGCAATTGGTTTTTTACCAAAGACTTGTTCTACTGTTTCAGAACGTCCTGCAAAACTTATTGCATATCCACCAAATGCTGGTTTCTTAGATTTTGATTTGGTTGCTTTCTTTTTTGGAGCTGCTTTTCTTTTTGGAGCTGCTTTTCTTTTTGGAGCTGCTTTTCTTTTTGGAGCTGCTTTTCTTTTTGTTGTAGTTTTCTTTTTTACTGCCAATTTCTTGTAATTTTATTTCAAATAAAGTATAATAACTTACACTTTGAGATAATTCAAAACCAGATGATTTTTGAGCCTCTTGATAGATTTAAGACGAAGATGGGGAGATTTTGAAATTTTATCAAATCCAATTCCTTGAACAAGAGATATTGTATTATTTCCTCCAATCAGATAAGGTGACAGGGTGATTATCATTTCATCAAAAAGATTTTGCTTAATGAATTCCCAGTTTATTGTTCCACCTCCTTCTACCAATAGAGTATTCATATCTTTAGCTGAGAGTTTTTTCAATAGAGATTTGATGTTAACAGATTTTTCACCTGTTATAATTACCTCTACAGGAAATTTATTCAATTTTTGAAGATTTGATTTTGAAATAGTTTTTGACACAGCTATTATTGTAGGGATTTGTTTTGATGTTTGTAATATTTTTGATTTAGAAGAGATATTACCTTTAGAATCTAAAATTATTCGGACAGGATTTTTTCCTTTAGTATGTCGTACAGTTAACAAAGGATTATCTTTTATCACTGTATTTTTTCCAACAATAATTCCATCTACTTTACTCCTAAGTTTATGTAATCGAATAAAATCTTCAGAGGAAGATAATTTAGAATCCCCTGATCTAGTTGAAATTTTTCCATCAATGGATATTGCAGCACTTAAAATTACATGTGGTTTAGAGTTTGCCATGAACTAACTTTCCTCCTATCATTACAGCTTTGATGGTAGATTCAGATGCTCTATGAACAATTGATGCATGTGAATCATGCATTGGTTCTAAATCTAATGCATGTTTATCTAGAAATATACAATCTGCAATTTTTCCAGATTGAATAACTCCAATTGGTTTATTCAAAATTTTTCCACCATTTACAGTAGCCATTTTAAGAATTTCTTTTGCATCAATTCTTTTTTTATGAATTCCCATAGTTACTTTCCAAATGAAATCCATTTCTCTAAACATATCAGGAGAATTAATCATCACATTATCCGTGCCTAGAGCTAGCGTACAGCCTGATTTTTGCATTAATTCAATATCAGGAATTCCTTCTGCAAGAGCAGAATTGGCTCTTGGACAAATTACTATTCCTCTTGTTTTTTTAGAAGATTTTTGAAGATCAGTTTTTGAAGCATAAGTCATATGAACTAAAAAATCAGGTTTTAGTGTTAATGCTCTAATTGTTTCGGATTTTCCTGTAACTTTTTTGGATGTACTAGTACTTTGTTTAGTTTCAGCAGAATGAATTGCTTTTAGTTTAGTTATTTTTGAATAGTGATTTAGAACTGAAGTACTATTTTCATTTGCACCACTAACACCAATTCCATCACATTTTTTCAATAAATTAAGAAATTCAGTATTTTTTGTGCTTGGAAAAGATATGTTTTTTTTAATTTCCTTACTATTTTGATAAAATTCCATCCGTCCTAAAATAATTGAACGAATAGGTATTTCTTTTGTAACTTTTTTCAGTAGATTAACGCCATCTAATCCCCCTTCTCTAAAATCTACAAAAGTGGTGATTCCCTTTCTAATCATAGAATAACAAGTATTTTTCATGAAATTTCCTAGATTTTCATCAGAAGTATTTTTTAGAATTTTTGATTTTGCACCAAATACAGGATGGATTTTTTCATCTACTGTTTTGTTTAATGAAACATCTTTTCCTATTGAATCTCCAATGTGGGTATGAGCATTTATGAATCCAGGAATCATTAAAAGGCCAGAACAATCTATAGAATCTTCTTTTGTAATTGGTTGAATTTTTGAGCTGATTTTTTTTATTTTGTTATTAGAGATTCTAACATCAGTTTTTGAAACATAATCTAAGTTATCTCCAAATAGTATGCTGATATTTTTTATTAACATGATAATTCATAAACTTCAGGTTTTTCCTTGCCTGAATCTCGAATTTCTCTTATAGTATCAAGTGATTTTGTGGCTAATTTAACAGCCTCTCGTCCAGATTTTGCATTGCCAATTCCACAATTCAAAGAAATTTGATCATTATTTTTTACAATATTGATGAAATCTTGCACAGAATTTTTTGCTTCATTATCTGCTACTACCATGAAATTATCACCACCCATAAAAAATGTTAGAGAATTTTTTTCTAGAAAATAGTTAGACATCTTAGAATACAATTCAAAAATTATCGATGAAATTTCATAAGGAGAATCTGTTTTCCTTCTAGATGTAAGATCATCTACATCTAAATGCATTATTGAGACTTCTGAATCAGATGTTTCGTTCACAAATCCAAAAATATTATGTTCTGTGTTTAAAATGATTTTATTTTTCTTTCCTTCATATGCTTTCAAATTTGCTTCAAATGGAGTATTTCCAAAACCAATTGAAATTGTCAAACCAACATCAAATGATTTTTCAAGAATTTTTTGGATTTGAATATGATCCTCCAAAGTAAGACCATTTGAAACAACAAAAAATTCATCAGCCCGATTGAGAAATACAATGCAGTTTTTATCAGAAAATAATTTTTGAACTTGTTTATAGAGAGATGCTTGAAGCATTTGAAGTTCATGTTCTCTGTCACTGCCCAATGTCAATGTCCATGGACCATATTCTGTAATTTTTAAGATACTTAGCTGAATCATTTTTGAATCCTTTTTAGTTCATCAGAGATTTTTACTACAGCCTCTACTGCACGTTCTGCGACAGGTCTAATTCTAGCATATGCATGTCTCTCCTGCATTCCTGGTCCTGAAATGCCTAAAGAAACGGGTTTTTTGTATTTTAACGATAGATCAGTTAATGCCTGTGCTGCTGCATGAGAAATGACTTCATCATGTTTTGTTTGACCCTTAATGATAGCACCCAAAGTGACTACAGCATCAACATCTTTTTTGTTCAATAAAGCATCCACAATTATAGGCATATCATAGGCTCCTGGAACCACACAAGTATGAGTAATTTTTAATTTCAATAATTCTGCTTTTTCTTTAGCTATTGCAAGCATCCTAGACGTCACTTCCTCATTGAATTCAGAAGATACTATTGCAATATTCAAAACTAATTCACCTTAGCGTATTCTAACAATTCTTTTCCATCAATTAATGGAATTCCATTTTGTTTTGCAAATTTTTCTGCCTTATCAACAGATAATGCGGTATAAGTTTCAGCATCCATCATTTCACAAATTGCTGTAACAGGAGTCAAACCAGCTACTTGAGCTAAGTAAACTGACATTTCTGTATGACCTTGACGTGCTGCCAATAATCCTTTTGAGGCGATTAACAACGGAACATGTCCAGGGGTCTTGAATGATGATGCAAATTTTTTCTGTTTATTTTCAACATTATGGATTTTAGCCATTTCACTAATTGTCAACGCTCTATCTTTATCGGTGATTCCGGTGTATGTCTGATAATGGTTTACAGACAATGAAAAAGTTGGATGATCACCATAAGGCGCTAATCCCATAATCATTTCTTTATTTGAAATGGAGGATTCTGAAAGAATTTCATGCATATATTGTAAATCTAAAGAGGTTGCAAAATTATTATCAATTGCAATACACAATAATCCCCCAGCATGTTGACGCATTCTTGCTACATGTTCAGGAGTTACAAATTCTGCAGCTACTACCATATCAATTTCATTTTCTCTACCAGCAGAATCAAACAATAAAACAAATTCTCCACGTTTTAATGATTGTAATGCAGATTCAAGAGTCATATGAAAAAACTTCTTAATCTAATTATAAAGTTTACTAAAAAATTGGTAATTACCACTAAAATTGTAAGTAATTGGCTTTATTTTAGAATGTATTTTCCAAGGATGTCAGTTTCAATATTAACTTTATCGCCTACTTTCTTGGTATGAAAATTAGTAACATCAATCGTATGAGGAATCAATGAAACGGATGCAAGAGAATTTTTGATATCAGTAACAGTCAAACTAATTCCATCAACTGCAATAGAACCTTTTTTGACTACAAACTTTGATAATTTTTTTGGAACTTCAAACCAAACTTGTACTTCTTTAGGTTTTTTTAGAATTTTTTTGATAATTGCCACTCCATCAACATGACCTAAAACAAAATGTCCTTCAAGTCTATCCCCTGCTTTCAAACTACGTTCAATGTTTACAACTCCACCAACTGTTAAATTTCCAAGATCAGTTTTTTTTGTTGTTTCTTCAATCATTTCAAAAATACAGCTATTTTTTGAAAGTTTTGTTGCTGTAAGACAAACTCCATTTAGAGCAACGCTCTGTCCAATTTTTAAACCCTTTCCATATTTTCCTAGATTTACAGTCATTTGAATAGCACTTCGATTTTTTGTATTGCGCGATATTTTTTCTACTTTACCAATTCCTTCAACAATACCTGTAAACATTACAAATTCTGAAGTGTTTCTGTATAAAATTATTTTGTTATTTAGTTTGATTTTTCAAATTCATCATTACAAAATTGATGAAAAACAGAACATTTGTTTTCTTTAGCCTCATTTTTTATTTTTTCCATGTCTTTGTTTAAAATTCCCTGTGCGGCTAAAAATGCGTCATCACTCATACCTAATTTTTCAAATAATTTGGATTTTGCAAGAGGTAATTCTTTTAATTTTGAATCGATCATTTGAGCCTGATCATAATAATGGATGGCATCTTGATAATTTCCAAGATGACTAAGAGAATTAGCTTTATTCATTAATGCCGTAATATCTTTAGAATCTATTAGAAGAGATGTGTCATAACATTCTAAGGCTTCCTTGTGTCTGTCTAACTCATTTAATGCAATTCCCAGACTGTTTAGAGCCCAAATATCCTTTGAATCAATCGAAAGAATTTGTTTACAGAATTTTATTACTTGTTCATATTGTTTTAAATTTTCAAGAGCAAATATCTTATTTTTTAGAGCATAAATATCAGAATTTTTTATTTCTAAAACTTTATTGCAATAATCAATAGATTCATCAAATTTTTTTAAATAAATCAAAGATAATGAGATATTTTGAAGTGCAAGCATATCATTTGGATTATTTTCAAGTAATTCCTTACAATAATTATACATCTCATCAAATTTTTCAGCATCAAACAACCTAGTAATTACATTTGAAGGATCAAGGAGATCTATCATTATATAATAAATTAAAAATACATCATCTTTAATCTATTCTACTTAAAATACAAACTTGTAGAAGGATTTTATTATTTCAAAACTTTACGAAGCGTTTCATTCAAGACTTTAGAATAGCTGTATGAAGACTGTTCTTGTTGAATTAGTTTGGCTTGACGTAATCTAAGTTTCTTATCAAGATCTTCATCAATCATAATTGTTACTCGTTTACTCATTCTTATCACAGTAATGGTATGAAGTTTTGAATATAACATTATATGAAAAGTTCCAAAAATGGGAAAAATTAGTTTTTAATGATAGAAATTATTTGATCCATTTTGAATGGTTTTTGAATAAGAGGGATGTTGAGTTTTTCTAATTTTTCTTCAGTCGCAAAACTTCCATCAGCAGTAACAGCAATAATTCGTGCTTTTGGATTAATGTCTTGAATTTTTTTTATTGCATAAAATCCACTTCCATTAGGCATATTCAAATCGATTAAAACAACATCAGGTTTAGTTTCCTTGAATAATTTAACAGCAGTAACACCATCAAATCCATTTCCAATTACGTTGATATCATGTTCTTCAAGAAATTCACTGAATAATCTAACTGTATCTTCATCATCATCAATTACAATTACTGATTTAGACATGTCTAGTCATAGTACAAAGAGCAGTGCTTTAATATTTTCCATTTTTTACAACTAATGTATGGGTGGTATTGACAGGATGATTGCATCTGCATTATCATCTGAAATCAAAAAAGAATTAGATTTAGACATTCTGAAAAAAACTGAACGGGAGTTATTTTTGGAGCATGGTATGTCAATCAAGTTATCAATTGAGCATTTTCATAAATTTTCAAGTGTTTTGAGAAAAAATTCATCAATAGATGTTAAAAAATTTGAAAAAGATTGCATTGGTAAAATTCTCAAGATAAAGAAGAAAGATGATAAATTTTTAGTTACAATAATTAATTCAGATTTAAGAGATTTAATCTTAGAATTATTTGGAGAAGTGGAAACTAGAAAAATCATTTCGTCTCTTTTAGAGAATGAATATACTATTCCACAAATTCTTAAAGAATCCAAAGTTCCAAAGACATCAGGATATAGAAAGATAGAAAATTTAATTCTTCATGGATTAATCATTGAATCAGGGAAAGTACTCAGTGAAAGTAAAAAAATATCTAAATTACAATGTGTTTTTCAAGAAATGAAATTAGATATCAAGAAAGAAAAAATTGGAGTTATCGGAGTAGTAAATAAAAAAATGTTTGAGAAAAGCACCAGTATGAAAGTAATAATTGAATCTCTTGAATAAAATTAAAACGAAGAAACTATTTTACCAGATCGAGTAAGGCTTTTGCTTGCTTGTAATGAACCTCATCAATCATTTTACCCTCTACAGTAGTAGCGCCTTTACCTTTTTTTGTTGATTCAAGGTAAATTTTGCATACTTTTTCAGCCCAAGATATCTCACTTTTGTTTGGATGAAACAATTTGTGGACTATGGGAATTTGATCAGGATGTATGATACTTTTTCCTGTGTAACCTAGACTTTTTCCCAATTTACAGTCTTTTTCCAACCCCTTTAGATCTTTTAGATCTTGCCAAATAGCATCAATTACTACGACTCCTGCAGCATGAGCATCTACAGATATTTTTCTTCTAGAATATTTTTCACCTTCAGAATTTTTAGTATATTCAACACCTAAATCATTCAATAAATCAAAAACTCCGAAAACTACTGCAGATACTCTCTTTCCAAAAGATCCAATTTCATACGTGTTCACTACACCCTCAGCAGATTCAATAGATGGAATAATTTGTATTGGTTTTAGTTTTCGAGTTTTTTCCAAACTAGAAAGAATTTTTTCAATTTTTTTCATTTCTTTGATATTGTTTACTTTAGGGATTACAACTCCATCAATTCCTTTTTGTACAATTTCTTTAAGATCAGTTGGAATTTTGCCAGAACTTGGAGAGTTTGTTCTCACAAATATAGAAGATTTGTATAATTTTCTAGATTTTAATGCAGTTTTGATTAGTTTTCGAGCATTAGATTTTTCATCATCTGGAACAGAGTCTTCTAAATCAAAGCAAACAATGTCAGCTTGGAGATCCTTAGCTTTTTCAAGAAACCTTGGGTTGTTACCGGGTACAAAAATGAGACTACGAAAGAGCTGAGTCATTAAATGACTAAGCGCCTTCAGGCTTCATGATGATTTTACCGAACATACCTTTTCCGGTTAACATCTTTGTGTGAGCCTCTGCTGCTTGCTCAAATGTGTATGTAGAGTCAATTGCAGCTTTGATCTTGCCTTGGCCCATCCAATATAGACCTTGATCAAGTTCAGCTTTAGTTCCTTGTGTAGAACCCAAGACATTAATTCCTTTGAAGAATATGTGTCTAAGATCTATTTGTGCGTCATAACCTGTTGTAGCACCACATGAAACAAGAGATGCACCATACTTTAACAACTGTAATTGTTTGTTGAAGTGGGTTTGACCAATATGATCAAATGCAACATCAATTCCAGGTGCTTCACCTTTTGTTTTTGCAATTTCTTTTGAAATTTTAAAGACTTCTTTACTCCAACCGTCTTGTCTATGATCAACTGCATAATCAGCACCTAATTCTTTACATTTGTCTAGTTTGTCAGGACTTGCAGTTGCAATTACGTCACAGTTATACAACTTGGCAATTTGAATTCCAAAGCTTCCAACTCCAGAACCACCACCCATAATGAGTACTGTTTGACCTGGTTGAATTTTTGCTCTTCCTACCAGCATGTGCCAGGAAGTAAGAAGTGTCATGGATGCAGCTGCTGCATCATCATATGAAACTCCTTCAGGAATTTTTGAAACATTAACTTCTGGTAAATGGATTTGTTCAGAATATGCTCCCCATAGAGGTCCAGTTTGGAAACCCCAAACTTGTCTTTTGACACAATCAAATTCTCGTCCATCAGTACATGCTTTACAAACTCTGCATGAAAGATTTGAGTGAGATACAACTCTGTCTCCAACTTTGAAATTTGTTACATCTTCACCTACGGCGATTACATCTCCAGCTACATCAGAACCTGAAACGTGTGGAAGAGGAACTGCAACTGGTACTCCTCTCATTCCCCAAATATCGTTATAATTTAGGGCAGATGCTTTATTGGTAAAAATTACCTCATCTGATTTTGGTTTTGGTTCATCTATATCCTGGACTTTAAGGATCTTAGCATAATTATCATCTGGTGCATATTCATTGTATACAACTGCTTTCATGAGTTAACGGAAATTGTTTCTAAATTTAAATTTTTTCTGATTTATACTCGATTTATCTTAAAATCACGTTTTGGTTGCTGTGTAGAGAGCAAAATTTGCTTTAATTGATCGTCATTGATTTGTCCAGGTAACTTGCCTTGAGTTGCCATACCGATCAAATATTGTTCAACCATATCAGATAACTCAGGTTTTACCATTTTGATATTATTTAGTCTACTTCTAGCTTCAGGGGTTAGAACTTGTTTTAGAATTTGTTCTTTTTGAGCAGCTAATTCATGATTAGTGTTATCGATGGGTGGTTCGTTAGAATCCGGAAAATCCATTTTTAATCTAAGAATATACTTTCAATTGAGGATTCTCAACAATTAGTTCTTTAAGAATTTCTGTTGATAATCTATCGAGTTTTTGCATTCCTTGTTTAGAAACAATTCTACCTTTCTTCTCAACTTTTTCAAGATAACCAAGTTTTTCTAATCCTTGAATTGCATTTCTAATAATTGCACCACCAGCATCTTTGTGATGAGCAGCTCCATATCCTGATGGTTTACCACCACCATAATCATTTCTTAAAGCGTTAATTCCAATAGGGCCATTAAGGTAAATTTTTCTCAAAATTGATGCACATCTAGTATACCACCATTCTCTATCTTGTGGAGGCTTGTCTGCATGAGCTCCAGTTTTGACAAATGGGATCCATGATGGTGCAGGAATATCTTCATTCTTTAATGCGGAAGACAGTCTACCTATCAATACATCTGCTGGTACATCGTATACCTTTGCCATAGAGTCAAAAACTCGATAATCGTCTTATAAATCATTGAGATATAATTTTGCGATAAGTATGCCCACACAAGTTGCAAGTAATTCTGATCGACTTGACAGATGTTCTACCTAAACGAATTCGAGAATTTATTCCAGGCGCAATAAAAGATTTACATTTTTTGCAAAAAACCATTCTGAGATTATATGGCATTCGGATTTTGTGTCTGGTACTTATTCTTCTAGCAATGGATGCTTGTCTCTGAGAGAGTTCAGGATTTTTCCTTGCATTACAAATTGCATTTTCAATAAGGATTTCCATTCTCTCCATTGCAATTTTTTTTGCTCCAAGTTTCACAATAATATCAAAAACTACACCTAAAAATTGGTTCTCATAATAATTGAAAAATGCAGTCAGCGGGATTCGAACCCGCGTCACAGGGTTGGAAACCCCGAATACTAACCAGGCTATACTATGACTGCAATGAAATGCAAATTTTATTTCCTACATAAAAATGGTTTTTTCATACTCATAGAGCATTCTAGCAACTACAACATGTCCTTCAAATGATTCATTTCCAACAGAATAGAGATCTGTGATTTTGTTTTCAATTGAATCAGAAAAATGTCCCTTTTGGAATCCTCCAACTACGATACAAGTGTCATCATCAATCTCTTTGGCAATTTTTTCATATGTGCTAAGAGTGCCATTTGTTGAAAAACCAATTACTTTTGATGGGTTGATCTCCTCAATTAATTCTTGAAATGTCTTGTCTTTAATTTCTAACAGAACATCATTATCTTTTGTAGTAACTTTTTCTTCTTGATATAATTTTTCTATTACACCTTCAAATCTATGATATGATTTTGGAATGTGTACATTTTTGCCAAAAGAGATTACTCTACCATCAACTGTATGAACATAAAGTTTCATTTTATTTTTTAGATATAATGGAATAGTTGTAGCTTCTAATATTGAAAAATGTACAAGATCAGGCCTCCCTCTTTTCATTTCATTATCAATTCCTTTCATAGCTGCAAAATGCCATGAATTATCTAGTAAAATTTCTGATGGACTTTTTCCAAGTTTTCTTGCATGTGAGACAACTGATGGATGATGTCTTAATTCAGAAGGAATTAGTTCTAATGACGATTCAGATAAGATTAATGAAATCATTTTAGTTAATCATTTCAATTTGCTTCTTAAATTCATTCCAACTGGATTTTGGATCTCCATCATTATTTATCAAACCCGCACTGCAAATGTAATGACTTAATCTTTCAGCTACATGTTCACTACTTCCAAAACCAGAACCTCCTACTACTAGTTCATCATCACCAATTTTCGGTGCTTCTACTATACAGCTTCCTTCTGGCCTATCATATTGCCTATACCAAGTAAAAAATTCTATTTCAGATTCATTTTCTGTGTAAAATTCAAAGGATTTCTCCATAAATTCTGTCTGTGATAAATCACTTCCACCTACAAAGTCAGATGTACTCCAGCTAATTTCAAAAATTCCAACTTTCTTATCTCCTGCTAAATCAAAGATTTGTTGTAGTTCTTCTTTTGCTTGGTCTGGAGTTTTAACAATATCATTTAGAGTATCAACAGGAGAATATGAAAAGGCTACAAAATCACCAACAGATAACTCAGTTACAATATAACGCAAATTTTTATTCAAAACTTGATCGAGAGCAAATGCGTTTCCAATTTTTACATCAGGGTGTTTTTCTTTGATTTTATCATAAACTCCATTGAATAGTTCTTTGTATACTGGAATATTTTGCTCATAAAATCGGAATTGTGATTCTGTTTGACCTGCAAGGATTACAGTATCCACAATATCATATCTGGATAGTATTTCATCTAATACACTAACTACTCTATCCTCACCAATAGAATTGATGGATGGTTTTCCAATCCAAGTTGGGAAAGGTCCAAGTGTCTCACCATTAATTATAGAAAAGTACAAAGTAACTTTGAGATTGTTATTTTTGTTAAAGCTCATCAAGGCATCAGATTGACTCCAGTCAAATTCTCCTCGTTCAGGCTCTATTAGATTCCAAAAAAGATAGACATTACTTCTTCCAATTCCTGATTCAGATGCTTTTGAATATACATCATCTAATTCTTGTAGTGTTACTGATTGATTTGGTGAATTAATTACAAGACCAATTTTTTCATTTGTTTGTTGTGGTAAAACGATTTCAGAATTTGGAATGCTCAAAACTAAAATTGATATGCCAATAATTGACGCTATGCCTAGAATTAAGCCTAGATGTTTTTTCTCCATACAGGTTGGAAAATAAAAGAAAGTAAAAAAGTTGTGATTCTGTTATTTATCCAGAAGTACAACCACTGTATCCACATTCGATACAGGTACTACATCCTTCAACAAAGACAAGAGCATTTTTACATGTTGGACATAGTTTGTCCTCAGGAAGTTCTTCAATCTTTGGAGGTTCTAGTGTTATTTCTTCGTCATGAACCTTTAATGCAAGTGCAGCATTGACTTGAGATTTGATGTATGGATTTGTAATATTTTTAGTTACAAACTCAGTCATGAAATCACTTGGTGTAACCTCAAAGGTCTTTGTTGCATTCTCACTTGTCATATGAAGAACTTGTTTGTGTCTTGAACCATCACGATAAACAGTCATTCCTTTTAGACCAATTTCATGTGCTAACAAGTATGCAGATTTTACATCCTCTACTGTTACATCATATGGCATGTTGATTGTTTTTGCAATTGCATTGCCAATCCAATCTTGCCAAACACCTTGAGCCATCAAATGATCAGCCCAATGGATATCCATTGCGGTAACAAAGACATCTTGCATCCATTGTGGAATCTCGTCTATTCCTTTCAATGAGCCATAGTTATCTGCAATCTTTTCAAGAATTTCATCTGTGTAGAGACCTTCTTCTTTTAGGGCTTCTTCAAGAATTTTGTTTGTGTAGAAGAATCTTCCAACAGTAACTCTCTTCTCAAACACTAGAGCAAATGCAGGTTCCATTCCGTTTGAACAGTCTGCAATCATAGATAGGGTTCCAGTTGGGGCCACTGTGGTTGTTAAGACATTTCTAATACCATATTTCTGGATTTTTTCAATCAATGGATCCCATTCGTAAGAATGAGCATCTTTTGATTTCTCATAATATCCAGATACTGGAATCTTTCCTTCAGGGAATTCTGTCTTTGCACAGAGTGGGAATTCACCACGAGCGTTAGCAAGTGCGACACTTTCTTCCATAGAATAGTATGTTAGGGCTTCAGATAATTTTGATTGTAGTTCGTATCCTTCTTTAGAATTGTATGGGATTTTTAGTCTGTATAACAGATCAGCTACTCCCATTACACCTAATCCAATTCTTCTAGATTCTTTAGATGCAGTATTGATTTCTGGTACTGGATAATTATTTACATCGATGATGTTATCCAAGAATCTGGTTGTCTTTCGGATAATCTCTTCATATCCTTGCCAATCAAATTCATAAGAACCATCAGCTTGTCTTTTTGCAAGATTTACCAAGTTGATAGAACCCAAGTTGCATGATTCATATGGATAGAGACTTTGTTCACCACACGGATTTGTTGCTCTTAGTGGTGCTTTTCTTGCTTTTGCAAATACATTGTATTTGTTAATTTGATCAAAGAAGATCAAACCAGGTTCTGCACTCTTCCATGCAGATAATGCAATTAGATCAATTAGTTGGTGTGCATTGATTTCTTTAACTGGTTTTTTATCACGTGGACTACGTAAAACATAGTTACCATCAGTTGTGTTTACAAGTGCATGCCAAAAGTCTTCCCAGATTCCAACACTAATGTTGAAATTCTCTAAAACTCCTGCTTCTGTTTTGTTTGTGATGAATTTTTCTACATCAGGATGCCATGCTTCGATGATTCCCATGTTTGCACCACGTCTTTTACCACCTTGTTTTACAACTTCAGTGACAGTATTGATAATATTCATGAAAGATACTGGACCGGATGCAACACCAGATGTTGATGCTACAATGTCACCTTCTTCACGAAGATCAGAGTAGTTGATTCCAACCCCACCGCCAGATTTGAAGATTAATGCAGCATCAGAAGTGGATTTCATAATTTCCTCCATGCCGTCATTCATTCCAAGTACAAAGCATGCTGAAAGTTGTCCTAGTCTTCCACCTGCATTCATCATTGTTGGTGAATTTGGCAAAAAGTCTTGGGCAGTCATCATTGTAAAGTATTCAGTAATTTTGTCTGAATAACTTTCAAGTTTTTTTCCTGCTAGAAGTGTCAACAAATCTTTGAAACTTATTTTCATTTGACCTTTGTTGGCTAGGGTTACATAGTGGTTGATTAAAGCCCTAAAGTGCCATTTATTGAAGAAGTAATCTCCGACTTTGAATTTATAGTCAAAGGCATCTAATTTTTCAAGATAAGAGTTTGCTTGTTCAATGTCTTGTTTATGACTACCAGATTTGTCAAATATTTGTGAATCATATAGCATGTCACCAATACCGACTAAAATTGCAACTCTCTCAAACATTTGAGTTGGTGATTCAATAATTTCACTTTTTGAATTTCTGAATAGATATCTAGAGGCTAGAACTCTAAGACAATTCAAGTCAAATTTCTTTGAGACTGGATCTAGAGCCTTTAGATTTAAGACCTTCATTTTTTCGTCTCTTAGTTTTCTTCTCTCATGTCGGTAAACGATGTATGCTTTTGCAATATCGCTATTGCCACTATCGATTAAAGTTGACTCTACAATATCTTGAATATCTTCAACTGTAGGTGCTCTAGAACTAGTAAATCCTTGTTCTACTAACTTGTTAACTACATCTTCTGCTAGTTTGTCGGCAACGCCACGATCGGCTTTAGAGGTGGCTGCCAATGCCTGGTAAATGGCATTTGAAATTTTATCTTTATTGAAAGCCGTAACTACGCCACTGCGCTTACGGATCTCACTGATCGTATTTTCTATTTGTGAATTATCCATTATAATCTCCCCGACAAGGGTAGAATGAATAGAGGTATAAACTATTTGTCGGTTTTTCCTAAAACTTTGATTCAATAAAATTGACAACGCTCCAATTTGCATTGGATCGGGTTGAATACATTATGAAGTTCATATTTGTACAGCATTGATAGTAGTTAACAATGATCGCGAGATCTGAAACTGATCAAAATATTTTGAAAAATGATCGGAACTAGTTTTTCATTTACGATTTTCAGACAACGTATGGTGACTTACACTTTGGGCACTTGTCATCAAACTGCTCATCTTTGAAACCACACTCACCACAAATGGCTGTATGTCTTGTTGGTTTGAAAGCAGGTGTGAGTTCTGATGCTTTCTCAATTGATTTTTTGATATCCTCAACCTTTGCATCTTTGTCAATATCTAATGTTACAAGTAACCCACCATTGAGTAATTTTGAGAGCTTGTTACATTCGGAGATAGGCTCACTTTTGTTAGTATAATCAGAAACTTCTGAAGCATTGATGACAATTCCCTGAGAATAGAAATCAGCGTCCATTGAATTTAGAGATGAATTTTTACCATATTTTTCGCCATCCAGAGTAGCAAAACGGCCAGATCCTTCAGTTTCAGTCATAGAAATAGCCACTGTGTCGCCTAATTCTTTGCCTTTTTTGGCACCTACATCAACTGCAGTCTCAATGACTTTATGAAGTATATCTCGTCCTTCTTTGTTATCTTGGAAACCTAGAATATTGAAAACTGCTTCTTTGAGTCCAACCAAGTTTACAACGAGAGAAACAGAACTTCTTTGCATGTATTGAGTATTCTTTGCAAGAATTGGATTAAGACCTCTTCTTGTAAGATCAGAGATCTCTTTCTTTCTTAGTGCCATTGAAGCTAGTGCGGGTTTCATTAGTAATGCAAGTCTTGCTCTAAAGTAAGTTTCATCTTTGTTTGATTCAAATGCCAATCTTGGAAGATTGATTGAAACAGATTGTAAAGTGATCGAGAGAGGGCCTGATGCTTTAGTAGATCCATTTGTAATTCCATAACTTGATGTTTGACCTTTAGCAAACATTACTTTACCACCTATGGAGAGAATTTCTGCTACTGCTTGTGAAACATCAGATACTTTTCCTTTATCAGCATCAATGATTAATCCAATCTTTGGAATTGGTGTAATTGCAACATAATTTTTGTATGCATTAATAATTGAGTGAATGATTTTTGTATCAGTTCCCAATTGTAAACGAATTGAAACATTAGTGCTTGTTTTATTATATTTTGAAGTTGTTGATGCAGTTGCAAATGCATCTGTTAATTTTTGTTCAAGTTCTGGTAATGATTTTGAATGTTTAGTAAACAATGCAACAAAACCATCTAGTACAATTTCTTGTGAAGCCTCTTTTGATAGTAAAGCAATAACTACAGATAATGAACTTGTAATTTCATCAAGTTGTTTTGATGCAGGAATTCTTGATACATCAAGATATTTTCCACCAAGATCAACTCCATCTTCAATTAATTCTTTAATGTTTACAAATATTGTATCAGGAATCATTGACCATACACCAGGGTTAGAAATATGTAAATCTCCAGAGAGATGAGAATCTGCCACATCCTTTGGTAAAACGTTGGTAAGAAGATGTTCTGCAAAAACTTTTTGTCCAGTATTAAACAAGAGTCCCTCAGCACCATTATCTACATCATCTAAATTAGAAATCATTTCCTGAACATCATAAACAGGCAAGCCTAGGCGTGCAAGTTTGTTCCTGTATTCCTCATGACCGTGCTCAAGCAGAACAGAATTAACCATTTCACGGATTAATGCGCCTGTAAGATAGGTAGTTTGATATTTGTAAATTCTATTTTCAACTTCTTCAGTAATTTTCTGTGCTAATTCTAATGGAAGACTTCCTTCTCTAACTAATGATTGAATAATTTTATGCGAATTAAATTCTTCAATTGATTCAGATGATGTTCTGACATACATTTTTCCACTTTCAATAATTGATCTTTCTTCAATTTGTCTAGCTAAACTTAGAACAAGTTTTCCAAGATTTGTAATTGTATAACGTCTTTCTGATTTATTTAATGCAACAAGTGATTGTCTGAGTAATTTTCTCAAGTGGTATGCAAATTTGCCACTTTCTTTTTTTGATTTGAATCCAGCTAGAGATTTTAATTCTGAATAAGTTAATGGGCCTTTAGAATTTAAAATTCTCAAGATATCTATTCTGTTAGGACTTGCCATAACAGAGAAAATCATTCTCACACGTTTTGAGGTAGATTGTAAGATTCCACCTCGTTTTGGATCTGAATCATCGTCATCTAGATCTATATCGATTTCAGAATCATCATCTAGATCAGCATCTACATCAAGATCTAATTCTAAATCTTCTTCGGTTTGTTTCACTATTGTTCCTAAATTTAATGCAGTAAATAAGACTTGTGACTAGATTATTTGTGACAGTATTTGATCAGATTCTCTGAAAAGAGAAAAAGATCTTTAAGATGATCAATTATTTATTTTTCTTGAACATCAAGTGAAAACTCTGATGTTGAAAGTTTCTGTCCACATGATGGACATTTTCCATTTGTTGGATTAAGTACATCTTTTAGAGATTTTAACATCTTCATGTTCGTGATCTTTTCTCCACATTTACCACATGTAATTTCTACTGACATAGAATTGATCACATATCCAAAATAATTAAGAAAAGATTCTGATTTTTTTTAATAATTCAAGCAAATTATTTTACTGTTTTTCGATGAGAATTCCGCGTTCATCAAATCCAGCAATTTTTGCTTTAATTCCTACAGGGAGATCATCAGGGGTAGCAATATTTGGCATAAATCCTGAAATTCTCAAATCTGTATTATCTACTTTCATTACAACAAAGGCATATGGGGTGTATTTTTCAAAGCCTGCAGGAGCTACGGTAATTATTGTATAGGTGGCAACTGAGCCTACACCATCCAAAATAGTATCTTCAAATCCTTTGCTACCACATTTTAGACAATAATATGCTGTGGATAAATGAAGATATCCACATTCAGTACATTTGTGAGTCAGTAGTTTGCCTTCTTTGGCATATTCAATAAGTTGTTCTTCAATAGTCATGTTATACACTTTGGAATACGTGAACTGCGCAACTTGCACCTGTTGCACCAAAGTTATGAGTTAAACCAATTTTTGCATCTTTAACAGTTCTATCACCAGCTTTTCCAGTTAGTTGATCAAATACTTCTACTACTTGTCCAACACCTGTTGCACCAATTGGATGTCCTTTTGATTTGAGACCACCTGATGGATTAATAGAAATGTCAGAATTTAATTTTGTTCTACCTTCACGAACAGCTTGAATACCTTGTCCTTTGTCAAAGAATCCCAAGTCTTCAGTGTCAACTACTTCTGCAATTGTAAAACAATCATGTACTTCTGCAAAGTCAATATCTTTTGCAGTAATACCTGCCATCTTATATGCATCTGCTGCTGCAAGTTTTGTACTAGGAATTGTAGTCATGTGTTCTCGTCCTTGCAAAGCTGCAGGTGAACCACCTCTACCAGAACCAGTAACTTCAATGTAATCACCACCATGGGCTTTTGCAAACTTTTCAGAACAAAGGATAACAGAACTTGCACCATCAGAGAATGGACAGCAATCATAAAGTTTTAGTGGACTTGCAACTACTGCAGAGTTCATTACATCATCAACAGTAATTTTCTTTTGCATGTGTGCTTTAGGATTTAGAACTCCGTTATCATGATTCTTTACTGCAACTGCTGCAAAGTCTTCTTCAGTTGCATCAAACTCTGTCAAGTAAGCTCTTGCCATTGATGCAAACAAACCTGGAAATGATGCACCGGCTTGGCCTTCATAGAAAAAGTCAGAACAATATGCAAAGTAAGTTGTTGTCCATTCAGTTCCTGTGTGAGTTACTTTTTCAACACCAGTAACAACTAGACAATCATAAAATCCTGCTGCAACATTTGCATAGGCTTCTCTAAAAGATACAGAGCCACTTCCACAAGCAGACTCTATGGTTAATGATGGTTTATCTGGAATTCCTAATCGGCTCATCAAGACTGGACCAATATGGACTTGCTTATCAGCAACTCCAAAAACGTTTGAAATGTAAGATGCTTGGATGTCTTTTGGGGAAATTCCTGCACTTTCTATGGCTGCAACTGATGCCTGGGTGGTAATATCAGCTATACTTTCACTTAATTTTCCATATTTGGTGCTACCAGCGCCAAGAACACAAACCTTTTCCACAAATGTCACTGACCCATTTCCCTATAAAAATTGTTTTAGTAAATTCATCATAGAAAATGCCAAGAAGAAAATCAAGTCTCAAAACAGTTCAGATCAAAAAACCTGTAATGAGACATGTAGTCAAAACTACAAAGTCTAGAACTAGTATCTTCAAAAAAGAAATTATTCAGTATTTTGATAGTAATGGGTTTCTTTCTTGGTCATCAAAGGAAAAAAAATACATTATTCTTGGAACAAATTCTCCTAAAAATGGTCTAGTTCCATGTCCTGAATGTAAACTGGGAGAATTGATGGTGATCAGAAATAAAGCCACAAGAAAACGATTCATGGGTTGTTCAAACTATTATAGCGGATGCAAAGCATCATCACCACTATTACAAAGAGCAAGAATGAGGGCAACAAAAATGCCTTGCGAGGTTTGCAAATGGCCAATGATTATTTTCCGATACACTCGAAATCAAAAGTGGACTAAACAGTGTGGAAATTTTAATTGTGAAAGCAGAAAGACTAAGCCTTCAAAGTAGGATAAACATCGGTTCTTCTATTTTTTAGTAATGGTAAAATTTTTCTTGTTTGTTTTACTTTGTTTAAATCAATATTTACAAAACTGATTCCTTGTTTCTTTTTCATATCAAGTAAAATTTTTCCATATGGATCAACTACCAAGCTTCGCCCACAGTAAATATTTCCAACTTGATCTGGTGCAATAACATAACATCCATTTTCAATTGCACGTGTTTTGTTAATTGTAATCCAGTGTTCTTCTTTCATGTTTCCTTTTACCCAAGCTGATGGTGCTACTAGTACTTCAGAGCCTGCAGCTGCAAGTGATCTTGACATCTCTGGGAATCTTAAATCATAACAGATCATCATTCCAATTTTTCCAATCGATGTTTTGATTGGCTTTGAAATTTTTGAGCCTGATTTCATTTTATCTGATTCTCTAAATCCTAGTGCATCATAGAGATGTATTTTACGATAGGTAGAGATGACTTTGCCTGATTTGTCAATTACAAATGCAGTATCATATACTCTGTCTTTTGTTCTACTTTTCTCATAAAATGAACCTACAACTTGGATTTTATTTTCTTTTGCAGCTTTTGCAATAGTGCTAACAAATTTTCCATTAATTGTTTCAGATAAATTTGCTAATTGTTTTGAAGTTTGAGATGAATTTGTATAAAACATCATAAATTCTGGGAACGCACAAAGTGTTGCATTTTTTGTTGCTGCTTTTGAAATGTATGAAATAATTTTTTTTAAGTTAACTTCCTTGTTAGTTGATGCTTTGAATTGAATAACTGCAACTTTCATGAAAGTAATTAATCACATCACAATAAAAGGATAAACTATTGGTACAACTTAGAAATGTACCATTTTCTTCTTATGTAAATTTGTACTATACAATACAAACCGATCATAGTGTGTATGTCAACCCTGGACTGGAGGGATATTTTCCAGTCAAATATTTTTAAAAATAATTAAAGTTGGTTTCCTGCTAAAAACCAATTTTCTTTAGGATTGTCTTCAAAAACAACAATAACATGACTTTCTTTTGTTTTTAGAATTTCAACTGCTGATTTTGTGATTGCTTTTGCATATTCGTCTTTTTGTTCCTGAGTTCTACCAGGATACATTGACACTGTAATCAAAGGCATGTGAATTCCAAGTAGATTCAGAGATTTATTCTTTCAATAGTCTGGTCTGTAACCATATCTTGTACCATATGTATAGTCAGAACTGTGCATTTTTTTGTAAAGATAACCAGTTCCTAAACCAACTGCAAATCCACCAATATGTGCAAGATATGCTACACCTCCACCTGCAATTCCGAATCCTCCAATGAAGAATGGTAATAGATTTTGAAAGACTAACCAAAATGGTAAGAACCATCGAGCCTGAATATGCATCATTCTCCAAAAGAATCCAAGCATCATGAAAGTCTGAATTCTCGCCCTTGGGAAAATCATCAAGTATGCACCAAGAACTCCTGAAATTGCACCAGATGCTCCAACTGCAGGAATTGCACTAGAAGGATCTCCAAGTATGTGAATTAATCCTGCAGCTATCCCCCACATTAAATAAATTCCAAGATATTTTATTTTGCCAAACTTTTGTTCAATGTTATCACCAAATATCCACAAGAACCAAATATTTCCACCAAGATGAAGTAAACCACCATGCATGAAAGTAGATGTTAGTAAAGTGATTTCTGAAAATGCAGGACACTGCACTATTCCATTTCCTGTATCTACTCCACTGTATGTTCCTGTGACACAAGCGGGAACCGCTCCCCAATTGTAAAACATTGTAAACGCGTTTTGATTTGTAAAGTCAAAAAATTGTCCTGTATATGCTACCTCCATAAAAAATACTATAACATTTGCAATAATTAATGCAATCGTAACTTTTGGTTTGAATCCTGGAGGATGGGGATTCTCATCTCTTAATGGAAACATTAGATGACTTATTTGATTAAAATTTGTATAATAAGATTATTCAGTTTTCAATTTGTATTATTCCTTCTTTGATTAGAAATTGAATGCCTTGTACGAATGAATCATCATCTAGTGTACCTTCAGACCACCAGCCAGCATTATTTTTAATCCAAGATGGGATTTCAGATGACATAGATTCTAAATTTTGTGGTGTATTTGGAATTTGTATTATTCCTTCTTTGATTAGAAATTGAATGCCTTGTACGAATGAATCATCATCTAGTGTACCTTCAGACCACCAGCCAGCATTATTTTTAATCCAAGATGGAATGTTAGAGGATTCAGATTGAGCCTGATTTGATGAATCAATTACTATAATGAAATTACCTTTTGATAGCGAATTACCATTAATATTTGAAAAAACTAAATTTGCAGATCCTGATTGTTTATCATCAAAAATTATTTTGTAAGAGTTAGGATTTGCGGAATTTACATTGCCAATCAGATGTTTTGAATAAATTTCAGAATCTTTTTGCACTATTTTCAAATCATATTCAACAACTTTTTGTGCTTTATCTGAGAATAATTCTTCAAAACTTACAAAAAATGTTACTTCTTCTGATGTGTGAATAATTTCAGGTTCCCAAGATAGGAATACTTTGTATCTCAAATCTGGAGTTGTAAACTCTAGAGGAAATGTCACCTGTTGACTTGGTTTCAACTCAAAATTCATTATCGAATCAGAATCAGCAATAGCATTATTGTGAATTTCTTTGATTAATTTTTGATTCAAAACTATGTGAATTGTTCTATCCTCAAAGGAATAATCATCTATTGTTACTGCATCAGCAGGTAATTTAATGTCGTTCACTAGTGATGTGTATGTTGTAGAAAGAAAACCATCAAAAGTGTTGGGGATTCTAATTTCTTCATGTACAACACTTAGTTGTTCTAGATCTTGATTCCAATCAAATGGCATTGAAAATTTTATTGTGTTTGATTCAAATGAAAAGTTCTGAATCTGATCAAAATACGAAATCAATTGAATTGTTTGTTCATCATTTATGGTAAAAGAATTATTTTCAGCAAGACTAATTGCTCCTTCTAATTTTATTTCATCAGTTAACACGTTAGAATCAGAATCAATTGTAAGAATTTTTACCGTATAATCATATAATCCTCCAGAAGTAAAGACAGGTCCTCTAACTATTATAGGCTCAAAATCTCTATTCATCCAACCATCTGAAAGAGGTTCTTTATTTCCTTCAATTGTTATTTTATCAGAATCATCTGTTATCACTTTGATGTTAAGATATCCAAGTTCGTCATGAAAAATATCTTTAAAGATTTGTTTACCATCTTTTTTTAATTCAAACTCATATGTTACATGTTCAATTATTGCAAATGATTCAGAATGATACAGCTTTAATGAGATGTTTGATTCAGATTCATTTTCATCATAAATAGATGGAGAAATTCCAATGGATAGAGTTGCATCTTTATCTCCAATAGTTACAGGAGGAAGAACTTCCCCTCCCAATCCATGACCAAAAATGTCAGGAACTAAAGTAATTGAAAAAAATATGCAAAGTGTAATTGCAGTAAGTAGAATTTTCAAGTTTCTATTGCTATGAATATCTATTATTAAAATTTCATTGATTTAAAAAAATGAGATGAGAAACGGTACCAAAATGACTCCTTTGTTTCTCACCTAACTATGGCCTGTGTAATTTACTATTGTATAATAGATTAAAACAAAATTGGTACATTCGAAGAATGAAAAAATAAAAAGAAAAGAAAATTTTTAGGATTAGTGTTCTTCTTCTATTGGACTTTCAAGTAGACCTTTTTTATCTAATTTTTTACAGATTTTTTCGCCGTCACTTGTTGGTTCAATATCACCTTTGAGAACTCCAACACCACCAACACCATGAATCATAGTAAAGAGATCTCCTTCACATAGATTCTTTAGTTGGGAGGTTAAAGTTTCAGAATTATTGTGACCACCATAAGTTTGGTTTTCATCACCATCATCCCAAATTCCTTTAATGATTCCTTTAGTTGGTTTTACAACTAAATTATCATCATCTTCTCCAGGTGCTTTGTAGACGTTAAGAACATGTGCTCCATGATGTGATTCATGAAGATGCAATTTAGTAACATCGTCAGATACATCTGAAGTTGCTCCGCCACTAATATCCATATTTTCAATGGTTATTTTGTACTTTAATGCATCACCATCTTTATCCAGCCAAAATTTAGCTGTAGCAGTACCTTCAAAACCTTCAGGAGTAGAAGGAACTGTACTTAATGTAGCTGTAAAGCTTGGTTTTTTCTTGAAGTTGAGTTTCTTCTCATGATCATCATCATGATCTTTATCAGCTACTGCTTGTGGAAGATCTCCCATTGCAACAACAGATAAAGAAAGAATTGCAGCTAGTGAAAATACTAGCAAATTTGTTTTTGTTTGCATTAGAAACAATTTCTAGTTTTTTTATAAAACAGATATGGGTTATTCGACGAATGTACCTGTCATATTACAATAATTTTTCTTTTAACTAAATTTTCAATAATATTTAGATAATCATCATCTGAAATTTTTTCTTCATACCACCAACCTGTAGGATTTTTTACCCATGAAGGAATATTCCATTGTGATTCGTTAATTACATCTCTCTCAGGAACTGATACTATTTGTTTTTCAAAAAGAAAATCTAGTCCTTCAAGAAATTCTGAATCAGAAATTTGATTTGTTATCCACCAATTGGCATTAGTCTTAATCCATTGTGGAATCTTTGGCATTTCAGGAGGTAATCCTTTATCAAAACCTGAAATTTTGAGCGTACCTTGTGATGTAGGACCTACTTGAAAGGCAACATGCCAAAATCCCATCTCATCTATACTTTGAATGAATTCTATAGGTTCATCATTTAGAGTAACAGAGAATTTTTCATTTCCTGAAATTGGAGGAAATTCAAAATTAGCATATGTCTCTAACGGATAGCTGTTGTATCCTTTGATACTTAGTATAGTTCCTGTCTCATCAAACTTTGCAGCAGAATACCAAGCTCCTGAATCATATCTAAAGTCAAAGTCTCCATCATTTTTCTTTGCAGTTACAGGAATTACAGTAGTATCTACTGGTGCAAAGCAGCTATAGTAAAAGACATCTTCAGTAATTGCAGGATCAGGATACATTGAAAATGCCAGGATTTCTCCCGGTTCAATTTTTTCAATATATTCAATATTTTGTGTAATATCTAATACGTTCTCATATCCATGAACTACAGCATAAATTTTAGGATAAAAGATGGTCTGATCTCCTGTGTTTTGGATTCTTCCTGTAATGTGACCATCACTGTGTTTTACCAAAGTTTTGTCATATAGTATTTCAATGGGAATATCATGTGTAATTGCTTTTTGAAATATAATTTCAGGATTAACTAATACTGGAGTATTAGATAGTAATTCAGGGAACTTTATCTTAAATGGGATTTCTTTTCCAGGACCTAATGGAACATGATTAATAATTTTTGAAATCGTTTTAGAATCATCAATAACAGAAACTGTGATTGTAGGAACAATTCCAAAATCATTTGTGTTTTTTACATTTCCAACAACAGTATAGATTCCATTAGAATCAAAATATCCTAGGTATTCATGTAATGGAACATAGACATCAGCAAATGCTAATTGAGGAACTAGCAATATTGCAACTAACAATCCCAAAAATAATGGGATTTTTGAGGCTAAAACTCTAGAACGAATTGATGATATCTTCGAATCCAGATGTTGGTTTTTCAAGTAAGCTTGGTCTGTAATCTTCAATTAATTTATCTATTAGATCTCTTGCCTTAATATGATATCTCTTTTTTAGGTCAACAAGTTTTATTTCTACTAATCCGTCTTCTACAATTTGTGACAAGTATAATGAAACAGTTGATGGTGATTTTTTAACTTCTTTAACTAGTTGTGAAAATTCTAATCCATCATTTTCAACTAGTGCAAGTAACAAATCACGTGGAGTTTGTTTTCTCAAAGCTTTGATAACAATTGATTCGGCTTCAGTAATTTGAGGTGGGTAAAATCTTGATTGACGTGGTCCACGAGTTACTTTGATAATGCCACTTTTTTCTAATTTTCCTAAATAATGACTTAGTACTCCATTTTTTAATCCAGATGAACGCATAATCTCACGGAATTGAATGCCAGGATTTTGTTCAATTATTTGTTGTAATTGTGTATCTCTATCAGTCATTTCTAAACACTCCTAATGCCAATAAGCCTAATGTAATAAATGTCAATAAATGTCCAATTTCTGGAAGAGTCATATCTCCAATATCAAAGACAGATGGCCAAGTTGCATCAACAAGTAACACTACTTCTGCTGCAATGAAATTTGCAAAAGCAGTTGCACTTAGTAAAAGTCGTTTTGTTCTTAATCTATAATATGCAAAAGTTGCAAGTACTGAAATAAACACTGCAAGTGTAATTCCACCCACATGCAAAAAGATGTGAGCTAAATGATAGCCATGTAAAAGATGAGGAATGATAATTGGTAATGCAAGAATTGCTACTACACCAGTAACTACAATTGAGAATAATGCGGATTTTCTTTCAACTATTCTTTCAGGCCTAAACAAAGTGATCAAAATTACGGTTTTAGAGATTTAAAGCGACTGGTTCATTGATCGAATAAGAATCGATCAAACACGAAGAATTCCAGCCTTTATCATAAATTCCAATCCTTGAACAAATGTCTTATCATCGATTTGTCCATCAGCCCACCAGGAAGCATTATTTCTAATCCAAGAAGGAATTTCTTTTGACGTCGAAGTTTCTTGTTGAGTTTGTGGAATTGAAATTATTTTGTTTTTGATCATGTATTCGATACCTTGAATGAATGTATTATCATCGATTTGTTCTTCTGACCACCATGCTGCATTGTTTCTAATCCAATTAGGCAAGATAATCTCTTCATTTATCGATATTCTGTCAATTACAATTGGAATTGTTGTCTTTGCAAGACTGTTGTTATCCAAGTTTCTAAAATTTAGATTTACAATGCCTGATACATCTTCAGGCATAAAGAATTCTGCAATGTTATGTTCATCTTTTGAGTCAGTACTAACACCGCTTTGTTCAAAAATTATTCTATCATCCTGAGTTACTGAAAATTCATAATTTGTTGCAACCGGTTTATTTTTTAAGAAAATATCAGTTACATCAAAAAGGATTTTTGTATTTGAATTTGATTTTAAATTTTCTGGTTCCCAAGATACAAGAATTCTAAACTGTCCATTTTCAGTTACAGAACTTAGATGAGGATAATCACGATTTGGTGTTATAACAAAATCCATTCCATTTTGATTTGATTTGCTATCAAAAATATTCTGTAATTCTTTTTGATATATTATAAAATGAACAATTCTACCATCAGCAAAAAAGTCATCAATGTTTACAATATCTTCAGATAATTCTACTCCATTAACATGCATTGTAAATCCAGATACTAGTAAATCTCCAAATGTTTTGGGAATCACTAGTTCTTCATGAACAACTGATGTTTGATTGATGTTGGATTGAGTCCAATCAAAAGGCATGAAAAAGCTAATTTCTTTTGAATTTGAATCATAATTGAAATTTGATATTTCATCATAGTAGGTAATTACATGAATATTTTGTTCACCAAAGTTTGGATCAACAAAATCATGTCTAGAGGTTTGGGCAATAGAAATCCCTGCATTGAAAACTAGAGGTTCATCTAATTTTTGTGAATATCCATCTGCAGTTAATACACTCACATCTAGCTTGTATAGGCCGCCTTCACTAAGTTTAGGACCTTTAACGTGCACCATTCTGCTTTCTAATCCCAATAATGAACCAAATAATCCACCTCCATTTTCTTCTTCGAGAATAATTGAATCAGTTTCTTCAGATACAAAATTAAAAACTATGAATCCATTATCGGCTTTGAATTCTTGCTCAAAAAGAAATTGTTCTCCGCGTTCTGATTTTATTTGAAATGTAACATCTCGTAGAGTTATTTTGGAATTAAAATCAATTAATGAAATAGAGATTTGTTGATCATCACTTGCTTCAGGATCACTTTTTGATGATGAAACCTCTAAAGTTACTAGTTTCCCATTTAGATCTACAGGAGGAAAAGTTTCACTACCCACACCGTGACCATATGCATTATCAAATCCTATAACAAATACAAATGAAAATATTAAAACTGCAAATAATGAAAAATTTTTCAATCTAAGTCCACTTGTCTGGATTTTTCTTTCTAATTTCTTTTCCATCAACTGTAACTTGATCTTCTTCTTCAAAAACTGTATGCCATCTACCATTGTCTGGGAAAATTTTATTCATTTCTTTAACTTTGTCATTTGTTGGTGCTTTGTTCATCAAAGCTCCCCATCTCATGTTAGGAACTTTTGGCATGATGTCGTTGATATCTTTCATTATAGTATCACTTAACAGAATTTATTTAAAAACCTATGATTGTACTCGCATAATTCCTTCTTTAATCAAGAATTGAATTCCTTGAATGAATGAATCATCATCTATTTGTCCTGCTGCCCACCACTCTGCATTGTTTTTAATCCAGGCGGGAATATCATTTGAACCAGAACTAGTTCCTTGTGAAGTTGGAGGAATTTTTAGAACATCTTCTTTAATCAAATATTGAATGCCTTGAACAAATGAATCATCATCTATTTGTCCTGCTGCCCACCACTCTGCATTGTTTTTAATCCAGCCTGGAATTGATGCTTTTTCTGGAACAGGAGTAGTTGTTGTAGAACCAGGGCCAATCTCAACTATTGCAGACCCAATACCGGCATAAGTTGGATCATAATCAAATCCTGTTCCATAAACTAGAATATCAACTCGAATTTGACCTGCAGATGGAACATAGATTTTTTGCACATCTAATCCTTCAATAGATACAATTCCTGGATTAGCTGAATCAACACCATCATTTCGGGCTATTTCATTTTCATTCTCATCTAAAACAACATAAGCATATCTTACATCTTTGATTAGTTCTCTATTATCATCAAAGAAAGTAAATTCAAAAGGAATTTCTTGATTGGCCCCATATTTTCCATCCCATGCTATATTGACTGTAGTTGGGACTTGTTCATAGTTTGTAGTGTCCACAAGGTAAAATTCAGTAGAGCTTTTTGATGCTTCATCTAATGGAACTAATTTCAAATCCATTTTCAGATTTCCATGATTTGATGGACCAAGAGTCTCGTTGATTCTTTCTAATTCATTTTTAGTAATTAAGAAATGAACGATGTTAGTGTCTTCTGATGAATATGGATCATTTAGTAATGCCCTTTGATCAATTTCAACACCATTAACATATCCTTTGAATTGTTTTCCATCGGCATATGGGACAAATGTTTTTGGAACTCTAACTTCCTCATGTACTACCTGAACCAATCTAACATAGTCAGGATCCCAATCAAATGGCATGTCAAATGATATTGAATTATCGGATTTATCAAAAGCGAAATTATCTACATCATCATAATATGTTTTGATTACAACTGGGATTTCTTCTGCATTAGCGGTTTGAAAAGAAAAGTGTTGAACTTGGGCGACACTAACAAATGTTTCATAACTTAGTAAATTAGCTACAATTGATTTGGGACTAGTAGCAGCCTCAATGTCAACTCTGATCGTGTACAACCCGCCTTTAACAAATATTGGACCTGTGATTGATGGTCTTGCACAAATATCTAAATTATCATCAGTACAATCTGCCCCTTGTACAAATAAAGCACCAGGTGCACTGACATGTTGGGAACCACCATATGTTGAGCACTCATGAAGGTTAATTTCATTACAATCAGCTTTTGGTTTAATTTTGACATCTAATCTTCCATCCATATCATAAAACAAATTTCTAGCCAAAAGTTCACCACTTTGCCAAACCTCTACTCTATATGTCACCTTATCAAGATTTTCATCAGTTAATGTATCAAAGAAACGAACTTGCATGTTAGCAGAATCAATGTCACCTACAGTAATATCAGATGGACTCAATTGGGTACTAACAGTTACTTCCATACCACCAAATGATATTGGTTCAGCTTGATCTCCTCCAAGCCCATGTCCAAATGCATCAGGTAGAATAGTTGCAATTGAGAAAATACCAATTATTGAAACGAATAATGCAATCTTAGTATACAATACAAAAATTGTGTTAATTCCATATTTAAAGCTGGTACAGCATTCCTACGCGTGGCAATTTTTTTAATTAGAAAACAGAGTACAACTTTTATTTCCGATTTTTAAAGTCAGAGTATGAAATTTCTACTTGCAGTATTATTCATTCCGTTATTGATTATTCCTGCATTTGCTGAATCACAGACTTTACCTACAGAAAAAGGAACACTAGATGTAAAATTAACCTACGATACTATAGAACCAAATGTTCAAACAAAAATTAATATCGATTTTCTAAATCCTCAAACTCAAAAAGTTCAAGAACATATTGACTATACAATTGCTGTTTCAAAAGATGGTGAAAGAGTATTTGGACCAATTCCACTAACTCATACATCAGTAGGTTCTGTAAAAATTCCAATTGAATTCAATCTTGGAGAAGGAATGTATACAATGGACTTTGAAGTTGAAGGAATTTTGTTTCAACCAATTCCAACTGAAACAGTATCATTTGATATTATAGTAGGCGATGCTCATGCTCAACCAGTACCTAACAATGATGTTCCACCTGTTGAGGAAAATGGTGGTTGTCTAATAGCTACTGCAGCATATGGTTCAGAAATGGCACCACAAGTTCAACAACTAAGAGAACTTAGAGATAACACTGTTTTATCAACAGAGTCAGGAACTGCTTTCATGAGTGGATTTAATCAATTCTATTATTCATTTTCACCAAGTGTAGCTGACTTTGAAAGAGAAAATCCAATTTTCAAAGAAATTGTCAAAGCTGGATTAACTCCAATGTTGTCATCATTATCTTTACTTAATCACGTTGAGATTGATTCAGAGCAAGAAATGTTAGGATATGGTATCTCTCTAATTATCCTAAATATTGGAATGTATGTAGGAATTCCTGTATTTGGAATTCTAAAATTGTACCAATTTAGAAAAAACTAGTTTTATTTCTGGGAATTCCAGTGAAGTTTTTATGTATCCCACCAAGTAATTCCTTTAATGAAGACTAAAGCAATTAGCTCTTTCTTCGTACTATTTGCTATTGCATCTGTCATTGCTATATCAGCACCAGATGCTTTTGCAGATCATTCAGAAGTCACAGTCGAAGCTGCCCAGGGTTCTGGCGCACCAGGTTGTGAAGAAACCGCAGAGGGATGTTACATCCCAAGCACTGCAACAGTTGATGTTGGTGGAGTTGTTATCTTTTCAAATCCAGATAGCGCAGCACACACTTTCACATCAGGAGATCCAACAATGCCTGAAACAGTTCAGGTTCTATTCGATTCCGGTCTTGTAATGGCAGGAAGTACATACGAATGGTCTCCAACTGAAACAGGAGAGGTTGATTATTTCTGTATGGTTCATCCTTGGATGCAAGGAGTGATCATTGTACAAGAAGTAGGAGCTGCTGAAGAAGACGATCATGGTGACGATCATGGTGATGAAATGATGATGCCAACAGGTGCTGCATCAGCAACAGGAATGTTGTCTGACGGTACTAAGGTTTCAGTTTGGACTACAGCACCAACAAAAGGTGAGATGTTAGAAATCAGTGTTCAATTTGAAGGTGCAGAACATGTTAATCACGATATGAAAGTTACACAAAATGGTAATACAGTATTAGATGATAAAGCTGCACACCATCACGATGGAAAAGGAGTTCATATGACAAAAGCTCTTGGTTCATCAGATCCAGTAAATATCACAATCACTTTCCAGGGTTATGGAGTAGATAATCCAAAAACTGGACCAATTGGTGAAAAAGTAGTATTCTCAAACGTTGTCCCAGAATTTGGTACAATTGCAATGATGATACTAGCTGTAGCAATCATAAGCATCGTAGCAGTTACTGCAAAATCTAGAGTCGTTCCAAGATTTTAGGAATTCCTCTTTTTCTATTTTCTTTTTACTAAAGCAATTATCGCTAAGATTATGGCTGCTGCTGCAATTGATAATCCAAATATTGCAAAGTCATAAGTTTGACCACCATCAGATGGAACTTTAGTTTCTCCAGAATTTAGTTTCGAAACATCTTGTTGTAATGATGAAATTGCATTCTTTAGTGCTGCAATGTCAGTATCACCTCCACTACTTGAAGGTGGGAAATCTAAGACTGCAGTAGGCTCAACATCTTCAACAGGTATTTTCACATCTACAGATACGCCCCTAATTTCACCTTTGAATTCTACTAGATAGCTTCCAGTTTTAGTTGGAATGATTGGTGAATAGTAGTATCCAGGTCTTGGATCAGAATTAATATCAATTTTTTTGGAAGCACCTCCATACATTACTGTGGCATCAGTACTTTTGAAAACACTAGTCACACCACTACGAGTTCCTTCTGTTTCTCCAGCCTCAGTAATTTTGAAAACTAGATCATTTCGTATTCCTACAACAGGCGGTTCAATTCCCCATCCTGCTTCAATTTCATATGGACCAACTTCAACAGTTGTATGTGCAAATGAGGGTGCAATCATGCCTATTGAAAACAATAATGCAATAAAGCCGAAAACTGCTATCTTCACGACCATCAATGACAATTCATCAGTTATTATCTTTATGTAAATTGGTACAAATTTAGAAAAATGTAAACTCTTTAAATTATCATAAATGATCTTATCAACAAATGAGAAAATTTCTATTTATTTTACTAGTATTATCATTTATTTCAATTCCATTTGCAACAGCTCATCCATTTACAGAAGAAACAATTCCAAGTCTAGGATCAAATGCGCCTGTAGGAACATCAGAAGTAATTGTATTTTTTTCAGAACCAGTTGATATCAACTTTAGTGAAATCAAAGTTTTTGACAGTAATGGAAATCAAATTGATAATAAAGATACCAACTATTATGAAGATGGAAGTGAATTATCGCTAATTGTCACCACTTCGCCATTAGAGGATGGAGTCTATACTGCAGCAGTTAAAGTTCTATCAAAAGTTGATGGTCATTTAGTTCCAAGCGCATTCTTGTTTGGAGTTGGAGATGTCATAGTACATGACGATGATTTATCAAAATCATTAGTAGAATCAGAAATAATATTTTTCCCTGAAGCTGGAGCGAGGTTTCCTGGAATTTTAGGGCAAACCATAGTTTTAGGTGCAGTAATAGCATCATTACTAATTTGGGGAACACAAAACAAACAACTAATCAAAGAAGAATTAGAGAAAGTAGAAATTTTTCATCACGGAAAATTCATGTCCATTACGGGCATAGGATTGATGCTAGTATTCATTTCAGATATTTTGATGATTGTAGTTCAAACTGTAAGATTAGAAACTTCACCAATTGATGTGATAGGGACATATTTTGGAACAGTTTGGCTTGCTAGAACGATTATCACAATTATCTTACTCGGTATTTGGTTTGGAATGGATAAGAAAAAGACCCTATCAAAGAAAAATCAAATTCCATTGCTTGTTACATCTTTAGTATTAATTTCAACTTCTAGTTTGATTGGTCACGGTGCAGCTAGTGAACAAATAGGAGCCTTAGCATTAGATTACATTCATAATTTAGTTTCAGCAGTTTGGATTGGTGGAATCATATACTTTGTTTTCACTTTACTTCCAACATTTTCACAATTAAAAGAAATTAGTAGAGAGAAAATGAGTCTACTTGCAATACCAAGATTCTCAATAGCTTTTATTATTTCTATAGGAATTGTGATAATTACTGGACCAACTTTAATGTGGTTCTTAGAAAGTGATGTAGGATTAATTACAGAATCAGTGTTTGGTCAGTTAATTATTCTAAAAATTGCAATTGCGGCAATAATAGTTGGATTGGGTGGATTTTTGCAATTTAATATTCAAAATAAAGCTGAAAAGAATTTTTCAACAGGTAAGATAACAGTGCATAAAAAATTAAAAAAATCTCTTAGAGTTGAAGCAATTTTAGGAATAATTCTTCTTGGAGTTGTTGCATTACTAACTAATGGAACTTTACCTGCAGGTGAAATCCAAAAAGTTGATGCACAGGAAATCGTCTATGGATTCAAAACCATGGAATTTTCAGAAAATGCAAAATTTGATATCGATATTTCTCCATTTTCTAGTGGAATAAATACAATTCTAGTAAAAGTAAGTGATTTTGAAGGAAACCAACTTTATGATTCAGAACAAATTCATGTGAAAATATCAAATCCATCAAAGAATATTTCCCCAATTGAAGTTCCAATAGAAGTAAAGAATCTCTCTGATCCGATTCAATTTCAAGGAGAATTAACATTTGGATTTTCAGGTGAATGGTTAGTAGAGATAGAAGCTCAAAGAACAGAGAATGCCAATGAATCAATTATGTTAAATTTACTTGTAAAACCTAGACTAGCAAATATTCAAACACAAATTATTGAATATGATTTACCTGAAAATGCCAAACCATTATTTGCAGTATATGATGGAAAAGATTCTTTGTGGATTAGTGATGCATCTGCTCCTAGATTATGGGAGTTTTCACTTGAAACAAATGAATTTACTTCGTATTCATTTGATGGTTTAGCTACAACTTTTCTAACACAAGATAACAAAGGAAAAATTTGGTTTACAGACACACCTCGAAACCAAATTGGATTTATGGATATTGAAAATAAAGAAATTACAACTAAGACCCTACCGAAACTAGATCCAGTAATTTCAGAAAATACTCCATTATTCCTTAAAGCAGACTTTGATGATAACATTTGGATAACAATTGTCAACAAAGACAAAATTTTGAAATATTTACCAGAAGAAGATACATTTGAAGAGATAGGTTTGCCAAACAAACAATCTCTTCCATTTGCATTGACATTAGATAGTGATGGGAAGGTTTGGTATTCTACAACAGGTGCAGGTAAAATTGGATTTATAGATCCTCAAAATAATAAATTAACACAAATTAATACTGAAACAGTTTTGCAGGCACCAGAAGCTCTGATTTTTGATGAAGATGGCAATCTATGGATTGCAGAACATACAGGATTGGCAATTACAAAATTCAACCCAATTTTAGAGACATTTAGTAAGATATCTGTGCCTAATGAAGAGGCATTACCATTTGGCATGACATTTGACAAATATGGAAACATTTGGTTTGCACAACATACGGTAGATAGTTTAGGTGTTTATGATCCTGACAATAACGACTTGATAGAAATTCCAATTCCAACTGAAACATCATTTATTCAATTCATGGCATCAGATGGAAACGACAATGTTTGGTTTGTTGAACAACAATCAAATAAAATTGGCACAATAAAAATGACAGAAATTCCAGTTTCTATTTCACAAGTTCAAGAATCAAATAATGTGGAAATAAAATATACAGAACTTGCATCGCCATTAGTTGCGTTAGGGATTATTGCAACATCATTGTTTTTTGTAAAGAGTATAAATGATAAAAGAAGATTAAATTCTTTAATTAATTCTTAGATAATAATCCTGCAGACTTTATTCCCATTGTTCCTGCAAGCAATCCAATTGCTACCAAGACAATAGTTCCTGCAGGAGTAATATCAAAAACATAAGAAATCAATATTCCTGAAACAACTGAAAAGATTGAGAAACTCATTGAGATAATTGCAGTTTGTTTGAATCCTTTACCATACATAATTGCAGTTACATTTGGAATTACAAATAGAGCTGAAATTAACAATACACCTACAAGTTGTATTGATGTAACTACAGTAATTCCTGCCATGAATACTATCAAATAATTTATTTTTTCTACAGGAACACCACTAACTTTAGCTTGTTCTTCATTAAATGTGGAATAGAGAAGTTGTCTGTAGAGACTCAAAATTACAATTAGAATTACACCAGTCAAAGTTAAGATTAGTATTGTATCATCTACACTAACAAGTAGAATACTTCCAAATAGAAAACTAAAGATGTCAATTGTAAAACCTCCAGACAATCCAATAATCACGAGCCCAACTGCTATGCCTGAAGATAAGAGTACAGCAATAGATGCATCTCCAGATATGTTGTATCTATCTTTGATTTTTGTAATAATTAATGCACTAGCTATTGAAACTCCATATGCTGTCCATAGCGGATAAACACCTGCAAGTAATCCTAATGCAATTCCACCAAATGATGAATGGGCAATTGCATCACCAAATAAGGAATATCGTCTCAAGACTAGGAACAATCCAACTATTGAACAAAGAATTGCAATGGCAACACCAGAAATTAAGGCTCTATGCATGAAGCTAAAAGTTAGAATTTCAAAAGACATGATTAATGATGATGCATATGTTCCTGCATAGAAGCTTCTGAATATTGTTTAACAAGATCATCATCTGAAAAGAATTTTTCTGATTCACCATGAAAGAACAGAGTCCTATTCAAACATGCTACATGATTTGCTAGTTGATTTACTGCATCTAAATCATGAGAGGACCAAATAATTGTAATTTTTTGTTTAGAGTTTAATTCACGAAGTATACTGTAAAACAAATCAATGCTTTGCTGATCAATTCCAGTTACTGGTTCATCTAAGATCAAAATTTTTGGATTATGTACCAAAGCTTTTGCAATAAAGACACGTTGTTGTTGACCTCCAGACAGTTCGCCTATCCGTCTATCACGTAATTCATGTATCCACAACTGTTGCAAAATTTCATCAATTTTATTTTCATCAGATTCTTTTCTTAATCCCATTCTAACTACATCGGTAACTGTTACTGGAAAGTTTTTTTCAAAGACTGGTTTTTGTGGAACATATCCAAGTTCTTTCAAATAATTTTTTGATTTTTTAATATCTTTATCAAAAAATTTGATTGTTCCTTTGTATTTTGTATTCAAACCAAGCATGGATGCAAAAAGTGTGGATTTTCCTGCCCCATTAGGCCCAATTATGCCTAAAAAGTCACCTTGATTAACAACCAGACTCACATCATCTAGAGCCTTAACATCAGGATATTGAACTGTCAAGTTGTTGATTTCAACTACTTTCAACATAATGCCTCCTTTAGATTTTCCAGGTTTTGAGTCATTTTTGTGATATAATTATCATTTGATACAATCTCAAGAGGAGATAAAACCAAAACTTTACCACCTATTTCATTTGCGATAATTTGAGAAGTTTTTGTGTTAACAGTTTCTTCACTAAAAATTACTTTGATGTTAAGTTCTCTAGCTTTTGAAATTACATTCTCTAATGTTTTTGCAGTAACTTCTCCATGAGAATTAGTTGTTGTAAGAATAGTATGTTGATTCAAATTATATTCATCTGCAAAATAAGAAAATGCATCATGAAATGCAATAAAATCTCTACTACATTCAGATAATTCCTTTTGGATTTTTAAATCTAGTAAATCTAATTTTTTATTATATTCTTCTGCATTTTTATGATAAAATTGAGAATTTTTAGCATCAGAATTTGAAAAAGCAGTTGCAATATTTTGAACTTGTATTTTTGCATATACAGGATTTAACCAAATATGTGGATCACCTAAAAGATCATCATGTTCATTGTGTTGTTCTTCATTGTGTTGTTCTTCAGATTGAATAATATCAATTCCATTACTCGTATCAACAATAATTCCGGAGTAATTATTTTCAATTAAATCATCAACCCAATTTTCAAAACCTATTCCATTAATTACAATTATATCTGATTTTTGCATTTCTTGAACATCTTTTATTGTAGGTTCCCAATCATGAGGTTCAACTCCAACGGGAACCAATAATGTTGCATCAATCTTATCCTGACCTACTATTTGTGAGAATTCGTATAATGGATTAAATGATGAAATTACTTGAAGTTTGGAATTATCAGAATTAGTAAACTGTTGATTAGTATCAGTCCCATAGACAACAAGCGAAGTTAATGGAATTACTACAATTATTGCTACTATCGCCATCTTGGTTTGGGTATTCACGCAGCAATTCAATCCAAATTATTAATAAATTTATAAAATCTTAATAAGATTAATTGCTAAACTTATAAGATAATTAATAACATTAGGCGTATGCCAATTGTTTCAATCTCTCTAAATGATGAGATTCTATCAGAATTAGACAAGCTTCAATCTTCAATGGGATTCTCTGGAAGATCAGAAGTTATCAGAGCAGGAATTAGGGCATTTGTTTCTGAAGAAAAACAAAAAGCAGATTTGGAAGGAAATATTCATGCAATACTATTGGTTGTGCATAATGATGAGTTTGATCATGTTGTTTCAGGCATTACACATAATTTTGAGGATCTAATTACGACTCATCTTCATAGTAAAATTGAGAAAGAAAAATGCATGGAGTTATTTCTAATTGATGGGGATGCAGAAAAAGTATCTACCATGACAAAAGATTTTCAGACAAACAAAAACATGGATACTGTAAAGCTAGTAGCACTTTAGATATTTAACGAAGTTTTTCTTGTTACAAAAATTATACTCATTATAGAAATAATCAGAATTAGAATTGCAATACTTCCAAATTCAGGTACAACAACTAGTGCAAATTCAGTTTCTTGTCCTGTATTTCTAATATTTTCAAATTTTATTATTGTTGGGCCAGTTTGATCTTCAGAAAATGTAAATTTTTCAAACTCACCACCGACTTGTGCAGTTCCAGATACACGATGAATTTCTTTTCCATTTTGAATTAATACAAATGTATAGTCAGAACTTCTCAAAGGATCATTTGTTCGGCCATCTCTAATTGTAAAAATAAAATTAGTGTCAACACCAGGTTCTACATCTATTGGATCCCATGAAAGATTTACTTTGAAGTCTTCACTTTTTGTGTATGCTTCTAATGGGAATGCTATTTCTTCACTGGTGGATAACCTAAATGAAATATTTTCAGGTAAAGGTTCATCAGATTTTTTCATTTCATTTTTCAAAAATCGTAAATGATCCTGCAATAAGACTAGATGGACTACTCTTTCATGATCCTCCGTGTAATCATCAACTGAAATAGATGATTTGAATAGTTCAATTCCATTTGCATAAGCAGAATAACTAGGGGGTAAAAATTCTACAAAATCTTTAGGAAAGTGGGTTTCTACGTGAACTACTGATACGTGAGACATTTGTTTTTCACTCCAATCAAAAGGCATTTCAAAAGTGACTTCTTTAGCATCAGGATTATACTCAAAATTAGATATGGTGTCAAAATAGGATTTTGAACGGAATTCAACATCATTGTTCTCAGAATCTTGTTCAATGAAGGATACAGTCTCAATTAGGCTCAGATCTGCATTATAAACGCCTGAATCCTCAATGATGTTTGTAGGCTCATCGATGGTTCTTACTTCAATTTCAAAATTATACAGTCCACCTGATGTAAAAAGAGGACCAACTATTTCAATAGGATTTGATTCTGTTCCATACCAAGCACCTAGTAGAGAATCCTGCTCCCCTTTAATTACAAAATTATCATATCCTTGTTGTGGTGTTATCTTTATTGGCAACACACCATTGTCAGTAAAGAAATAATTTCTAAAAATCATATCATCTTTATGAAATAATCCAATGAGAAAAGTTACATTTTTTGCATTTTCTTTTGTTTCATCTTCTGTTGCAGTAATTGTAATTTGACCTTCCTGATCACTCTCAAAATACATTGGCATCTCTACTAATATTGTCAGTTGTTTTCCCTGAACATCTACTGATGAAATAGTATCAACACCAAAACCATGTCCATAAACACTACTAGCAGGAAACAACAAACATGCCACTAGTGCAAATATTCCAAAATTTTTTAACGACATCATATCTATACTGCTAATAATTCTTCAACTCGCTTAATTAGTTCATCCATAGTTGTAGCCTCTAAGATTGGTTGAAGTTCATTTGGATCTTTAGCTCCTAATGCAGATAATGAGTAAATGTAATCAATTGTAGGTGTATCAGTATTCAGATAGTATTGTTCTAAAACATGATCTAAGGAATGTGAATCAACAACTTGAGGTAGTGCTTGTTTAATGATTTTCTTTTTCCATAATTCAACTAACGCCTCCCATTTTTCAAGAGAAATATTCTCATCTATTTCAGGAATCATTTCAACTTCAGCTTGAATGTACATTTTTTCTTCTGTTCCGATTTTTTCATGTATTTCAGAAATTTCTTGATGTCCCTCTACTGATAATGGATCATAATTTGCAGGTTGAGAAATTGAAGGAGGAATAATTCTTTTAATTTTAAATGAATTTCGTCCTAGAGTTTCAATATGTAATTGTAATCCATCTAGTTCGACATCTTCACACTTTGAAATTTTAGCAATTGTCCCTACCAATTTAGGAGAATTCCATCCATTAACTGAACTATGTTCATCAATCAAACATACTCCAAACTGACCATCACCAAGCATACAATCATCAACTAGTTGCTTGTATCTAGGCTCAAAAATTCGAAGTGGCAATTCTTGTCTTGGGAATAATACCAAGTCTAATGGGAAAATTGGAATAATTTTTGTTTCAGTCAACTAGTGATATTGAAATGTCTCTAGATATATGGAATACGGATTTTCTAAAAAATTAAAACCCATTCTCATTGAGAATCATACCTAATAGGGCAGAACGTGTGTGTTTTCCATATTCTGCTTGCTCAAAGTACTTGGCATTTTTTGTTTTATCAACATCAGCTGCGATTTCATCTATTCTTGGTAAAGGATGCAAAATTATTGAATCATCTTTCATTCGTTTTAGCATGTCTAATCCTACAACATAGCTTCCCTTTACTTTGAGATATTCTTCTTCATCAGGGAATCTTTCTTTTTGAATTCTTGTAACATAAAGAACATCAAGTTCATCAAGATGCTCTTCAATGTCAGTAGTTTCAGTAAAGTCTAACTTCTTTTTTATTTCATAAGTTGAATCTGATCTGATTCTTAATGATTCAGGAGAAATTAATCTAACATCAACATCATAGTTTCCTAGACCATGTAGTAATGAGTAAACAGTTCGTCCATACTTTAGGTCACCTACTATTCCAATTTTAAGACCATCAATCTTTTTCTTTTCTTTTTTAATTGTAAACAAATCTTGAATTGCTTGGGTTGGATGTTCTTCAGTTCCACTACCTGCATTAATTACAGGTTTATCAGAAATTTCAGCTGCAAATCTACTTGAACCATCCAAGGTATGACGTAAAACAAGTATATCAGAGTAAATAGACATTATTCTAACAGTATCTGCAAGACTTTCACCTTTTTGGGTAGAAGAAGACGTTATGTCAGAAATACCTAAAGAGTTACCACCAATTGATGCCATGGCAGAATCAAAACTAAGACGAGTTCTAGTACTTGGCTCATAAAACAAATATCCCAAAGTATTGCCTTTACAAATCTCCCTCCTATCTGAAGGGTTTAGTTGCATGATTTTATCAGTAGATGCAAAAATGGATTCAAGTTGTTCTTTGGTATAGTCCTTAATTGAGAGGATATCTTTTTGGTAGAACTCGTTCATTCTTTCAATAATATATACAGGTGACTATACAAAGTATTCTGATGGAACAGTCCGACCTTATGGTTCGACGAATAAAGGAAGGTACTGTAATTGACCATATAGACGAAGGAAAGGGTCTACAGGTTCTCAATGCATTAAGAATTGATGGAAAAGATGGCAGTCTAATCACCATTGCTCTAAATGTACCAAGTGGAAAATTTAAGAAAAAAGATATCATCAAAGTCGAAAACAAGTTTCTAAAAGATGATGATACCAACAAACTAGCAGTTATTGCACCAACTGCAACAATCAACATGATAAAAGAATACAAGCTTGTTGAGAAGAGAAGAGTAGCATTACCTAATGAAATTGATAGAATTTTTAGATGTTCCAACCCTGATTGTATTACAAACAGTACAGAACACATTGAATCTGTAATGGATGTAATTGACAAGGGAGGGAGAGTACTCAAATGCAGATATTGTGCAAGGGTATTGGATGTTAACGAGCTAAAATATAATTAAATAATTTATTTAAAAATTTGAAAAATATGTAGTTTGGACTATTGTCCTAAGATGATAAACATCATAACTATACCGTAGATTGCAATGGATTCAACCATACCTACGAAGATGAATACTTTTGACTGTAGTGCTGGGTTTTCACTAATTACTGCAAGTCCTGCTGCACCTACTTGGCCAAGACCAATACCTGCACCAAATGCTGCTAGACCGAAAGCTAATCCTGCACCAAGAATTTTGAATGAATCAGAACTTCCTGCTGCATCGCCTTCTGCAGCATATGCGACTCCAGTAGATCCAATTACGGATATTACTGCTGCTGCCAAAAGTAGTAAAACGATAGGTTTCATTTTATGATCAGGCTCTCTCAAATCCATATTTAAATCATGATAATAAAATTTCAGTTTAACTGAGTGCTTTCTTTTTGAAAGAGGTCAAATCATCTTTGATTGATTTTGAGAATTTCTCATGATCTTGTTCTATAGCTTTTTTAGCGTTTTCAAGTAATTTTTTAATTTCTTCTTTTGCCATTATTATCTACTTTCCATCTTTGCCTTTACTTTTTTTAACTTTGCGAATTCTTCTCTTTCTCTTTCTTCAAGAGTAGATAGAATAAATCGAATATTATCTTTGTATTGTGGAATAATTACATTTTCAAGAGCATTTAGTAATTTCTGGGTCTTTTCTAATGCTTTTGCAAGACTAAAAATAGAATTTTCATATTCTGCTGCTTTACAAATTTTTGGCATCAATTCTTTGATTTGTTTTGCTGCTCTATCAATTGAAGAATTTGTATCTGCAAATCCATAAGGCATTGATTTTGTATCTTTTTCAGTTACAGTAAGTGCTGGAATTTTAACATCTACTACTCTTCTAACATGAACATCTACTTCCATTACAGGTGGAGTGGATTCTGCAACAGAGTCAACAGTGTTAGTACCTAGTGCTAGATATGCCTCATTAACGGATTTGTAAATATCTTGTAAAGGATCCCAAATTCCGCCTCTTGCTTTTGATGCTTCTTGAATCATCTCTTCAATATTTTTTAAGAGAACTTTACGTTTATCATCTAAGATTTGCTGAACCATTACAGCTATTTGTGTAGATTTTTTATATTTGAAAAGTTCAATTTTTGTTGCTGCAACGTTTTGTCCAAATGACATTTAGTTACTCTTCCTTGTAATATTTTTCTACGTGCTTGTCTTTGATTTTAGTAATCTCATTCTTTGGTAATTTTGATACAATCTTCCACATGAGAGCAAGTGTTTCTTCAATAGTTCTATTCTCATCGGTTGCTTGTGTAAGGAATTCTTTTTCAAAAGTATCACCTAGTTCAAGATATTTGAGGTCAATTTCAGTTAATCCTGCTTTACCTACAATACCTGCTAGTGCTTTTACTTCTTGTGATCTAGAATATGCATCATAAACTTGGTTAGAGACTTCACTGTGATCATCCCTAGTACTTCCTTCACCAATCCCGTCTTTCATTAATCTACTAAGACTTGACAAAATATTGATTGGTGGATAAACTCCTTGTCTGAACAAATCTCTACCAACTACGATTTGTCCCTCAGTAATGTAACCAGTAAGGTCAGGGATTGGGTGGGTAATATCATCAGATGGCATTGATAGAATTGGAACTTGTGTTACACTTCCTTTTCTTCCATTAAGTTTTCCTGCTCTTTCATAAAGTGTTGAAAGGTCAGTGTAAAGATAACCAGGATATCCTTTTCTTCCAGGAACCTCTTCTCTTGCTGCACTAATCTCTCTTAGTGCCTCTGCATAGTTGGTCATATCAGTGATTACTACTAGAACGTGCATTCCTAATTCAAATGCCAAATATTCTGCTACAGTTAATGCCACACGCGGAGTGATGATTCTTTCAATTGCAGGATCATCTGCAGTGTTTAAGAATAGAACACTTCTTTTGAGTGCACCAGATTCTTCAAGACTTCGTCTGAAATATTCTGCTTCACTGTATTGCACACCAATTGCTGCAAAGACCACAGCAAAGTCATCTTGTGTTCCAACAACACTTGCTTGTCTTGCAATTTGTGCTGCCAAAAGATTGTGAGACATACCAGAACCTGAAAAGATTGGAAGTTTTTGTCCTCTAACTAAAGTCATCAATCCATCAATTACAGATACACCAGTTTGGATGAAATCTTTTGGATATTCACGTTGTTCTGGATTCATTGGTTCTCCGTTAATGTCTACAAATTTATCAGCAATTGGATCTGGGAGTCCATCTTTTGGTCTTCCTAGTCCATCAAATACTCTACCAAGTACTTCTTTAGATACTGGCATTTCCATAACTTTACCTACAAATTTTGCATTAGTTCCAGAGATTGATAATCCAGTTGTTCCCTCAAAGACTTGGACAATGGCTTTACCATTTCCTACTTCGAGAACTTTACCTAATCTTCTTTCACCTTCAGTAGTTTCAATTTCTACTAGTTCATCAAATGCTGCATTTTCTACATCATCTACAACAACTAGAGGACCTTTGATTTCTGCAATCTTACTGTATTGAACTCCGCCTTCTGCTGTCAATGTGATACTTTCACTCCTGAAATTGATTTGAATTGTTCTTGCATATCTTTATCTAATTGTTCAAGTTTTGGCATCTCATCATCTTTGATATCCATTCTTGCTTTAAGTAAACTGCTTACTACACCAAGTTCACGAATGTCAGATAATGCTGCACCCTCTTTGAGTGCTAGTTGTCCTTTGTTGTAAAAGTCAACTAATAATTTCATTAATTTGAATTGTTTTTCTGGACTACAATAAGTATCGACATCATCAAATGAGTTTTGTTGTAGCAAACCAATCTTTACCATTCTTGCAACCTCAAGAATTAATTTTTCTTCATCAGGTAATGCTTCAGGACCTAAGAGTCTGACAATTTCTTTTAGTGTGTCTTCTCTTTGTAGAATACCATAAGTTTCACTTCTAATGTTAAACCAATCTTCACTAATGTTTTCACTCCACCATTTTGCAATATCTGCAAGATAACCAGAATAGCTGTTCATCCAGTTAATTGATGGATAGTGTCTAGAGTATGCAAGTTTTGCATCCAAAGCCCAAAAGGTTTTGATAAATCTCATTGTGTGAGTTGTAACTGGCTCTGTAAAGTCACCACCAGATGGAGATACAGCACCAATCAAAGTAACTGAACCGTTACGGTCTGGACTACCAGATGCCTGGACACGACCTGCTCTTTCATAAAATTCTGCCAATCTAGATGCTAAATATGATGGATAACCTTCTTCTGCAGGCATCTCTTCTAATCTACCACTCATTTCTCTGAGTGATTCAGCCCATCTACTTGTAGAATCTGCAACAAGTACAACGTCTTTACCCATATCTCTGTAATATTCTGCAATTGTGACACCAGTGTAGATACTTGCTTCTCTTGCTGCTACTGGCATGTTACTGGTATTTGCAACAAGGACAGTTCTATCCATAAGTGGTTTTCCACTACGTGGATCTTTAAGATGTGGGAATTCAACTAAAACTTCTGTCATTTCGTTTCCTCTTTCACCACAACCAATGTAAACAACAACTTGAGAATCAGCCCATTTTGCAATTTGGTGTAATGTAACAGTCTTTCCTGTTCCAAAGGCTCCGGGAATTGAACCAGTTCCACCTTTTGCAATTGGGAAGAATGTGTCAATAACACGTTGTCCAGTTAAGAGCGGTACAGTTGGATCGTGTCTCTTATTGTAAGGACGTGGTTTTCGTACTGGCCATTTGTGATACATTTTAACATCGACTGATTGTCCATCTTTTTCAGTAGTAGCTAGTACAGTTTCTAAATCATAATCTCCTTCTGATACAAGGTTTGAAAGTTTTCCACCTTTATGGTCTGGTGGTAACATAATAGAGTGTTCGATAAGATCAGTTTCTTGAACAGTTCCGATAATATTTCCTGCTGCAACTTCATCTCCATTACTTGCAGTTGGAACAAAGTGATATTTTTTTGTCATATCTACAGCAGATGTTGTGATACCCCTTCCAATGAAAGAACCAGATGCTTTAGATAATTCTCTTAGTGGTCTTTGAATTCCATCATAAAGTTGTCCAATAATTCCTGGACCTAATAATACACTAAGTGGGTTTCCAGTACCTACTACAGGCTCACCTGGTTTTAATCCACTGGTTGATTCGTATACTTGAATAAATGCTACATCTCCAGTAAGTCGAATTACTTCACCTACTAATTTTGAATTTCCTACAGTTACAGTCTCATACATTTTTGCATCAGACATACCGTCTGCTCTTACAGCTGGGCCACTTACCCAAACAATTCTACCTTGAGCTGCCATACTAATTATTCACTCCGAATTTTGCTGCAATATCCTTCCTAATTAAAGGCTTCAACCGCTCAATTCTTGCATCAAGAGTATTATCAAATGTCATTGCTCCATCCTTAGATTTGATAATTACACCACCAATACATTGAATGGTATCAGATGATAATTCAGATCCAGGAAATCCAGATAATGCGGATTGAACAACATCACGATCTTTAGAATTTGTAGAGACTAGAACTTCAGTTGTACCTAAAATTTTAGTTGATTCATCTAATAATGATTTAATGAGATTAGTATAATCACCGCTGCGATCAGTGTTTGCAATTTCATCTAATGCTTTAACAAAGACCTTATCTACGGACTCCTCCAAAGCCAAAAGTTGCTTATTTCTGGCTTCAATATCAGCACTACCAATAATCTGTTTTTCAATTTTATCTGCTTCTTTCTTGCCATCTGCAATGATTTTATCATATTCTTGCTCTAGTTTAGGAATAGCATCATCAAGGGTTTGATTTGAGTCAGATAATGCAGAATCTATACTTGATTCAATCTCTTTTTCAGTTTGAAGAAGGATTTTATCAATAGTTTGTTCTAAAGCAATATTTGCCAATGGGTGCCATTTATCCATAATAGATTTTAATGTTTGGGAATCAATTTGCCATTTCAGAAAGATATTAAAATCAAAGAAATTACCGATGGATTATCTTGGTAGTAGCCGATCTAAAGCTTGGAAGTTTAATTTTACCAAGAAGTGACTCTCCAAGAGCGATTTCGAGATTAACTGAATTTGAATGGTTTCATAAAATTGATACTGAAAATGACATAGTCACACCAGAAATTGATGATTTGTTATTGGATGCTCAACAAACTTACCAATCTATTGATGATGTGGTAAAAGGACTAGGCATTCCCCCAATGGTTGGAATATTAGAGATAATGTTCAAAGGCACTACTATCAAGAAAAAAGATTATGAAATAGATGAAATAGAAAGCATGGTAGAAGACCTTAAAAAAAGAACACCAATAATTATTGATGAATCATCTAAACTTTTAGAAGAACAAGCAACAACAAAACGCTCACTTGAAGAATATACATCATTAAAAGAAACTCTAGAAATTGCCAAGAAACTAAACATTGATCTTTCAGGATTTGGATTGATGAAGTATTTTTATACAAATCTTTTTGTCATAAACTCTGCTGACTTTGAAGAAATTAGTAGAGCATTAGAAGGGATTACATTTTACAAATATGATTTAGCAAGTAAAGAGAAAGCAGCAATTCTTGTAATTTCTAGCATATCTGATTCTGACAAAACACTCAAAGTACTAAGAGGGTTTAATGCAAATCCATTTGTAATTCCTGAAGGAATATCTCAAGTTCCATCTGAAGCATATGCATTAGCAGAGTCAAAAATTAAAGAGTTGACTGAGAAACAGAAAGTAAATGCAAAACAAATTGCAAAGATTACAAAAAAGATTAGACGTGATATTTTAGCAATTCATGAAGAAGCACAAGTAGCAAAAGATGTTCTTGAAACAGTTAGAAAACCAGGTGGAACAAAGCACTTTGCAGTAATTCAAGGATTTATTCCATCTAAAATGGAGGAAAAATTCAAGAATTCAACCAAACAATGGATGACAGTAGTTGAAGACATTACTGATCCAAAATTAAAAGAACAAATTCCAACATTATTTGATAATAAAAAATTCGTAAAAACTTTTGAAGTAATTACAGAAAGTCAAGGTATTCCAAAGCACGGGGAAGCAGATCCAACTCCAATGATTGCTTTAATGTGGCCAATTTTCTATGGGCTAATGTTTGCAGATATGGGCCACGGTCTATTATTGATGGGAATGGGATTATTATTCAAATTCAAAGGTCAAGGTACCCTTTCAAGATGGGGAATGCTGATTGCAATCTCTGGAGCTTCAGCTGCAATAGCAGGAGTTGGTGCAGGTGAGGCATTTGGATTCCATCTAGATCATATGGGACCATTAGAAGGCTTGTTGGAAGAAGGCGGAGCACTACATTCAGTTAGTTGGATTGTAGGTATTCTTAGTGTAGCAGAATTAACATTTGAACAAGTCATCAACATTCTCAAAGTTTCATTATTCATAGGAATTGTTCATTTGGTTTGGGCAATGATTCTAAGAGTAAAAAGATTAGCTGTAGAAGGTCACAAGTTTGTTATGTTTATGGAAGCAATTCCTAACATCACACTTTATGGTGGAATTGTTGTTATCATGATGTGTGCAATTGGAGCAAATTATGATGTGATGAACATGTATTCTAAAGTTCATACCGAAGCAGTTCCTTGGGTTACAATTTTCTTAGGAGAATGGGCCGAAGTATGGATCATTACAAGAATTGCAGTTGTAATAATTATTGCATCAATGGTCATGATGATGGTTGGTGGCGTAATGCATGCTAAGAAACATCCTGAAGATGGAGGTTCGGCGGCAAATGTAGTCATGGAAGTATTTCTTGGAAAGACAGTTGAAAGTTTAGCACATACAATTAGTTATGCTCGATTAGGAATTATGTTACTTGTACATGCAGCGTTACTCATGACAGTCAACAATGCATTTCAATCACTTGGGGGTGCAGAATCAGGAGCAGCAATGGCAATGATTATTGGAGGTAACTTGGGAATTATGATGATTGAAGGATTAATTGTATACATTCAATCTCTCAGATTGCACTTGTACGAGTTCTTTACCAAATGGTATGATGGTGGAGCACAACCATTTAGACAAATTAGACCAGAATTGATTTACAATCAATTTATTTGGAAAAAGAAATAGTTCTTAACTAATTTCGATTGTGATGAATTTCAGATTTTATTCTAATCCTTTTTCTAGCTTTATTTTTTGAATGACATCTTTAACTAATTCTTCATCTTTTATGACTAGTTCTTGTAGTTTTTTCTTGTATTCTTCGTCACCCCATTTTTCTAGATTAAACATTTCTTTCACTAATTTTACAATTTCAGATTTATTTCTCTGATGATCTCGTCTAGCTATTTCTGAACCTTCCATGATTTTTCTGAAATAATAATGAACTTAAGCGTATTGACAAATGAAATCTAATTTTCATATAGATTTACTGTAACTTTTGTCGTCCAGGGTTTGAGATCATCAGGAAATACAACTAACAATCCACTGTCTTTTTTGAGATTATTACATGTACCACTGTAACTTTGTTTGTTTTGTCCATAGCATCCTGATTCAGAGTAATAATCAAACTCTGAACTTGCAAATTGTTCTCTTTGCATATATGATGAAACAAAGTATACATCAAAACCCAAATCTTTGTTATCTGTTTTTACACTATAGTCATATGATGTGGAATCTTGTGATGTGCAAATGGGGAAAAATTGGACATATCCATTTTTAATTTTTGATTGTTGTTCTGAATTATCATAATTTTTGTTTTCAATATCAGGGTATACAGAAACACTAGGATCTGTACTTAGTTGCTGTCCTTGAACATATTCTATCTCATGTCGTACAGTATCTACTGCTTTTCTATACAACATTGGTTGCCATTCTTCTTGACAATCACTGAATTCGTGTTTTAATTCAACATAGGATTTTCCATTAATTTCATGGAGTTGATTTATGTTGTATTCTTTAGACTCTGCATCAAAAACATGATTTACATTATTGATTTTATCAGATTTATGCCAAGTATTAGTAACATCAAAAATGATATTTTTTGAATCACTTTGCCACTCAGATAGTAAATGAACGTACACTGAATACTTGTTTACAACCTCTTGGGTTTCTGATGCAAAAATCAAATGACCATAAAATGCATTTACAAATATTATAGAAAATGCTAGAACAGGGATTATCGCATAGAGAATTTTATTCATATTAAGACTAGTAAATTTCTGTTAGAGTAAAATAATAACTGTTGAAATTATTGTTTTTGAATATCTGAGCCACAATGAACGCAGAAATATGACCCATTAGGAGCCCAATAATGTTCACAATCAGAATCAGTCATAGTACTTTATGGGATTTTTAATTCATTATCTCCAAAGATTGCGATTTTATACTAAAGACAGAAATTAATTTACTAATTTATTATGATACTTAAAAGAAATGTTTGCTTGGAAAATCAACCACACGATATAAATTCTTAAAAAAATGATACAGTGTATTGAAAAAGATTTTAGTTCCATTTGACGGTTCAGGGTATTCTCAAAAGGCATTTGAGAAAGGACTGGAAATAGCTGAAAAGTTTGAATCAAAACTCATAGTTATGACGGTGTTACAATCAAAAATATCAGACTCTGCAGGAATTTCTCTTGAAAGACTAGAAGAAATTCAGGAAGAGGAGGAAGATGCAGCAACTGCAATGCTAAAGAAACTAGAAGACCAAGCTAATGAAAAAAATATCCCGTTTTCTATAAAAATAATTCACAATCCATCATCTTCAGACGGAATAGTATCTTTTGCTGATAACAACAACATTGATTTGATTGTAATAGGCTCTCATGGCAGAACAGGTTTTAGAAAGATCGTGTTGGGTAGTGTCGCAAGCGGAGTACTTGAACATGCCAAATGTCCTGTTTTAATTACCAAAGGAACAGAATAATCCATCAAAAATTTCATTCTTCAAATTCAATGTAATGACTCTTAGGTACTAGAACCTTTTTGGAGATTTATTTCTCTACAGGTAAATCCAATCTATTTCCCCATTCTCCCCAAGAGCCAAGATAAACTCTAACATTTTCAAATCCCAATTTTTTCAAAACCAAAAAGGAATTTGCAGCTCTATATGCCCCCTGGCAATAAGTGACTATTTCAGAATCTTTTGGGAAATCATACATTTGAGATAATTCATCATCATTTTTGAAAGTACCATCCTCGTTGAGATTTTGATTCCAATCAATATTGATGGATTTTGGAATATGGCCAGATTGTGCAGCACGAATTGTAGTTCCGTCATATTCTCCAGGAGAACGAGCATCAAGGATTTTCAAATTATCTAGATTATCTCTAATATTTTCAAATCCTGAAATTATATCTGGATTGATTTTTCCTGAAAATGTAGAGGGTTTGAAACCATTGGGTTTTGTCTCTAGAGAAAGATTCTCTTTTTTCCATTTTGTAATTCCTCCATCTAACATCAAGACATTTTGATGTGAAAAATACATCAACATCCAAACACCTCTTGCGGCAAGCATTCCAGAAACTGAATCATAAAAGATAACTTTCTTTTCTGGGGTCACTCCAAGAAATGAAAGTAGGTTTCGTGTTTGATTATTGAAATTTTCAATTCCCTTTTCAGTGGTATCAATCCAATGAAATGCAAATAGATCCAAATGAACAGATCCTGGAATATGACCTTCAGAATATTCTTTGAAAGAACGAGTATCAGCTATTATGACATTAGGATCATTTAGAATAGAATTCAATTCAGTCGTAGAGATTAACATGATTTAGATAAAATGATCAGGACTAAATTGATTTGGATTAAAATAAAAAGAAGAAGAAAAGGGTTTTTTTTCTATTCGTTAACGTATGCTCTTTCGCCATGCTGTGCCAAATCGAGACCAATCTCCTCTTCTTTAGGAGTGACTCTGATTCCGCCAGGCCATACGGCATCCATTACTTTGAGGATTACAATTGTAACACCAAAGGCATAGCCTATTGATATTGCAGCACCAAGGATGCTGATTGCTTGCTGTTCCATTCCTTCTGCAGTACCAGTCCATGCTCCGATACCGTCTCCAGTATCCCAAACGTGTGGGCTAGCTAATGTACCAGTCAAAATTGCACCTGTTAGACCACCCATTCCGTGTACTCCCCATACATCTAATGCGTCGTCCCATTTGCGTGCACTCTTGAACGCGATACTTGCATAACAAATTGTACCAGCTGCAATACCGATTATAATCGCAGCCATTGGACCTACCCAACCTGAGGCTGGTGTGATTGCTACCAATCCTGCTACTGCTCCTGATGCAGCTCCTACGACACTTGGTTTTCCTGTATGTGCCCAAGACATGAGCACCCAAGTGACTGCAGCCATACCAGTTGCTGTATTTGTAACAGTCCATGCGCTGACGGTAATGCCGTCTACCATAACTTCACTTCCTGCATTGAAACCAAACCATCCAAACCAGAGTATTCCTGCTCCGAGGACTACCATTGGGATATTGTGTGGTTCCATTGGCACTTTACCATATCCAAGACGTCTGCCAAGGACTAAGGCTCCAGCCAATGCTGCAAATCCTGAAGTAATGTGTACTACAGTACCACCTGCAAAGTCTAATGCATAAGATGGCGATAAGTCTGGATCGAGGTCAAGTGAACCTCCTCCTATGTAGCCTCCTCCCCATACCCAGTGTGCTACTGGATCATAAACGAAGGTACCCCATAAGAGTACGAATACGATCAATGCGCTGAATTTGATTCTGTCAATCAAGCCACCAATAATTAGAACTGGTGTAATGATTGCGAAGGTTGCTTGGAACATTGCAAAGAGTTGGTGAGGTACTGTACCTGGCCAACCTTGACTACAATAGTCGCCGTCCTTCATTTCATTCATTTGATAAGCAGCTGACCATGTGTCTGCACAAGGACCAACTTCACCTAATGGTGCCCAAGCTGATACCATGTTAAATCCAACATAGTCTAAGTTACCCATGAATAAGTTTGCATCAGAATCAACTCCACCAAATGCTAGTGAGTATCCCCATAGAACCCATTGTACTGACATTAGACCCATTACAATAAGGGTCATACCAAGTACGTTGACGATGTTCTTTGATCTGGCTAATCCGCCATAAAAGAAACCGACTCCGGGTGACATGAGTAGTACCATTGATGTTGCTGTTAGCATCCATGCTGTATCACCTGTGTCTATAAGACAAGGTAGCATGCCGCCTTCGCCATCATCATACCAACATTCTGCAGGATTGCCAGTGTAAATTCCACTGGTTCCTTTGACATATCCGTCCATACCATCTTCAACACTTTGTGCATATGCCTGAGACATAGCACCAGTTGCTGTGATAGATACTGCGGCTACAAGTAATAGAGCATACTTGTAGTTCCTAGAATTCATTAAATTTATCGAAATTGAAAATTATTTAAGGGTTGAAGACTCGAAAGCATGCAAAAAAGTAAATTATTATATTTTAGTGTATTCTGATAGTAACATAAAATATGAATATTGTGATAATGGTGAGCAAATGAAGGTAAAATCAGATACAAAATTAGCAATTTTTGATACATTCAAGACAAAAGGCAATGATCTTACTGGAGAAGCAAATAGACAAAGATCTATCATTACAATCCTTGGAAGTAATGCAAATCCTGCAGAAAGAACAAGAACCGGGATCTCTCAAAGAATTGCAAAAAAACACGATATTGCTTGGAAGAATATCTATTCAGGGATATTTCGTGATTTAGATGAGATCTTACTTCCTATGGGGATTGCAGAAGAAGATGGCAGATTACCTTTGAAAAGAGGCCCAAAAGCACTACAAGAAAAAGGAATTCCATATTATCATTTGACAAAAAAAGGAATCTTGGTTGCATTATCAATTACTGAAGTTAAAAATAAAGAAGATCTCATGAAAGAATTTTTTTCATTGGCAGATTCAGATGAAAAGGAATTTGAAGAAATTCTCTCTAGTTTGATTAGATCTAGTCCAAATTTCACTCATTCAATATTCCAAAAATATGTAAAACAATTTTGTGAGGATAAGATTAGTAAATTATTGCCCTTTGATCTTTCAAAATTAAGCGAAAGTTCAGATGAATCACTAATAATCCAAAAGGAGATTTTAGATGCTTTTTTGAAATTCTCTAAGCAAGAAAAAGATGAGGCATTGAAATTTCTAAATAGAATTATTCCAGATGAGCAATAATATCGCCAAACATTAAAATCGGTTACTCATCATGTTTTTTTAATGGGTAAGAATGTCTACGCATCTGTAAAATCATACAGTCAAAGAGGAAAATTGCTTAAAAAGGCTGATTTGCAGACTTTGGCAGAATCAAGAGATCTTGAAGAATTAATGACCCGAATCAAAAATACAATTTATGGAGATGCAATTTCTGATGTCCAAAAACCATATACTTCTCAAAGTATTGAATCTGGTTTAAGAGGTCATTTAGCAGGAGTGCATTATTCAATTGCAAAAACTGCAGGAGATTCAGATATTCTAGACGCATATTATATGAAATTCATCATTTCAAATTTAAAACAAATTCTCAAAGGCAAAGTATTAGGTAAATCTCAAGAAGAGATTGAAACTCACATTAATCTACGTGCAGAAGAATTAATCAAACAAAGAGATGTAATTATCAAAGCATTAGTTTCAAAAGACTTGGAGGAAACAGTTGCAAGCCTAAACTCAGTTCAATTTGGTGATGAAATTTCAAAAGCAGCTTCTTTGTATAATGAAACTAAAAATATTCAAATTTTTGATACATATTTTGATAAAATTTTGTATCAACAATTAGGACGTGCTTTAAAAAATACTAGAGATAGAGAAGTGATAAAAATAGTTGGAATGGATGTTGACTTTTACAATCTTCTCAGTGTAATTAGAGGAAAGTTTTGGGGATTAGATGATTCACAGATTGAAGACTTGATAGTTTCACAAACTCCATCAGTTCCAAAAGAATTACTTCAAAGAATGATGGCAGCAGCAACAATTAGAGATGCATTTGCTGAATTGTCAAATACAAAATACAAGAATTTAATTCCTGATGTTGAAAATGAATTAGACGCTGTAGCTCAATTTGAAAGATCATTTGAGATGGAACTTTACAATTCATCAGCAAGATCATTTACCAAAATGTTTAGTTTCGCTACAATCATAGGAATTACAAAATTGACATCTTTTGAGGTAAGAAATTTGGCAGCTATTGCTTATGCAGTTGAGCAAAAAATTGGCACAGATATCACCATGGCAAAACTAATTGTGAAAGAATAGTTTTCAAAATGATCAAATTTCCAAAGAAAAAACAGAATATTTCTACAGAGACATTAATCAATACTATCTGGGTTAGCACGTTTTTAGCAATGATTTTTTCAATACCTCCACTAGCCATATTTTTAGGAATATATTTTGGAACAGGGAATCTTGCTGTAGGCGCAGTGCTAGGATTTTCCATGCATTTTGTCATTTTAGCATTTTCAGGTAAAATTTCAAAATATTTGACTCAAATTATGAGCTAAACTATAAGTGATCATAGTAATGAAATGATTTATCATGATGGGAGATAGAGATTTTCGAGGTATTGTTGAAAATGCATTAAACTCTATTGGAAAAGAGTTAGAAATCGACATTGATTCAGCAAACATTCAAACTATACATCTTCATGAAGCAGTTCAATGCCTAAGACGTTCATACTATAATAGAATCGATCCTAAAGAGGTTCAAAGAAGAGGGTTCAATGAGCTTCTTTCAGGATTACTTAGGAAATTACAATATGGAAGCGACCCAAAAGAATTCGATATTGAAGATATCAAGTTGAAAGGTCAAGTTGACATGCTTATTGATGATTCAATTTTCATATTCAGAGGAGCAACAAATGAGTTAGAAAATCCTCTAGCAAATGATGTTCTTTATCTTAATGCTTGTATGTGGATTTATGACAAGCCAGATGGAATTATTGTTTACATTACTGGAGATAGAAAAGAAACAACATTTTCAATCTCACGAAACAAGAAAATGTTTGAAGAAGTAATAAGACGAGTTCGAGTTCTAAATGATCTTCTAAAAGAGAAAAAAACACCTATCTTAGAACCATCAATTGAATGTACAGATTGTCAATACTATGAAAGATGTTTCATGAAAAAGAAGAATACTAAACAATTAGACCTAGCAGAGATGCTAGGATTTGGCGACAAGAAAGATTAGTGAAAAATTAGAAAAATATTGTAAAGGAAAAATTCCTTTGGTTAATCTAGTGGTTCTGGATGTCCTTTACCACGAAGAGCGAAACACACTACTGCGAGTGCAATTGCGACTCCTGCTGCTGCGCCAAATGCGGCCATACCTGCTTCTGCCATTTGATAAAAAACAATGAAACGGGCTTTTATAACTTTGCCAATATATTTCCTCTAAAAACATAATATCATAATTTTAAGATTTTGTGATACTATAGAGATTATTTTGTGAATTCAAAATGAAGCTCATTCTCTTGACCACTAGTCATTGAGCTTAGGTTGTAAAAGACATCACCAGATACCCTCCATGTTGGATTATCATTTTCAAAGGCTTCCCAAAGATCGGCAGTATTTCCAGTATTTTTTATTGTTTTAGAATCTTTTAGAATAATTGAATTTTCACCAAGTAAAGTATAGTAGTTTGATCCAAATTCTACCATTCCTGTAGGTCTACTACCAATTTCACCACCGGTAATTTGTTCGGTTTCAGAATAACCTGTTTCAAATAATTGATAATCCATAGTTTGTACAATCATGGCACGTGGATTTGGGTTTGATAGTTTGAATGCTATTTCAATGGTAACAGATCGTTCAGATATTTTTGCAATTGAAATATCTTCTAATTCAATTTGAAGAGGTTTTGCTTGTGGTATACTAGTTTCTGAATTACCTGCTTGATCAGTGATTTGAATTGTAGGTCCTGTTAATAGAATTCCTCCTAAAATAACAGCAAGAGCGGCAACTGCAGCACCAACAAAAATTTTAGGATTCATGAATTTTGCATTTCCTCTTGATGTCTTAAATGTTGAGATAGTTATTATACCATTCCAGAGGGAGGAAAATTATGCAGTATTTTCAAGCAGTTCAGCAAGGAAAACAAAGAGCCAGTAAATCACAGATGAAAATGTTTGATGTAGCTGGATTTGGAATGCTTACTTTGACTACAAAGAAAATTGATGGAAAATTTCATCCTGTAGGAGAAGAAGAATTTACCGCAGTAATTGAATCTCCAGATGGACATGTAGCAGTTATTGTAGATAAAGATGGTTTTACAAAGGCTCAATCCAAGGCTGTAGAAAAAGAAGAGGCCTTATCAATATACAAAAAACTTAGAGATACAGGAATTTTAGAATATCCTGAAAAACAGATTCAAATTTGGTCTGAGACTAGACCAACAATTCAAAACGACAGTTTAGAATAATTATTTTGAAGGAAGAATAATCTCAGTGCCTACATCGCCACCTTTGATTGCTTTTTCAATGATTTTTGGATCGGCCTTTAGAATTCTTGTTTTTATTTTTGAACGCTCAATAATTTTTAGAGCTACAATATCCATCAAATCATAACCACCTGCTACAGAATCTTCATGTACTAGCATATTTTTCAAATTTTTCATCTCAATTCGTTTGAATTTTTTTGCTTTTTTGAATTTGTTAGGATCCATATCATAAACACCAGCAACATCTGTAGCATTAAGAAATTGCTCAGCTTTTACTTTTTCTGCAATTAGTGCTGCAGTTCCGTTAGTACTTTGTCCGGGGTGAAGACCGCCAGCAACTACGATTAATCCATCATCAACTGCATGTTTAACTTCCTGTAAAGTGGTTGGTGGATGAGAATATGCTTTATTTTTTAGAGCATATATCAACAGTTTTGCATTTAGTCTTGAAATTTCAATTCCAAGTTCATCAAGGGTTGATTCATCAGCTCCAGAAGTTCTTGCATGAGAAATATAATGTCGGGCGATGGTTCCACCTCCAGCAATCACTATTGGTTGACAAAACTTGCTAATTTTTACTAGAAATGCAGCATATTTTTTTAGTTCTTTGACATTATCCATGCCAAAAACACGTCCAGATAATTTGATTACAATTCGTTTTTTCATTTTAAATCACCAATGATTGATTTTGCGGCAATTTCAACTTTTTTTCTGTTCTTTTGGTGAGTATAGATTCTAAGTATATTCATGAACCCAGAAATAGCCGAAACTACTGGGATTTGAGAAATTGGCATCTCTTTTGCTGATGATTTTCCACCCTCATTAGAAATCAATACTATTGATTTTGACTCATTTTTTGAGGGAGCTAGTGGGATTGATGGGGTAACAGAACTATCAATGAATATTTCATTTTCATCAACTTTTGATTTTTTGGATAGTTCAATTCTAAGTTCATCAGTTCGGGTTTTTTTCAAATTAGAAGGACTGGTAAGAATTCTCTCAAAGACGCATTTTAGCAATTTTCTATTTTGATAGTCTTCAGCAAATTGTCTTGCACGTTTTAATTTTGATGATTTTGATGTGAGTAAAGATGCTAGGACGTATTCATCAGTTAGTTTAACAAATTCATCTAGATTAAAAGATGTAAAACCAAACTCATCATCAGATAGTCTTAATGCTTCAATTAACATCACTTCAGCTGCACGGACAGTTTTATGAAAATACACTGCTTTGAACATCTGATATCTAGAATGCATCATAGATTCAAAGGAATACAAAGCTGAACGTTCCAAGGCAAGTTTTTTCTTATGTACATCAAGTGACTGTGTTATCCTTTTGTGATCAACTTTTGCATGTTCAGCTCCTGTAAAATAACCATCTCTAAGCAAATAGTCCATCATATCTGCACTCAGGGCACCTGAAACAATTTCATTTAGGTATTGGAATTTTGATTCTCCAAAAGCTATTTGTGTAATTAATTTTTTGTTGAATCCAGTTTTTGATAATATGTCACCAATTTCAGATTTCAAAATTATTTTTTTACCATAATCTTCATGTGATATTTTTTTTTCTTGTATTACTTCTTCAAACAAATGAGAGAATGGTCCATGACCAATATCATGTAACAAACTAGCAATTCGTAAAATTTGTACATCATCAGAATCGAGATATCCTTTTTCATTTAATGAAAAGCCAGCTTGGCTAGCAATGTGCATTACTCCAAGAGAGTGCTCAAATCTACTATGTTGAGCAGAAGGATATGTCAAGTGAGCCCCAGAAAGTTGTTTTATCCTCCTTAATCTTTGAAAAAGAGGACTGTCAATTATTGGAAGTTCATAATCATATACACGAATAAAATCATGAATTGGATCAATAATATCTAGATAATTTTTTTTCATAAGCCAAGTTTTTTTGAAAATGTCTTTAAAATTTCTTCATGGATTTCATCTTTAGGTTTTGAGGCATCAATAATTTTCCAATGTTTTTTCTTTGCTGTAGTTCGATAGATTTTGGATATTTTTCTTAAAAATTCTTCATTCTTTTCAAACTTGTCTCTATGGGTTTTTTGTCTACGAAATGATTCTTTTTGAGTAACGTCAAGTAATATTACAAGATCAGATTTTGGTAAACCTTGATCCAAATTCTCAAGCCATTTTTGTTTCAAGCCATTTGCTAATCCATAAATCAGATTTGAATGATAATACCTGTTCATAATCAAAACAGAATTTTTTTCTTCAGCTGCCACAATTTCATTTAGTTTTTCCCATCTATTAGCAGCTAAAAGACAATGAATTACTTGTGGAGGGAATTTACGTTTTCCATCCAAATATTTCCTAATTTCTTTACCAATGGGGGTTTCATAGTCGGGAAAATGAAATAATTTGGTCTTAATTTTTCGTTTTTTCAAGGCTTTCTCCAACATTGTAGATTGCGTAAACTTGCCTGCTTGATCTCCACCTTCAATTACAATAATCATAAGTTATCAAAACAGAGAAATTAATTGATTAAAAATCTATCAAGGTTTATAACCAAAAATTGAGCATATAACACAAAATGGGTCTTGTTAAAGAAGTAATCAAAGAGATTGGAAACAAATCAAGAGAATTCTATGAGTTTGTTTTGCCTCCAATGGACATGTATCTCAATGATGAAAATTTGAAAATTGTAATTGACATGCCTGGATTTACAAAAAAAGAAATTGAATTGTCTTTATGTGGAGATATTCTTTCTATCAATGCTAAAAAAACAATTGATGAGAAAGAATCTGAAACATTAATTTCAAATCAAAGACCAAATGTAATTGATAAAAAAATTAGACTTCCAATTGAAGTAAAGGAAGGAGAAGAAAAAATAGAATCAGCAAAATATGAAGAAGGTGTTCTTACATTAATTATTCCTGTTTCAAAAAAGGGCAAAGATATTTCTATAGAATAATTTAATATTTTCTAAAAAATCCTGATGCTGCCATAATCAAACCAGAACTAATCATTCCAACTAAGCCAAGTATCTCACTTGATTGATACAAAAATACAGATCCAATGAAAGTTGCAGATGCAAATATACTTCCACTGATCAAAATCATTGGTCTTCCTTTTTTCATGTAAACTTGAACTTCATCCATGAGTTTTTTCATTTCAGGCCCCATTTGCAATGCTGAATCAATTGATTTTGAGAAATTATCAAATGAAATCTTTAGTTCTTCAACATATGCTCTCGGGATAAGATTTTCTTCTTGGAGAATATTTTTTAAAACTTTAACAAATTTGAAATCAACATCATGTGTTTTGTATATTCCTTCAATAATTGAAGCCATTCTCATATACAAAGCTAAATTTTTTGGTAATACAAATGGAAACTTACTCATGGTTTGATTTGCAAGTTCCATTAAACTTTGAACTTCCATTTCATCAGGTTTGTTTCCATGCATTGCACGAATAGAAAGTTCAATTCCTTTTTCTATAACTTCTCTGTTGTACCCAGGAGTTAACATTGAAAGATCATTCATTGCATTAACAACTCTTGGAGGATTTCGTTCAACTAATGCAAGATAAAGTCGAATTAGTTTGAATCGAGTCTCATTATTGATTCGTCCAACCATTCCATAGTCATACAAAATGAGTTTTCCATCATCTGTAACTGAAATATTTCCAGGGTGTGGATCTGCATGAAAAACTGAATGCTTGAGAAGCATTGTAAAGAAAACTTTGTGAACATCAATGACTAATTGTTCTCTATCAATTCCTTTTTCATCTAATTCCTGAACATTTGTTACCTTAATTCCAGGCAAATACTCCATAGTGAGAACATTTTTTGACGACAAATCATCATAAACTGTCGGAACTACAACTTTGGATGAATTTTCCATATCTTTTTTGATTGTTTTAAGATTCTTTGATTCGTTGGTATAATCCATTTCTTCATGAATTGTCTCAATAAATTGAGAAAGCATAGCTTTTGCAGAATATCGCAAATTTGGATCAACAAATCGTAATGCAAATGGAAGAACTTTTTTCAAAACTTTGAGATCTTCTGCAACAACTTTTTCAATTCCTGGACGTTTTACTTTTACAACTATTTGCTGGCCAGAAACAGTACCTCGATAAACTTGACCTAGTGAAGCACCAGATATAGAATTTGGATCTATCTCATCAAATCTTTCATCAATTGGTCCAAGTTCTTTTTCAATTATTGGTTTAACCTGATCAAAAGGAGCAGAAGGAACACTATCTTGAAGTTTTGAAAGCTCTTCCAAATATGGTTGAGGCAAAATATCTGCTCTTGAAGAAAGCCATTGACCTAATTTTATGTATACAGGGCCTAGTGAAATAAAAGTATCAAGAACTTTTCTTGCATTTTTTCGAAATTGTTGAGAATCAATTTGGTTTTTATCTTGATTAATCCATTTCTTTCTGTCTTTTCGTAATGCAAGAATAGATGGTAGTAGTTTAAAGAGCACTTGAATTGTTCTAACAGTAGACATTATTTTACTCCAAAATTGTTTTAATTTTTTTCGTTGCCAAATATCCCATATATCCAGAAATTATTGAAGAAAATAAACCAGAAGTAACAGATAATTTTTTTGAATTATTGTTAAAAACTTTTTTCGCAATTTGTGAACCTCCAAAAATAGCACATGTAATTCCAATCAAAACTTCAGGTGCATCATAAACTAAATGTCCTATCGGATCTTTTCTTGGATCAATTTTGTCATTATGAACTAAAAATTTATCATGATATTCTCTAATGTGTAAATTTCCATAACGATATTGTTTCTCAGCACCGTTTTTTTGTCCAAGGAATGTTTCTTCTGCTTCTTCAAGCATGAATTCTCTTAATTCCTTTGGGACTTCAATTTCATCCCCAGGCATAATCGCAAGATCTAGTAATTGCTTATAATCTTACGGTATAGAATATGAATAGCCTAAGACCAAAAACGGATTGTATTTTGGTGACGACTAGATAAAATATTTCAAAATAGTATTTAGATCTCACTGATAATTTCTACGAGTATGTTTTATTCAAATAAAATTGAGAGTATTCAAATAGATAGGATGAAGGCTTTTTTCACAAATGACCTTACACCATCTATTGCATTTTAAAATTAAGAGGATTTCAATTGATTTTTTGTAAACATTACAAAACTAATTGAGAATGCTACCAACATCAATATTCCAGTAACATATGCATAGTTAAAGCCAACACCAGGATGAGTATCTTGATGATAGTAATTAATCAAAAATGTCACTGCCAGTAAAATTGCTCCAATAATTGTTAATTTTTGATGTATTTCCAACATTGGTTAAATTAGGAATAACTATATGAATTTAGAAAATTATTATGTTTACAAAAGTGGTGTCGTAATAAAACCCACTATACTACCAGCTAGAAATAGAAACAAGCCCTTTGCCATACCCAATATTACTTACCTAAGATATGATATAATTATGATCTAAATTTCCCATTAATGGAAATTAGTTATATCTATGGATTAGATTCCATTTGAGACAATTTTATAATTACTTGTTCCAATTCTGCCTTGTTTTCTTCAATTACTCGTTTAATCACTTTGATCTCTTCATTAATTTGATCAAGATGAATATCATCAGAATTTTTGATTTGGTTTTCTAAATCTTCTAAAACATCTTGGTTATGCTGATTAATTTTTTCTAATTCATTTTTGTATTTTTCTAATTTATCATATTGACTAGAGATTTCAGGAACATCAAGATACTCAGGTGTAGATAGATAGCCTAAAGCAATCACGATGCTGCCAATTGCCAAGACTGCAATGAGAATGATGAATGTTAATCTCAATTTAATATCCTTATTTCTCCATTTTAGATTTAAAATTATGTCCTCAACTAGTTTGGATTGAAGCCTTTTTACGCCTACGAATGATGTAAAATGCAGCTGCCAATACCAAAATGATTGGAATAATTATCATTGTTGGGTCAGTACCATTCTCATCTCCATTTGATGGTTCAGTTACAGTAATTGTTTGATCATGAGTTAAAAAGATCTCATCTCTAGTACTATCTTTGTATCGTACAGTTATAGTGATATCATGTTCGCCATACTTTGGTTCGCCATCAAATTCAATTGGAACATTAAATGGTACTGGTGCATCTATTTCAATTTCATCAATAAACTGAGTGGCAGATTTAATATTCGAGTCACCTTTAGATTCAATAGAAACAAATCCAAACAAACCATCTTCGTTTCCTTCATTAATTATTTCTCCAATAACCATTTGTGTTCCAGACAATTCAATTACATCTACATTGAAAATTGTTAAATCAATTAATCCCTTAATGTAAAAATCTACAATTTTTGAAATTTCGTGTAAATCTCCATGTGCATTATAATATTGAATTGATAGTGGAATTCTTAATGTGTCACCTTTTAGTGACTCAGGAACATATACAGTTGCAGTAAGATATCTTGCTGATTTTGCATCAATGTTTCCAACATCCCAACTAGATTCTAAAATTACAACATTTTCAACATTGGTAGTTGATGATGATGTAGATGCAAGTTCTGTAGATGTATTTGTAGCAACAATATCTACCCCAGAAATTGGGGCAGTTCCATCATTAGCTATTTCAATTACAACATTGTTGGTCCTTAAAGATGTAAGAAAAGGTTCTTGTGCTTTTACATTAATGACACTATCGCCTGTAACCTTAAAATCAAAATCTGCAAATGCTGTTCTAACACCAGATTCTCTTAATCTTGAATAATCTACTTTCACAGTTCCAGGATATTGCTGAATTTGTGAATTTTCATTGATATTTACAAAAAACGTTAGATGGAAATTCTCTCCTGCCAGTGAATTAGAATCACTATCAGCGTGAATTACTGAGCCTGGACCATCAGATGGAGAAAAGTTAAACGGTAATGACAATTGTCCTCGGATTCCAGTGATATCTTGAGTACCAACATTTGCAAACACAACTGTAAATGGCACATTACTATCGCCTGCTTCAACTTCAATTTTGTCATTTAGAGTACCAAAATATGCATCCAAGAACTTTACATCACCAAAATCTCTTTCAAATGGAGACTGACCAAATCCGCCAGAAGTTATTTGTGCATAAGAATTATCAAACATGATTGGGAATAATCCAATTACAAATAATAATAAAATAATTTTAAAATTCATTTGGCAATAATCTCCATTTGCGAAGGTTGATCACCCTCAAAAGCTTTACCATCCTTTATCGTAATTACTCTATCAACATCACCAAAATGTTCTCTATCATGTGTTACGATAATGAATGTTTGATTTAGTTTTTTAGCCATTGATTTCATTAGTTGAACTATAGTTCCTGAAGTAACAGAATCAAGATTACCTGTTGGTTCATCTGCCAATACAATTGATGGTTTATTGATCAAACCTCTTGCAATAGCTACTCTTTGAGCTTGTCCACCAGATATTTTATTGGCACGTTTATGGATTTGATCTTCTAGTCCTACTGCCCTTAGTAAATCGATAGCATCTTTCTCTGATGTGTTATTTCCTGCAATTTGTAGAGGTAACAAAACATTTTCTAAAACTGAAAGATCAGTAAGCAAATTTGAAAATTGGAAGATAAATCCTAGTTTTTTATTTCTGAATGAAGAAATTTTGTCATCATTAAGTGTTGTAGTATCAATTCCATCAATTGCAATTTTACCATTTGTAGGATGATCTAATAATCCAATCATATTTAGTAATGTGGATTTACCTGACCCAGAACTTCCAACAATTAAAACAAATTCGCCTTGTTTAATTGAAAATGAAACATCATCAAGAGCTTTTACTCGGTTATCTGCTTCACCATAAATTTTGCTCATATTATTAATTTCAAGTACACTAGACAGTTCTCATAGCCTCCACAGGTAGTAATTTTGTAGCTCTATACGAGGGATACAAGGATGCAATCATAGCCAAAATAAAAGAAGTCAAGGCTGTCTGAATAATTTTTTCCCAGTTGTAACTTACTTCTAAAGGAAGACTACCATTAAATGACATTTTAGTTTCCTTTGCATATACAGTATAACCTAATCCTGCTGCAGTACCTACACCAGCACCAATAGCTCCAATTATCATTCCTTGAAAGATAAAAATTATCAAAATATCTTTTCGTTTAGCTCCAATTGATCTCATAACACCAATTTGTCTTGTTTTTCCATTTACTAACATCATTTGAATTGTAACAATTGCAAATGCAGATGCCCCCATTCCAAAATATCCAATCATGTTAATCATAGCAATGCCAGATCTAAAACCTTGTAATTGTGCTTCTGATGCTTCCTCTGTTGTTTCTGCAAGAAAATCTTGATTTGGAAATGAACGTAAAAAGAATTCTTTTACTTCGAGAGCTTTGGAACTATCATAAAGTTTTACCATAAATGAACCAGTATCACCAGGTCTACTCATCATATCTCTTAATGTATCAATGTGAATAACTCCAGAATAATCAAATCCTTGACCTCCTGGAGAATTTGCAATTCCAGTAACTGTAAATCTTCTTATTTGATCTTCACCCCATCTATCGACAACCAGAACTTTAACACTATCACCAACTTGAGCTCCTCCAAGATCTCTTGCAACGTTGGATCCTAATACAATTGCATTTCTTGCAAAAACATAACTTCCTTCAGTAACTGTTTCATGTACAGTAGATGCTCTAACATCATTAAATGGATCAACACCAACTAATGAAATTCTAGTTTCTTCAATTAGCTTTCCATTTTTAGTCATGTTCATTTCTGAAGTGGTAGAAAGCCGCGGTGTCGCGGCTTGAACAACTGGAATTCGTTCAAACCATCGAACCAAAGATTGATCAGATTTATCAATAAAATCAAATTCATCAGTTACTATAACATCGCCAGTGTTGTAATCACTAATGTCTCTAACAATGGCATCATACAATCCCTGAAAAATTACAAAGTTTACATGAATTACTAAAATTCCAACTGTAACTGCTAAAACAGCTCCAATCAAACTGCCTTTCTGATTGAATAGCATTCTTTTTGCAAGTTTAACCCTATAATCCACGAAAGAAGTAAAATAGTCTAATATTTAATGTCTATGATACATAGTGCTAACAGTATAGACAATTTTATATCATATTAGTTATTTCTATACTTCATGGAGTCTCTTTAAGTGATATAATGGACAATTTAGATATGAAAATCTTGAATAGATTATTGAACAACTGTAGAGAATCTGATAGGCAAATAGGCATAGAATTAGGAATTTCAGGAGGTGCAGTTAGAGCCAGAATTCGAAAGATGCAGGCAAATAAGATCATTGAGGATTTCTTCATCAAAGTTGAGCCTCCAGTATTGGGATATGGTATATTGTACTTTGTAGTGACAGGAGAGAATATTTCAGAAATTTTAGAACAAGCAAGCCTTGTGGGTGAACCATATTTTGTTGTACCATGTGTAGGAGGAATAACAGTTTGTGGGATTTCTATTAAAGAAAACATGAATCAAAAAATTGAACTTGCAAAAAAATTGATGAAAGATGTTAGGGTTCTAAGTATTTTTGAGGCAGAAAATCCCGGATTCAGTTCAAATTTAACAAAAACAGATTTGGAGATTTTAGAAGAACTAATCAAAAATCCTAGACAAAAAATTGAACAAATTGCAAAGAATACAAAAATGTCAACTAAAACAATTACCAGATGTATAGAAAAACTTCATGATAATGATGGAATTCAATTTACCTTAGTTTATGATCCAAAGAAAATTGAAACTTTTATTCCTCATGCTATACTAACATGGATTGAAGGAGATTTAAAAGAAACATTAGAAACTTTGAATGATTCATTTTCAGAATCATATTTACAAATTCCTTTTATAGCAAAAAACCAAATTGTTTTGTTTATGTATAGTGATAGTATTTTTAAAATGGATGAACTAACACAAAAAGTTAGAAATATTAAAAATGTAAAATCAGCAGATTTGTTCATTCCAAAAAAGATTTCATTTTACATTAAATGGATTGAAAAAGCTATTAATGATTTCAAAAAATCACCTAAACTACATTTATCTTATCAAACAAATTAAATAAGAATGATATTTCATATTCAATATGAAAGAAACAAAGATCTATGAAGGAAAAATTTTAGGTCTTAGTGTTTATGATGGAAAAATAGAAGGTAGAAAAGTCAAACGTGAAGTTATTAAACATAGGGGAGCTGCAGCAATGCTTGCTTTTGACGAAAACAAAAAAATTATTCTAGTTAAACAACATAGATTTCCACATGGGTATGTTCTAGAAATTCCTGCTGGAACACTAGAAAAAAAAGAAGAGCCAATAAAATGTGCATTTAGAGAATTAGAAGAAGAAACAGGATATAGGGCGAAAAAGATGACTCCTTTGATTACGTATTATCCGTCAATTGGTTATAATGCAGAGATAATTCATTGTTTTGTAGCCTCAGGATTAAAGAAAATTTCAGATTTGAAACTAGATGAGGATGAGATTTTATCAGTTGTAAAAATGGATTTCAAAAAGGTACTATCTATGATTAAAACAGGTAAAATTCAGGATTCAAAAACAATTTGTGCAATTTTGACTTATGCTGCAAAGAAAAAATTGTATTAATTATTCATTGTAAATAGGCTGTACTAGATCAGCTACATCAGCCCAAGATTGTGCAATTCTTTCAAACATGTATACTAAATCAAGAAAATCCAATGGGATTTGTTTTTTAGTACCCAAGCTGGTTCTGAGCAAACTAAGTTTATCTTCGTATTGTTTATGCATAGAAATAGCTTCAATAGCTAAAAATCTATCAGGTTTTGTAAATGCATCAATAGATTTTTCTGCAAGTTTATTAAAATCTCTAACTACATCATAGATTTTCTTTGAATATTCTTTTGATAGAGAAAAATTGAAAATAAAATTTGATAATTCAACAATTGAATCTCCTGCATTTTCCAAAACATTAGCAGCAACTCTGTAATCTAACACATCTATATTTTCTAAATTAAATACATTAGCTAACCTCTTATCAACAAGAGTACTTCGAATTAAACGAACAAGTAAGAAATACTGTCTGTTTACTTCAACATCCCGATTTGATAAAGTTTGCAAATTTGATTTGTCATCAGAAATTAATCCAGTTAATACATCATCATACATACCAAGTGCAATAGAACTCATTCGTTTGAGAATTTTTGCAGGATTAAGAGTTGTGGCATCTAAAAGGAATTGCATGTTAATATGAGATGCATCCTCTTCAATTATTTCCATACCAACTAAACGTCTCATTGAATTACGTATTTCTTCTCTATCTTTTCCAGGAATAATTGATTTTGAATTAATTTCTATTACATCATATCCTAACAAATAAGCTCCTGTAATGTTTGCAACAATATTTTCTTCTTTAGGTAATGGATAAGAAATCACAAGTTCTTTTGTAGGTCTAGTTTCTTTATTTGCAGAAATAGAAATACTATCTTGACCAGTTTCAAGTTCTACTTGGCTACTTTTATCAAGATTATTTGCATCAACCCATTCTTTAGGTAATGACACTAAGATACTACTTCCAATTCTTTGTAGGCGTCGAACAAATTTAGTCAATTTATACTAGTTTAATTAATTTAAGCCATATTCTTATATTTTGTGTAAAATTTAAACTCAGATCAATGGAGGCAAAAGCATTTTGTCCAGCACATATCACAGGTTTTTTCAAAGCCCATTTAGATGGTAATCAAAATAATTTAGAAAATTTAGGCTCTATGGGGGCAGGTTTTTCAATAAAACAAGGTGTTACTACAAGAGTAAAAATTCAAAATAGAAAAGATCAAAAAACTAATTTTAAAATTACAACAAATGGGTATCAATCAGATAAAACGGATGTTTCTGAATTTGTATTAAATGAATTTTTAAAACTAGGAGAATTTTCAAACAACTTTTTTGAAATAGAGCATAACATATCAGTTCCAGTAGGATATGGTTTAGGTTCTAGTGGAGCTGTTGCATTATCATTATCATATGCATTAGATGAAGCTCTCCAAACTAAATTAGAAAAAACAGTAATTGGAAAAATAGCGCATAACGCAGAAGTTAATTGTAAAACAGGTCTAGGAGATGTTTTAGCATCATATCATGGAGGATTTGAAATTCGTGTTAAACCAGGAGCTCCAGGTATAGGTCATGTTGAAAAAATATCAACAGAAAAAATATCAATCATCATGATTTGTTTTTCTCCAATTTCTACAAATAAATTCATCAAAGAACAATTATCTCAAATTAATGGATTAGGAGGAAAAATGGTAAATCGATTATTAGAATCAAAAAATTATGAAAATTTTCAAGATATGTCATTAGAATTTGCAGAATATGTCAACGTAATGACTCCAAGAATGCAAAAAGTGGTAGAAGAGTTATCAAATAAAAATATTAAATGTGGTATAGCTCTTTTTGGTGAAACCATTTTTTCAATGGTACCACAAAAAGAAGAAGCCAATGTAGTAGAAATTTTACAAAAATATTCTGATGGAATAATAATCCAATCAGAATTAGATGATAACGGAGCAAGAGTTCTCAATAATTAATAATCATGCCATTAATTCCAAAATCTCATCCAAGAGTAAAATCATTATTAATTCGTGAAAAATTAGTTAATGGATTTGATAAAGGATTAGTAGCTAAAGAAGGACTTTTGGCTCAAGGCAGAGGTGAAGCTTTTGATTATCTACTGGGAGAAAAAACAAACAAATCTGCATCACATGCAATCAAGGCTGCTGCAGCACAATTGCTTGTAGCAGAAATGCCTGTAATTTCAGTCAATGGAAATATTGCGGCACTGTGTCCAAAACAAATTGTCAAACTATCAAATCAGATTAAAGCCAATCTAGAGGTGAATCTATTCTACACTAATGAAAAAAGAAAACAGGCAATTGTTAAAATTCTCAAAAAAAACGGTGCAAATAAAATTTTAGGTACAAAAAGTACTTCATCTAAAAAACTACCAGGAATTGATTCAGCAAGACGAATTGTAGATAAAGATGGAATTTTTGTAGCAGATGTTGTAGTGGTTCCATTAGAAGATGGGGACAGAACTATGGCCCTTAGAAAAGCAGGAAAAACAGTTATCACAATTGATCTAAATCCACTTTCAAGAACCTCACAGACTGCAAATATTACAATTGTGGATAATGTAACAAGAGCAATTGATTTGTTAATTAATGAATCAAAAAAACTTTCAAAAAAGAATCAAAAAAGTCTTTTAAAAATTATTAATGAATTTGATAATAAGAAAAATCTTAGAGAGAATGTAATTCAAATAAAAAATAATTTAACAAGGAGAGCAAAAATTGCATAAAACTGTTCAGGATATAATTAAAATGAAAAAAGAAAAGAAGAAAATTTCAGTTATAACAAGTTATGATTACACTTTAGCTTCATTATGTGATAAAGCAGGTATTGATGTACTGTTAGTAGGAGATAGTGCTGGAATGGTAATGCTAGGATATGAAAATACAGTTCCTGTAACTATGGATCAAATGTGCATGTTTACAGAAGCTGTTAGTAGAGCAAGAAAAGATTCCTTACTTGTCTCAGATTTACCTTTCATGTCATATCAAGCAAGTATTGAAGATGCCATAAATAATTCTGGTAGATTAATCAAAGCTGGTGCAGATGCAGTAAAACTTGAGGGAGGATCAATAATGGCTGAAACAATTAGTGCTATTGTAGATATAGGAATTCCAGTTATGGGGCATATTGGATTACAGCCTCAAACTACAATGTTATCAGAAGGTTACAAAGTTCAAGGTAAAACAAAAGACTCTGCAATGAAGTTAATTGAAGATGCAAAAGAGCTTGAAGATGCAGGAGTTTTCAGTATTGCTTTAGAAATGGTTAGTCATGAAGTCGCTCAAATAATTTCTGAAACAGTTAGTGTACCAGTTATAGGAATTGGTTCAGGAGTAAATTGTGATGGTCAGGTACTTGTCGTTCAAGATTTACTAGGTATGTATGACAAAATAAAACCAAAATTTGCAAAAAGATACATGAATTTGTCTGAAGATATTGTAAAATCACTTGAAAATTATCGAAGTGATGTAGAGTCTGGTAAATTTCCAACTAAAGAAAATTCATTTTCAATGAATGAGGAAGAACTAAAGAAATTACGTGAACAACTTGGTAGCTAAAAAGAAAATTAACAAGAAAGACCATCCATCTTTGGATATAGTTAGCTCACATGGGGTTGAATTATCTGGGAAAAAAATTGTACTTTGTGTTGCAGGTAGTGTTGCAGCATACAAAGCAATAGAACTTGCAAGATTACTAATGAGACATGGTGCAGATGTCAAATGTGTAACAAGTAACGCAGCTACAAAATTAATTCAGCCAGAATATTTCAAATGGGCTACAGGAAATGAAGTGATCACAAAACTAACTGGTGAATTAGAACACATTAGATTAGCAGACTATAATCAATCAGATCTAGTAATAGTGTATCCTGCAACTGCAAATACATTAGGAAAATTAGCAAATGGGATTGATGATACACCTGTATCAACAGTATTAACAGTGGGTTTTGGTTCAAAAATTCCAATTTTGATGTGTCTTGCTATGCATGCATCAATGTATGAAAATTCAGCAGTCAAAAAAAATATTAAATTTTTAGAAAATAAAATTGAATTTCTTTCCCCTAAAATGATAGAAGGTAAGGCAAAATCACCAGAACCTGAAGATGTTTTAGAAAACGTATTAAAGAAATTTGGATTTTCATCTAAATTAAAAAATAAAAAAGTGTTAATGACTGCAGGACCTACAATAGAATACATTGATCCTGTTAGAGTGATTACAAATTTGAGTTCTGGAAAAACAGGATCACTTTTAGCATCAGAATTAATCTCTGCAGGAGCTAAAGTAACTCTAATTTATGGTCCTGCAAATGAAGAACCACCAATGGGTGCTAAGATAATCAATGTTACAACAAACAAAGAGATGCTTGATGAAACAAAAAAAGAACTAAAGAAAAAATACGATATTGTAATTATGGCAGCAGCTGCTTCAGACTATACTCCACAAAAAACATCAAAAACGAAGATAAAAAGTGACAAAGAATCACTTGTAATTAGGCTCAAAAAAGCCCCAAAAATCATTGATCAAGTAAAAAAACTGCAAAAAGATGCCCTTCTAATTGGATTCAAAGCAGAGACGAATCTAACCAAAAATGCATTAATCAAATCTGCACAAAAAAAGATCAAAGACTCTGGTGCAGATATTATTATTGCAAATGACATTGGTAAAAAATACCAAAATAATACAGATTATAATCAAGTATTTTTTGTAGATGATAAAAAAATAACTACATCTGGTTGGAAGAAAAAAGAAAAAATTGTGAAATTTATTAGAAAAGAAATTGAAAAGAAAATAAAATGAAAAACTCTGATATTAAAAAATTAATCTCACAATATAAAGAAACTATCATGAAACAAAGAAAGAAAAATACAGACAGTTTTAGATTATCTGAAAAACTCAAAGAGATAGAACACAGATATTATCATGAAACAGGAAGAACATTAAAATCAGATTTGGGAGATTTTAAAGAAAATTGAAGCAATCTGAATATAAAAAACGAAACATGACAATCTGGAATGAAGTTGCACCAAGATATCATAAAAGATGGGCATCTGAAGATAAAGGGCCTTTTGCAAGTACCAAAAAGTTAGTAGATTTAGTTGATATCAAAAAAGGAAACAAAATACTTGATGTTGCATGTGGGACAGGTGTTGTTACAAAAAAATTAACTCAAAAAGTTGGTAAAACTGGATATGTAATTGGTGCAGACACTTCAGTTTCTGCAATAAAGATTGCAAAAAAATGGAATAGTAAAACATCCAATCTACTTTTTGTAAATGCTGATGCTGAGAATTTATCATTTAAAGAAAAATTTGATATTATTACATGTCAATATGCTTTGTTTTTTTTTCCAAATGCCTCAAAGGCTCTAAAAAATATGAGAAAAAGTCTCAAAGAATCAGGCAAACTAGGCATGTCTGTACATGGTCATAGAGATAGAGTGCCATATTTTGGAAATATTTTAGATGCTGTTACTCAGTTTATTCCAGAGTATATTCCGCCAGGAACTCCAGACTTGGATAGATATGGCACAAAAAAATCATTTAGAGATGAGGTGAAAAAAGCAGGATTTTCAAACATTATAGTAAAAGATTTTACTTTCAAGTATAGTCCAGGGAATTTTGATGATTATTGGAAAAATTATCTCAGATATGTTGCAAAACCAATTAAAGAAAAATTAAACTCACTTGATAAATCAAAAAGAAAAGAACTCAAAGAAATGATTAGAGAAAATACAAAACCACACACAAAAAGAAATGGAATTATACAATTTCCTTGGGAAGTTTTAATTTTAACAGCAAAATACTAAAAATTAAGAGAAATGGCCAAAGACAAGAAAAAGAAAGAAGAAGAAAAACCAAAAAAGAATGATTTCAAGTCATTTTTGAAAAAGAGAGCCCCAATCTATCTTGCTTTGATCGCAATGTTAGTAGTATTTGTAATTCCTGAATATACCAAAGGAACACTAGAGAAGAGTTTTCCAGAATTTTCAGCTGAAGAACAACAAGTAATAGATATTTTGATGAAATATGATGGTCCAAATAATGATGGATTGACAGTCTTAGAAGCATTGGAAAATAAAATAGAAGAAGAATATCCTAATGAAAAAATCTATGATCATAAAAAGACAGTGGTTGATTTAGTTGTGACAAATGTAGATTCTGAAGAATACAAAGTGAATTTTAATTTTAAATCACATAATGGTGAAATGAATTATGATTGGAATGTAAATGTGATTTCTGAGGAAATTTCTTCAAACAATCCAGATGCAAAATACATAATTGATTTAGTTAACTATTACGACTGAGAAATAGTTGTTTATATTAATAATTTAGACATATTTTTATTATATACACATATGTGGATATTATGAGTGTTAGAAGAAATTATGTAATAAACAAAAAACTAGATAAAAAATTCAGAGACATAGTAAACAAAAATTATACTAAAGGAAAATACAGTGAATCTATAGAACAAGCAATACGATTATGGTTACAAGTACAGAAAAATAGAAAATAAATTCGACAGATCTATTAAGGAGTAAAATGGATGTATAGGATCCATGCAGAGGGTAATTTCATTTGAAGATATAAAAAAATGGCATTATGAAGGACAACAATTAGAATTAGAATTAAATGAAAATGATTGGGAATATAGAAAGAAAATTTGTACTAAGTGTACTATTGAAGAACAAAAAAAGCTACATTGCCTTAAGGTAAATAATTTCAAAGATGGAATTCAAGAAACACATTGTGATAAACTGATTCACGCTAGAACTCAAAAAAATAAAAAAAAGATAGAAGGGTATATTGAATCGCATCCATTAAGACAAGGAACTTAGCTTAAGAATTCTCTCAAACCTTTTCTTCTAGGAATATATTTTGTGTAAAATGTTCCTGCAAGAATATGTTCTCGTGCTCTTTTCCATTCTAAATGCAATAGTTTTGTAGATATAGTTCTGCTTTCTTCGTATGTAGAACCATTTGCATCTAATTGGAAATAATGTGTTTTTGGATTCAATGTGTGTGACTCGGCATTGGGAGTTCCCCCCCATGCAACACCCATGGATACTGTATGTGCTCCATATAGAAATGAAGTTGAAACTCTAGATAGTTTATTTAGTCTACTAGGCCATCTAGATGTTATTCCAACAATATTACACCAAATATTTTTGCCATAAATTGTTCTAGACAATGCATTCCAATTGTTTATATTCTCAAGAGGTGATCTATAGATCACATTAACTTTGTCAAAGTTGTTAGCCATAACTTTATCAAGTTTCTTTTTAAATAATCCAATTGGTCTGATTCCTAAATCAATTGTTGGTACAATAATTGAATTTGGATTATCATTTCTTAGAGTTAGAATATCAATTTCAAACAAGTTTTCATCTTGATTACGATCTGTTTCATAATCAGAAATGAATTTTGATTTCAATTTTCTTTGTAACTCATGAATTATTGCTCTATCGTTTTGTGTTAAGATATTTTCTTGTGGATATTGAATATACAAATCAATTAACGCCGAAGGATATTTCATTTGTAATGAATTGCCATCTTTGATTATCTTATTTTGCACAGATGTTTTTCTGATATACTCTATGTTGTTTAATCTAACAACATTTTGAATCAGTTGAGGATTTAGTGAGTTGTGTGCATTTTCAGCGTATAACAGTTCTACTCTATTTGGAACCGTCATAGGTAATTGAATAATTTTATCCATTATCTTAACATCAATAGCATTAACACCACTAATGCCTAAACTAGGTTCTAGTTCCCTTGCAATATTTCTAACATTGATTTTCATGTCTTTTAGAAATCAATGTTTCCACGAAATACGGCAGTGAGTACAATAATTATTGATAATTATTAACTTTGAACCACATTGAGGACAATTCGGTGCCGTCAACTGAGCAAGTAATCCTACGATTGCTACGCCAAGTCCAAGTGCACTTAATGTTTCTGATTTACTCATATTTTCACCTCCTTGTACAATCTACCAGCAAATCTAGAGAATATTGGAACTGAAGAGTAAGCGTGTTAGGTATGCTCTCGACCATTTCAATGGGCTTCAATTGAGTATGGATTTCCTTATTCATTGATTTTACCTTATAAAGGGGTCACATTTTGTCATATTTAAGTATATTTCTTTCCGGTAAAACATTATATTTCCTACAAATAATTAATTATTATGGCAAATAAAACAACCGATCTAGTAAAATCTAGCAGATATCATACAACTTCTTTTGCGATAGAGAATGTGTGTTCAGATGAACAGTGAAGACATAATAACTGTCAAAGAAGGCGAAATAGTATGAGCACATTACTACAAAGTCCGGAAATGCTCAAGAGGATTAGCTTCGTAACTCATCCAAAAAGAATCCAAATTCTGAAAGAGATAGAAAATGCAGGTAGAGCAATGTACATTGCAGAAATTGCAAAAGCAATCAATGAAGAAACCCCACGAAATACATCATTCCACCTAATTGGATTATCAAAATTAGGCATAGTCGAATCTAAACTTCAAGAAATCCCAAATACAGAAAGAGCAGCTAAATTTTACAACATAACAGAAAAGGGTAAAGAACTATTGAAGAATATTGGAGAAATCCAAATTAACATCTAACCCTTTCTTTTGTTTTTATTATGACTAAACCAAGTAAAAGTACTACATACCTGTTGATCGGAATTGCAATTATCTTTGTTTTGTGGGGTTATTTTGTATTGTATGATATAGCCGATCCGTATAAAGCAAAAACAATAAAAAAAATTTCTGAACCTTATGAAGATCCTGTATATTTGATCTTTAATTGGGAAACTGAAGATCAGATTCAAGTAGGCAAGAAAATTTATTTACAAATTGAAGCAATAGGATTACCATATAACAATACTACATTACCACCTATTGAAATCACTATTGATGAAACATATTTGAATTATTGGAATGATGAAAACACAGAAAACCATGAGATCATGGATGATCCTAAATTTAGATTGGATAATTGGGAAAATGACTCTCTAAGATCTAAAGTTATTCCCTTAAGATTCATTGTTCCTGCAGATATTCCAATTGAATATTGTGATTATGATTTAAGTTCAAATTGTATTACGATTCAAAATATCATTCATCCAGCTCCGTTTGATTTAGCAGATGAGATTAAGAATTCTAGAATTTCAATTACTGCTTCTTTAGTAATTGTGGGATTGTCAAGTATTGTGGTATGGTCCAGATTTAGAAATAATTAGAAATTTGTGCCTAAAAAAAGAAAAAATGATAGATGATTAAATTTCATCGTATCTTATTTTGATTTTTAGAGGTGTCTCTAGACCTACCGGTTTTTCTTCAGCTTTTAGGGTAAATCCAATTTCTCTTGTCTCATCAGGACCTACAGGTCTATTTTCTAAGGTAATTCTAGTTTCAGTTAGTCTTTTTACTGGAATTTCTTTTGAATTTTTTTCTGTCATAATACAGATTAGACTTCATTGCTTAATAGCATATTTTCTAAAATATATTCAAATACTAGTATCAGTTTATCTGAAAATCAATTTAGAATTTAATTTCTTAATCTATGAACATGATTTTCAGGTAGTTGTCTATTGCATATGATACAGATGTACCCCATATTCATAATTGGTTTTCATATTATTTAAGAATGAAAAGTGTCAGTATTACCAAAATATTACTAGAGTATTACTCCAGGGTACAATATACACATATGTGTATATCAAAAAATGATCCCTAAATGGAATTTAATGGTACAAATTTTAGAGAGTTAATAACTCGAGTTATTAAGTCTGAGTTTAATACAACTAAAACGTAGTTATTGTATGTCAAATGGAAGACCAACTGCACAACAGCAAATAACATTACAAAATAAATTACGCAGTTATTATGAAAAAGGAATTTCAGCTACGCAAGCAGCAAGACATTGTAATATAAATCCAAAAACTGCCTGTAAATACTTTAGAGAATGGTCTAATGAAATTAATCAAACAGAATCAAAAGAGTTTGAAAATAAAATTACTGAAATGCGTTTACAACATCTAACTGTATTAGACAGACAATTAGCTGAACTAAATTATATGTTTGAGTCAGTTTATCATGGTAGAACTTTTCAAGACAAGCTAAACATTGTTAAAATGATTCTTCAAATAATGGATAGAAAAGAAAAACTATTCAAAGATATCAAAAATACGCCTAAAATTTTAAAAAAGAAGTCTAGAGAGTAACTAAATCTTTAGTAAATTTATGCATAACAATTGGTCTTTCTTTTACAATCAATGAATCTTCTATTCTTATTCCAAATTTATTTTGAATGTAAATTCCTGGCTCTACAGTTATTGCCATATTTTCTTTTAGTTTTGTATTACTTCTGTAAGAAACAGTTGGTAGTTCATGTACTTCTAATCCAATACCATGACCTGTTGAATGAATAAAGTATTGCCCATAATTTTTTTCTTCAATGTATTTTCTACATGCAGAATCAACATCTTTGCAATCAATATTTGGTTTTACAGATTTTAGACCCAGCCTTTGCGATTCTTTAACAATTTCATATGCTTCATTTGCTTGTGAAGAAATTTTTCCAAGTGCAAAGGTTCTAGTTGCATCAGAAACATATCCTTTGTATCTTAATGTGAGATCAGTTACCACAAGATCACCTTTCTTGAATTTTCTGTTTGTTACTTGTGCATGTGGAAGTGCACCATTAGGACCTCCTGCAATTATTAGTGGATTTAGTGTGGATTTGTAACCAGTGTCAAACATTTCTTGTTCCATTGCATATGTCATCAAAATTGTTTGTAATTCGGATTCTTTTTGGCCAACTTTCATCTTTTTTGAACAAATTTGGAACATTTCATCAATGATTTTGGAAGCTTTTTTGAGAATTTGGATTTCTTTTTCATCTTTGATGATACGGGCATTGTAAAATGGTTCAGTTGATGATTTTATTTTTGGTATTGATTTTTTTAATGACATCATAATAGAGTGATTTTGGCAATCAGTACAAACACTATTTTTCTTTATTTTTTTAATTACAGATGCGATCAGACCTTCTCCACGTTCAGCCGTAATTACTTCACAATCTTCAGATTCTTCTATTGCTCTTCCAACTTCTAACTCAGGTGCAATAATGGTAGTTTTTCCATTTTTTTCAAGCAATCCAATTGCTTCACCCCAAAACCCAGTCATGTAAAATAGATTTTCAGGCTCAAATGTTACCAAAGTATCACAATCGATCTTTTTGGCATATTTTAGAAGATTCTTTCTACGTTGCTTCATACAGTATATTCTTCAATTCTCAATTTATGTATGATGTAAAGTTTGTATATGGAAAATTGAACCAGATCGCAATGGCTGAAGAGAAAGAGAAGAAGAAAGTTGTTGCTTTACTATCTGGAGGATTAGACAGTCAACTAGCTGTAAGAATGATGCAAGAACAAGGATTTGATGTTTCAGCTGTTGCAATTAAAACTCCATTTTGTGATTTTGATTGTGGAAGAGGGTGTGGATTTGAAATTAGAGAAAGGGCAGATGATCTTAATGTGAATTTAAAAACAGTGTATCTTGGTGATGAATACATTGAGATGTTAAAGAATCCTAAACACGGAATTGGTGCTGGATTTAATCCATGTGTAGATTGTAGAACAATGATGTTTGATGCAGCAAAAAAACACATGGAAGATATTGGTGCAGAATTTATTATTTCAGGTGAAGTATTAGGTCAACGTCCAATGAGTCAACATGCACCATCATTACATATTATTGAAAATGAATCAAACTTGAAAGGAAAAATTGTTAGACCATTATCAGCTGGATTACTACCACCATCAGATGCTGAAAAAGATGGTTTGATTAAAAGAGAAAATCTTGGAATGATTAAAGGAAGACAAAGAAAAATTCAAATGAAAATGGCCAAAGAATATGGAATTGAAAATCCACCAAATGCAGGTGGCGGTTGTTTGTTAACAGAGCCACAGTTTGGAATTAAAGCTAAAGATTTGTTTGATCACATTGAAACTCCTACAATTAATGAAATTGATTTACTAAAAATTGGAAGGCACTTTAGATTAGATGAAAAAACAAAATTTGTTGTTGGAAGAAATAAAGATGAAAATGAAATGATTAAAGCATTAGCATTACCAGGAGATATTTTACTTGAGGCCAAAGATTATGTTGGACCAGTTTCAATCTTACGTGGTAAGAATGCAAAATCACATGTAGAATTTGCATCTAAAGTGACTTTAAGATATTCAGATGCACCAAAAACTGAACACAGTGTTGTTTCTGTTAAAAATGGAGATTTATCGGAAGAAATTAGTACAGAATGTGCAGAAGAAGAATCATACATTAAATTTAGAATGTAGGCGTGAAATTTTTAAAAAATTAGTTAAAACTAAGGAAGAGTTTTTGAGGAAGTAGATCTCATTTTCATCAAGGATGCAAAAACAAGAAAATCCCACATATTTGAAAGCCATCACTATTAGAGATATCAGTGATGTACATTCAATCAAAGAAGATATCAAAAAAGATATGATTTTGATTCTAAGAGTCACACCCTTAGCACAAAAAGATGTGGAGCAACTACGTAAAGTAGTAGAAGAGTTGTATTCAATTGCAAAAGCTGAAGATGCTGAAATTGCAAGATTAGGAGAGGAACGAATTATTGTTGCTCCATCCAGTATAAAGATCTGGAAACCTGAATACGATCTAAAATAATTTTATTGCTTCTTGAACTTGTGGATAATGAGCAGGTACTTTGTACATTCGTCTAATATTCATTGCAAGGTTTTCTGATTTACTACGTTCTCCGTGATTAACTAATACACGACGAAGTTTTGGTCTTAGTCTTTGTACAAATGACATTAATTGATTATAATCACTGTGTCCACTGAAACCATCTAGTTTTTCAACTCCACAGTTAATTGAAACGACTTCTACTTTGCCTTCTTTACCTAACATAGTGGCTTGTTTTGAACCATCAAGTACTCTTCTTCCCAAGGTTCCATTTACTTGATATGAAACAAACAATACTTTGTTCTTTTTATCAGGTGCAATATTTTTAAAATATTCCAAAACTGGTCCACCCTCTAACATTCCAGAGGTTGCCAAGATTATACATGGTGAATTATCTCTCATTGGTTCTTCCCTAGCATCTGCATGCTCAATGTTGGTAAAGTATTCTGAATCAAATGGATTATCATCAGTTTCTAGAATTTTTTGTTTAAGTTCTCTTGCAAGATATTCAGGGTATGACTCATGTATTGCTGATGCTTCAGATATCATACCTTCTGTAAATACAGGAGCTTCAACCATTTCTCCTGATTTCATGTAATGATCAATTACCATCATAATTTCTTGTGCACGACCAACTGCAGGTATTGGAATCAAAACTTTGCCTCCATCTGCTAAAGTATTGTTTACAGCATTAATGAAAGCAGATTCTACTTCTTGTCTAGATGGTTGAATATCAGTTTTCAAACCATACGTACTTTCAATCAATAATGTTTCTACTCTTGGGAAATTCCAACTAGCAGCTTCAAACAAAATACTTTTTCCAAATTTAATATCACCAGAATAAACAAAGTTATGATCACCATTTCCAATATGAAAGTGACATAATGCAGAACCTAGAATATGACCTGCATTTGCAAGTACAAGTTTGATGTCAGGTGAAATATCAGTTACAGTTCCATATGGCAAAGTAATTGTTTGTCGCATAAGCTGTTTTACATCCCGTTCTGCATAGATTGGAGTTCTACCTTGTGCAGCAGCTACTTTGATTGCATCTAATTGAATTAAATTCATCATTGGAAGTGTAGGTTCAGTACAATAGATAGGACCTTTGTATCCATATTTGCACAATGTTGGCAAAAATCCAGTATGATCCAAATGTGCATGGCCAATTACTATAGCATCAAGTTCATCAAGAGTAATGTTAAGAGAATCTAATCTTGGAAATGCATCCATAGGAGAACGAGCTCCAGGATTTATTCCACAATCAATGAGGATTTTACTTTCAGGAGTAGATAATAATAGAGAAGATCGTCCTACCTGACCAAATCCTCCAAGGGTGTAAAGAGAAACTTCTGTTCTTTGAGTTAGTCTGGGTCTGAATATTTCATCACCAACTTGTTTGAGTTGTTTACTTCGTTCAGATGATGACTGTTTTAGAGTTGCATTAATTGTTTGAATAGTACGTGAAGGGATAGTGGTTGCTTTTCTTACTCGTAATCTCCAACCTATTTTTTCAGTTACTTCAGCATGATTGAATTCTTTTGCATTTCTTTGTAGTAACCATGGTCTTTTTGCTTCAACTGATACTTCTCCAGTTGCTGTATCAAAAATAGTTCCTTGAAGATTTGCTTCTTTTGGAACACATTCTGCTAAAATTTTTCTAGCTTCTGCTTCAGGTTTTCTAATTGATTCATCAGTTCTGACAACAATTCTTTTTTTAATTATGTTAACTAGATTAGAAATTGTATCATTGTTTTCCATCAAGTAACGTGGAGAATTTGTATAAAGAGCAATTCTTGGTCCTTCGTATTCAATTTTTGTAACACTTGCCTCCTTGGGTATACTTTGCAGTATGGTGGCCATTATATTCTGGCTACTAGGAGGTAACTCTTTTTCTTGATATTTTCTTTGCATTAAATCACTAAAGTTCGATGACGGCTTTCTTTTGCTCATCGGTTAATAGACGGAAACCGTCTTTGTCCATAATTGCGACATTAATTCCATCGCCTGTACCAATGTTTCTAACTATTGCGGCTTTAACAGCTCTTAGAGCTACTTGTTTTGCTTCTTCAACTGTAAGATCTTCTCTATACTCTTCTTCAAGTAAACCATAGGCTACTGGAGAACCGCTACCAGTTGTAACATATGATTTCTCTTCAACTGAACCAAACATGTCAACATTAAACAATGAAGGACCACTTGAATCATATCCACCAAGTAAGATATCAGCCATGAATGGATATCCTCTATTTTGATGAAATATCAATGAACATAATCTTGCAAGTGAATGAATAGAAATATCACCTTGTTTTTCAACTCTGTGAAGATTAGAATGATAACGTAAGATATCTACAATATTTTGTGCATCAGCAACACCACCAGCTAAAGTGAGACCTGCGTGTTGATCAATTTGTTGAATTTTCATAGTATTGTTATTTGCAATAAAATAGCCTGCACTTGCTCTCATATCAGCACATAATACAACACCGTCTTTAGCCTTGATACCTACAGTGGTAGTCCCATGCAAAATTTTTTCTTCAACATTATTCGACAAAAAATACACCTATGATTATAAAATAAGTGGCATCTCACCCTTTTAAATAACTTTTTGATCCCTTGAAATCATAAATAATGATAAAAAATCAAGATCGCATGCAATCACACAGAATGGAATTACCTAGGCTCATTGAGATTGGAGAAAGAAACATCAATGATTTTGGAAAATTTCTAATTTCATTAAACAAACCAAAAAAAGTATCTTTAATTGCAGGAACAAATGTTCAAAAAATTTTAAAGAAGAAAATTGAAAATTCATTAAAAACAAAAAAAATTCAATTTATTTGGCATACATCAATAGATAATCAAATAAAATCATTAAATCAAATCCAAAAAGACGTTAAAAAAGATAATTCTGATTTAATTGCAGGTATTGGTGGAGGTCGTTCTGTAGACACTGCTAAATTGATTTCTTATAATTTAGGTAAACCGTTTGTTAGTCTTCCAACTGCTGCATCTCATGACGGAATGGCTAGTCCATTTGTATCAGTAAAAAGTGATAAGCCGCATTCTATTGTAGCAACTGCTCCTATGGGAGTTTTTGTAGATATTGATATTATTAAAAAGGCCCCAGCAAAGTTGCTGGCAAGTGGTTGTGGAGATCTTATTGCCAATATTACAGCAGTAAAAGATTGGCAATTAGGTCATAAGAAGAAAAAAGAGTACTATGGCAGATATGCAGCAGATTTAGCCTTGATGAGTGCAGAAATTGTTATGGAAAATTCTTCTGAATTTGCTAAAAAAGGATTAGATGCAAGAGTGATTGTAGAAGGTTTGATCAGTGCAGGTGTAGCATCATGTATTGCTGGAAGTAGTAGACCATGTTCTGGTGCAGAGCACCTAGTTTCTCATGCACTTGACAAACTTGCTCCGGGAATAGGACTGCATGGAGAAAAATGTGGATTAGGATCTATAATGATTGCTAAGCTACAAGGAAAAGATTGGAAAAAAATTGTAAAGACATTAAAAAATGTAGGAGCACCAACTACTGCAAAACAAATAGGTCTTAAACCAGATGTAATAGTTGAAGCTTTAATGATTGCACAAGATCTTAGACCAGAAAGATATACAATTTTAAAAGAAATTAAAATGACTGAGAAAATAGCAAAAAATCTTGCAAAGAGTACTAGTGTAATTTAAGCGGTTTTTTGTTCAGGAGCTTTTTCTTTTGCTTCAGGTTTCTTTTCCTGAGCTTGTTTGTTGACATGTGTTTCAACAAAACTCACTTTTTCTAAAGTAGGAACAAATTTGAAAATATCAAGTTGGATAAAATGTTTCATGATTTGTAAACCATCAGCACGTAAAATTTCTTCAGGAATTATGACACTTGCTTCTTTATCTTTCAAATCAAATGCTATCTTTGTATCTTCTACAGGTAATCTATTTTTTAGAATTCCATCTACTTTATCACTTGGAGAATCTAGTGATTTGAGAACATTAACATCAAACAAAATTGTTTTTCCTGCATATCTATGATTATAATCTACTTGTACTCTACCAGATCCAATAAAACGAATAATTCCTCTTTTATTATCAACTTCAATTGTATCACCTACTGAAACTTTCTCTGCATCTTCTCCTAATTTTCTAATAGGAATCATTCTGACTTTTCCAGAATCTCTTTCACCAAAACCTTTGTCTGGTGTTACTTCAACTGTGAGTTTATCACCAACTGCAGTTTTTGCAAGTGCTTCATCAAGTCCTTTTAGAACAGGATAAGAAACTTCACCTATAGAAACTAGTTTTGGTTGATACTTGACATTTTGTTCATGAATAGAATGTTTTTTTGCATCTTCTTCAATTGTAGTATCAAAAATTTCTTCAGTATCTTTTACCTTTGCAGTATAATCTACTAGAATTAATGATCCTTTATCAAATGTCAATGTGATCGGTCTCGAATTTCCTTATATTAAGTTAACAGGGTTTAGAGAGCTTTGAGTTTTTCTTCTGCAGTTTTAAGACCTGCTTGAGCATCAACTTCATATCCCATCATTGATAGTGTAGCTGAGATTGCTGAAATAGTTCTCATTACATGATATGGACTAACTTCTCCCATACATCCAACTCTGAATACTTTTCCTTTAAGATTTCCAAATCCGCCAGCAACTAGTACTTTGAATTTGTCAGCTAGTGTACTTCTAAAAGTTTTGTCTTCAAGTCCATCCAAGTAATTTAATGCAACAATAGAGATTGAACGATCTTCTTCTTTTGCAAATGGAGAAAGACCCATTGCACTTAGTCCAGCGTATAATGAATCAGAACAAACTTTATGACGTTTAAAGACATTTTGTAGTCCTTCTTCTAACATTACAGATAATGCTTCTCTATATGCATACATCAATGGCAATGCTGGTGTGAAAGGAGTATGTTTTTCCTCATCATAATATTTGAAATATCTTGCTAAATTGAAGTAATGCGTTGGTGGAGGATTTTCAATCATGTATTTTTTAGCTTTTGCACTAACAGACACTGGAGAAATTCCAGGAGGTGCTGCAATTGCTTTTTGAGAACCAGTTAAACATACGTCAATATTCCATTTATCAACTTGAAGGTCAGCACCGCCAAGTAATGAAACTGAATCTACTACATAGAATGCATCATTTCTGGAAGTCAAGTCAGATACTTTATCAAGATAATTTACCATTGTTCCTGTAGAAGTTTCATTGTGAACAACATAGAATGCTTTTACATCTTTATTGTTATCAAATGCTTCTTTAATTTGATCAAAAGTTGCATTTTCTCCAGGCGGAGTTTGAAGTTTGATTACATTTGCACCTTGACCTTCAATTAATTGTGATAATCTAGTACTAAATTCACCATTTACGGGAATGATTACTTTGTCACCTTTCTTAACTACATTAACTACTCCTGCTTCAACAGCACCTGTTCCTGATGCAGATAATGCTACAATATCATTTTGTGTTTGAAATACTTGCTGAGTTTTATCAACAACATCAGTGTATAATTGAACAAAATCATCACTTCTGTGATTGATAATTGGTGCTAACATTGCCCTCATTACTCTATTTGGTACATTTGTTGGACCAGGAAGCATTGAAAGATATTCCATGTGTTATCTAACACCAGTTATTTCGGGGTTTATTTATAATTAGAGATTTTTCAAATGTTGTTTGGCATTAGTCTTTTCTAAAAAATTTCTTGTTCCATTAGGTACTAGATCATCCCATTTTTGATCGCGAATTATCAGATCGCGAATATTGGTTCCAGATAGAGATTCTCTATTTAGAAAAGGAATTGCAAGGACTTGGATATTTCTTTTAGAATACAGATGTTTTGTCAAATCATCATTTGAAAAAATAATGTCAAATTTTGGTACAATAGTATCTATTTTTTCAATCCATCGAATATGATTATCTACATCTGGAATAAAATAAATTGAAATTTTCTCTTTCATCGAATCATCAATAGAAGATAGAATCATTTCTTTTCGTTGTTCTGCAGTAAATGGATTTTCTTTTTCTACAGGTTTGTTTGAACTACCCAAGCCTACCCATAATTTATCAACTTTAGATAATGCAAATTGTAATGCTTCAAGATGACCCAAGTGAAAGGGCTGAAATCTTCCTATCAAAAGACCATTCATACCAACTATAGAAAATTTCTTTTTAAAAAACTATCATAAAGAGTAGTAATTAGAAGAAAATATGGATTTTCTAAAAATTAATGGAGGTCATGGAGAAGGAGGCGGGCAGATAATTCGTTCTGCAATTGTAACTTCTTGTATTACAAAAAAACCAATTCATTTAGAAAATATTAGAAAGAATAGAAAAATTTCAGGATTAAGACCACAACATCTTACTGCTATTACTATTCTTCAAAAAGTTGCAAATGCTAAAGTAATTGGAGCAGAAATAGGATCAACTGAAATAAAATTTATTCCAGGTACAATTGAAAATTTAGATTTAATTGAAGATGTAGGAACAGCTGGAAGTATTCCTTTAATTTTACAAGTTTTAGTTCCCGTAGTTGCAATATCAAAAAAACAACTTAATTTAAAAATTAAAGGTGGAACAGATGTACTTTGGAGCCCAACTATAGACTATACTCAACATGTACTAAAAAATGCATATTCGAAAATGGGAATTAATTTTTCACTTGAATTAATTAAACGCGGTTATTATCCTAAGGGCGGTGGTGAAATTACATTAAAAGTAATTCCATCAGATGTTAAATCGATAACATTTTCTAAAAGAAAAACAAATAATGTAAAATTAATTTGTTCATATTCAAAATTAGCAAAACAAGAAATTGAAAATGGAATAAAGAAAATTGTCAAAAAATTATCTGATGCAAATTTTATTGTGAATACAGAAATAAAATTAGAAAATGCAGATGATTCAGGAGCATCCTTACTAATTTACAGTATTGATGAAAACTCCATAATAGGAATTGATGCTTTGTATAATAAAAAAACACAAAAATTTGATTTAGAAGTTGAAAAATTTATTCAGAGTTATTCTATTGATGAGAATTTAGCAGACATGCTTGTAGTTCCTGCTAGTTTAGGTTCAGGAAAAACAATTTTCCAAGTGAAAGAAATTACAAAACATTTAGAAACCAATTTGTTTGTTACATCAAAAATTACTGGTTGCAAATATGGAATTGGTAAGACAAGTTATGGTTTTGATGTAATTATAGATGGCATATCAAACACCAGCGTCAAGTAAAGATGCAAAAAATAGAATGGCAATAGATAGAACAACAGTAATTTCTCCAAGAATGATAATTTTTTTCCTTAATTTTTGGATTTCAGGTTCTGGCATTTGATTAGACATGATTTTTTCTTCAACATCTTTACGAATAACTCTAACATGAATAGCATATGTAACAATTAATGCAATCACAAGAACAATTTTGATAATTAAAAATGTCCCGTAACTAGTAGATACTAAAAGATCAGGTTTGCTGAGTAGAGCATGTGAAGTATACAAACCTGTTACCATTAAAATTATCAATGACGGTACAGCAATTTTGTTAAATCTCTTACCAACACGAATCATTATTTGCATTCGTTCTTCAATAGAGCTTGTCATTGTTTTCAAAAGTGGAGAAAATACAATTCCAATGAATAATGAACCACCAACCCAAATTGCAGCTGCAACAAGATGAATCCAAGTGATAATTGCCTGTTCTATAGCAGCCATAGTTTATGATATTTTAAATCAAATATTATGTATTTGGATCTTACCAACCTTTTTTAGTTGTACAAATATGGAATTATTGAAATGGCACTTCAAAGTAAATTGATAGTTTATCTGGCAATAGTTGGAGTTTTAGCATTAATGGGAGGAATTATTTTCTATGCTAGTCTTGATAATGATGAACTTGCTTTAATTGAAGTTGAACTAACAAATGTGAAATTATTAGATGTAAACACAGTAGATAATCAAGCAAAGTTTGAAGTTACATTTTTGATAACAAACCCAAGTGATAAAACATTAACAGTTTCACAAATAGATTTTCAACTATATGGTAATGATGAATTGTTAGGTACTGGAATATATTCTACAGCAGACATAGCATTACCTGGTAGAGCATTATTTGTTTCAGGTGCAGAAATTCCATTGAAAAATATATTTGTTCTAAGTAAATCTGAAATAAACTCAGAAGTTTATGAGGATGCAATAAATGAAAGATTAACAAGTTTTTCTGCTGAAGGAAAAATTATCACTCAAACTTCCTGGAGTGAAACTGAGAAAGACTTCAAGACAGGTTATTAATTAAAAAGTGGGCCTAATGAGATTCGAACTCATGATCACCGCCATGTCGAGGCGGTATCCTAACCAGCTAGACTACAGGCCCATTGAAAAATAAATCAAATAATTGACATTATTAACGTTTAACAAAAGAAAGAATTGAGGTACAAAAGAGATGACAGAAGATTTTACTGAAGAAGAAAAAAGAGGTTTCTATAAGGCAATTTATTCAAGAAGGGATGTAAGATCTCATTTTACCTCAAGACCAATAGAAGATGGGATTTTATCAAAAATTCTTAACGCAGCACATCATGCACCATCTGTAGGATTTTCTCAACCATGGAATTTTATTTTAATTAAAGATCAAGATACTAAAAAGAAAATAAAAGAATCTTTTGAGGAGGAAAAAAATCGTTCATCGCAATTAGTGGAAGAACCAAAGAAATCAAAATATCTTTCATTCAAACTAGAAGGCATTTTAGAATCACCAGTAAATCTTTGTGTAACATATGATCCTACAAAATTTGGACCATTTGTAATTGGTCGTTCCAGTATTCCTGAAGCTGGGCTTTACAGTGTTTGTTGTGCAATTCAGAATCTATGGTTATCAGCTAGAACAGAAGGAGTTGGTCTAGGGTGGGTAAGTATTCTATCTAATGACACATTAAAAGAAACTTTAGATTTACCAGAACATGTAATCCCTGTCGCCTACTTGTGTTTAGGATATGTAGATGAATTTGCAGAAAAACCAGATCTTGAAACTAAAGGATGGTTACCAAGACTAGAATTGAAAGATGTAGTTTACTTTGAAAAATGGAATGATAAAGAAAATAAAAACTGGGAGAAAATCCAAAACATGATTAAAGATAATCTTGACTACGCTTAAATAATTAAGAATGTTTTTTTTGCTGGGCTTGTAGCGCAGAGTCAATTTGACGCGCAACATGGATAGCGCAGTAGCCTCCTAAGTTACAGGTCGAGGGATCGAAGCCCTCCAAGCCCGTTTAATTTTTGATTCATGGAAATTTAAATACAAAGACAAATGGTTGAAGTTATGAAAATTGTTGTAATATCTGGTAGTCCAAGAAAAAATGCAAATACGCAAATTATAATGAAATATGTTTATGAATATGCTAAATTAAAAAATCAAGATATAAAATTTATCAATCTTTCAGAGGATGATATTGAATGTTATAAAGGATATGATGTAGAATACAATGAAGCTACTAAGACGGCTGCCAAAGAAATTATGGATGCAGATGTTTGGCTAATAGGAACACCAATCTATAATTCATTTTTTAGTTCGGCGTTAAAAAATTTGTTTGAATATGTAGATTATAAAAAAACTGCAGGAAAAGTAGCAGGAATGATAATTTTAGCTGCAGGAGACATTGGTTTTATCAATGTCCAAAATCTAGTAACACAATTGTTGTCATATTTCAGAGTAATAACAAATCCAAAGGCAGTATTTTTAACTACAAAATCACTCACTGAAAATTCTATTACAGATGAAGATGTGCAAATTAGATTAAAAGAAATGGTAGATGAGACTCTAGAACTTGCTACTAAATTGCACCAAGATTAGTGTCTAGATAAACTATGTAGATTTTTACTGTATAGTGACCCTCAAAATTGGCCTCAATATCACTATGATTATAATTTGAAACTCTAAATCTGTATTAGTAAGAGTCATCTTCATTTACATTAGTTTGAGCAAAGTGTGTTGTTTCTTGATTATTTCCTGATACAGATTATGATTATCAAATATTTAGATTATTACAGGGTTAATCAAAACATGATTTTCTATTGTTTCTTCAATAAAATCCCATGAAAAATTATTCTTATGTGAAATATTCATTTGGATTATTGATTTTTGGATTCCTATAGAATTGTTTATGAGAATGATTTTATTTTCTAAATCAATTGATGTTGCAAATGAATTAGAATTTGAAAAGTTTCCAATTAACAATATAATAGCAATGATACTAGCAAATACGATATCATTGACATTAGATTAAAATTCTAATTTTTGAATAAATTTTTTATTCCAAATCTATATTATCAAACTGCAAAAGTCAAATATTATCACATTCTAGTAGTAATACTGTTGACTGTAAAACAAGATCCTACCGAATTATGTTCATGTAAATGTCATTTTGGTGGTGCAGTGAGTTGTCCTGGATGTAAAGAAAATCATGGCGAAATATGTTGCCATTGTGATGATTAAGATCTATTTACTCTTAGTTGTTCTTTTAGAAGCTAGCATTTTGAGATTAGCTAGTTCAGTTTTTAGTGATTCAATTTGAACAAGAGTTTCTAGATTTGAAATTTCTTGGTTTAATCTTTCAATTTCACTGTCTTTTAGCTTAACAGTTTCTTTCACATTACTTAGTTCAAGAGATAATTCATTTTGAATTTGTTTTATTTCTGAAAGACTTACTTGAGAACCTGAAGTTGTAGTTTGAATTGTTTGTGTATTACTCAAGCTTTTTTTTTCAGCATGTGTTGGTGCGTGATTATGCATGTAATCAGTACTTCTTTGAGATATCCAACATGTGAAAGTCAAGAACCATGTGATTGGAACTGCCATAATGAACACGAAATTTAGGATTGGTGCAAAGTCAACAAAGTAAGGCCAAAGTCCAGTCAATACTGCTGCAAAAACTCCAGTTACTAATGTGGCTAAATGGTTACCAACGTATCCCATAATTATTTGAAAATTTCATTATTTATAATAGTAATGCTAAAAATCACAAAATAATAGAATTAAAAAGAAAAAAGAGCCGAATTTATTCGTCTTCTTCAGTGGTAGCAACAGTTGCTTTTGGCATATCTGATTGTAAGATTTGGATTTTTTGCAATAGTTCAGTTCTTAGATCTCTTGCAACTCTTCTTACAGTTGGTCTTGGAACTCCAAGTTCATCAACTACTTTGGTGTAGATATCCTGCTTGTCGGTTACCCCTTTGTCAAGATAAGAATTAATCGCTTCTTTAATTATCGTGCTTTGGTTTGTACGATTCAACGAATACTGAATTTTATTTGTTCTATATAAGACTATAACTTTTGGAATTTCAAAATTGTCTTATTGAATAAATTCACATTGTATTATGAATTATAAAAATAAAATTTACAAAGTCTACAACAATTAATTTTCTAACGAAAAACGTACTGATCGTTATGGATTTTTCAATATTGTGAAAATATCTAGAGAATTTTTCTAAGTCATTTTCGCAAAAGACTATTAAGATGTATTTGTAGATTCATCCTATTGGCTACAGTAAATATTGAAACCAATTTAGGAAAAATTTCATTTAATCTTCTACCTGAATTAGCTCCAGAGACTGTAAGAAATTTTGAAAAATTAGCAAAAGATGGATTTTATGATGGAACTCTTTTCCACAGAGTCATTCCTGGATTTATGATTCAAGGTGGGGATCCAAATACAAAAACTGACAATAAAGGTTCATGGGGAATGGGTGGACCAGGATATAATATCAAAGCTGAGTTTAATTCCAGATCTCATCTTAGAGGCATAGTTTCTATGGCTAGATCACAGGATCCAGATAGTGCAGGTTCACAATTTTTCATTGTTACCTCAGATAGTGCATTTTTAGATAGACAATATACAGTATTTGGTGAAGTTACAGAAGGAATGGATGTTGCAGATAAGATTGTAAATCTTGACAGAGATGGCAATGACTGTCCATTAGAAAAAACACAAATGATTCGTGTAACTGTGGAATAAATGAACTCAAAAATTATTACTAGTTTTCTAATATTGTCAGTAATTCTAATCATACCACAAGTATACGCACAATCAGAACCAATTCCCGAAGTTAATCAAAAATCAGTACAAGTAACAATTGAAAGTGATGGAAATGTTAGTGTATTACATCAAATTAGAGATACAAATGATTCAAGAGAACTAAAATTTGTTGATGGAACAGTCTCTAATGTAGAATTCATAGATAAATTGGGAAGATATGAAGCAGTTGAAATTACACCAGGTGCAAAATCAATTGTTATCTTACCAAATCAAGGAGAAATGTTTGTAAAATATGATCTTGATGATGCATTAATTCTAAAAAACAATATTTGGTCGTTAGATTTTAGATATCTAGAAACAACAACGTTTGTGGTTCCAGAGGAAGTGAAATTATTATTTGCAAATGAAAGACCTGTTTTTTTAGAAAGTAAAAATGCGTTTACATGTCATGGATGTCAGATGCTTTTAGAATATTCAATTAATGAACCAATAAAAATTCAAACCGTGGAATGGGAAAATCAAAAATTTGTAGTTGAAATGATTACATTTGCAGAAATAGAAAACTTTCAATTTAGTCAACCTACAAAAGAAATTAGTTTCAATGTAAATCAAAGTGATCAATTTGTCACTACAGTAATTCCACTAGAATTATTGTGGGGACCATATGCAGTTTTTCTAAATGATGAAAAAACATTTTTCCATGAATATGTCAATAATGGAACTCATGTTTGGGTAAACATGAAACCTGATACTACAGGTAAAATTTCAATTATTGGTACCACTGTTGTACCTGAATTTCCAATTATTGCACCATTAGCTATAGGATTTTTGATAATTATGATGGTTCCCTTAATAAGAAAATTTAATCTCCGCTAGACCCACAAGAGCAAAAACCATATTCATCTATTCTAACATTACAAACTGCACATTTTTCTCCATAGTCTACTTCCCAAGGTTCCTTTCCAAAAAGTTTGAAATGATCATCAATTTCTATCGGAATTTCTCTTTTCTTTTCCAATGATTTGTATAGTCATTTCAACTATACATACATTATCGGAGAATAGTCATGAAAATTGAATGTGGTTGTCATTGTATAAAATGCAAAAGTACAGATCTAGAATCAAATCGAATTGGACAAATTGAAAAAGATGGATATTTTGACATGCATCATACATGTAATCAATGCAAGACACATTTTGATCATCTAGATGGACAAGTATTTTCAAAATGTGAAAAGTGCAGTTATTTTTCTAGTTAGCAATTAATTCTTCTTGAACAAAATAATGAGTTCTATTTTCTTCAGAATTTTTCATAATTTCTTTGTTTGATGCCATTTTTGCTAATGCTTTTGATACATCTAATGGACTGGCTGCCCAACCATATTCTCTAAGTTGTTGAACAGTTTCAGTTACTGTTCTTGGAGAATCAAAAAACTTGCTTGTTTCTAAAATTCTTAATTTTGATTTAATTTCATGAGATGTGATGTATTTTGGTTCATTGAATTCTGGTTCATATGCTTCTGCATCATCTAAATATTCTAATCCAAATTGTGCTGGTTGCTCAACTTGAGATGGTTTTTGGATACTTTCAGATTCATAAACTATTTTTGCTTGATTTTCAGGTAAATGATTTGATAAGTTATCAATGATTTCGCCTAATGTTTGATTATCCACATAGAAATCTCTAGAGTCAACCTCAATTTCATTTTCACCTATTTTGAGTTTAATTCTAGCCATTGACAAATAATCATTTAATTTTGATTTATTCTGTTAGCTCTAAGGAGCTTTAAGATTAGATCAAAACTTTTACACAATTTATTGGGATTTTTTTCTCTTCAGGTTAAATGTAAATTTGTAAAAACTAGTCATGGAATCATCTAAGAAAGCAGGCGTAATTGTTCTGTTTATACTTGGGATGAGTATTTTTGGATATTCACAGTACGCCTCTGCATCTCAAATTGGAGTGAGTATTAGTCAAAGTGAATTATTAGATGAAAATGATGTAGGTTCAAACTATAATGTAGAATTACAATTTGATAACCCCTCATTACTATTTCTTTCAGCAGGTGAAACTGAATTTTTTGTAATTTCTAATGATGAAATTATTGGAAAAGGTAACTTGGAATCATTTACTTTACAACCATTAGATAGTAGTTTTGTCAAAGGTACTTTCCATACCGATGTTAATTCAGATGAAGCACAATCGGTAAAAATTTCAGGTGTAACAAAATATGATATGTTAATTACATCTATTGATGTTCCATTTGTATACTATCCAACAGAAGAACAAGCAAGAGAATTTATACATCAAAATTAATTTCTCATCAAATGCTTACTGTTTTTGGTTCTACAGCACTAGATACAATTAGAACTCCAAAAAAAACATTAAAGAATGTTCTAGGAGGAGCTGCTACATTTGCAGCAATTTCAGCTAGTAATTTTGTAGATACTGGATTAATTGCAGTGGTTGGGAAAGATTTTCCAAAACCACATCATAGTACATTATCAAAATATCTTGATTTACAAGGATTGACAATCAAAGATGGGAAAACATTTCGTTATGATGGAAAATATGATAATACACTCAGTACAAGATCTACATTAAAAACTGAATTAAATGTTCTTGAAGATTTTAAAGCAACTGTTCCTGAAGCTTATAAAAAATCTCAGTTTGTATATCTGGCAAATAATGATCCAGAACAAAATACGTCATTGATTAAAGAGTTTGATAAAGTAAAATTTTCTATGTGTGATACAATAGACTTTTGGATTTCTACAAAACGTGAGGCAGTAATTAAAATGATCAAAGCAGTTGATGCAGTTGTAATTAATGATGAAGAGGCTAAACTTCTAACTAAAGAATTCAATTTGATAAAATGTGCAAAAAAAATGATGCAATGGGGTGCAAAATACGTTATAATCAAAAAAGGTGAACATGGTTCATTGATGTTTTATGATGATGTAATTTTTCCTACTGCAGGATTTTCACTAGAAGATGTCGTGGATCCTACTGGGGCAGGAGATTCATTTGCAGGAGCAATGATAGGATATCTTGCAAGTAAAAAATCTACTAAAATCTCAGATATTAAAAAAGCAGTTGTTTATGGAAATGTCTTAGGATCATTTGCAGTTGAGAGATATGGGTTAGATGGTTTACTAAAAATAAAAAATGGCGACATTGCAAAACGTGTAAAAATATATGAAAAAATGATTCGTTTCTAAAAAGACTTAAGTTTAATAATTTTCCAAAATAATTCATCATTGTCACAAGAAACATCTGAAAAAGATCGATTAGATACAATATTCAAACTTCAACAAGGTCTATCAGACATGATGAAATTAGATAGATACCCAAAAGATACTGAAGGAAGAGTTTCTGCATTATGTACAGCAATAATGCACGAAGCAGTTGAACTACAAAGAACAACCAACTGGAAATGGTGGAAAACTCCAGTTGAGTTTAACGAAGCTGAAGCTAGAGAGGAATTAATTGATATTTGGCATTTTGTTGTACAAGCATCTTTGGAACTAAAACTTACGCCTGATGATATTTTAGATGAATATAAAAAGAAAAATGAGATAAATCGTGAAAGACAGAGAACTGGATATTAAAAAATCTAAATTTGCTCTAAAATTAATTTAAAATCAGTTTGATTTATCATGTTTACAAGTTTTATATTTTCTTGAAAATATTTTATTTCTGATTTAGATACTGTAAGATAAGGATCTGGACTAGTGGAATTAATTATTTTATTATTTTGATCAACACCATTTTTGTGTAATTCAAATAAAGAATGACCAGATTTATGCCCCCAAACCTCTTTTCCACAAACAATGATTGAATTAACTTGGGGATTTTTATTTACATATTTGATAATAGAATCAATTCCTTTATTTTCTGACAATAGACGTCCTACAATTGATATTTCATTAAGAATTTTAGAATTTGCAAAATTTTTCAATAAATCTATGCTTGAAAGTGTACAGATTGCCACTGAAGATTTTGAATTACCAAGGTAAAATTCTTCATTGATAGGTAAAATGGCCTTACATAATTCACCAATAGCCTCACCTATTGCATTCATAATATTTCATGCATTGTTTTAGCAATAAATTCAATATTTTTTTGAGTTACACCTGGATGAATCGGTAAAGAGAGCACATGAGTAGATGCCCAATCAGTAACAGGAAGTTTTGTTTTTAATTTGTAAAATGGAGTTTTATGAATTGGTGTTGGATAGTATGCTGCTGCACCAATTCCTTTTTCATTTAATTTTTTTAATAATTTATTGCGTTTATCTGACGAAACTGTATAAAGATACCAATTTACATTTTCATTTTTTCTTTCAATAGGTAATTCAACTTTAAGATCAGAAATTAATTTTGTTAAAAATTTGGCATTGTTCCTTCTAGATTTTAAAAATTTGGGAAGTTTTTTCATCTGTACGGTTGCAATTGCAGCATTAATTTCTGGTAATCGTAAATTCAAACCAAATATTCTAGTATCATATCCATGTACCATTCCATGATTTCTAATCATCAATAGTTTATCACGAAGATTTTTGTTATTAGTTACAATAAAACCTCCTTCACCTGCAGTCATGACCTTAGCAGGATACATACTATAACATCCCATCTCAAAGAAAGTTCCAGTGTGTTTTCCTTTGTAAGTCGAACCCAAAGATTGAGCAGAATCTTCAATTATAGGAATATTATATTTTTTAGAAATTTCAGATAATCTTTCAATAATTGCAACATTTCCATAAAGATGAACTGGGATTATAGCACGAGTTTTTTTAGTAATTTTTTTTTCCAAATCTTCAGGATCAATAGTAAAATTTTCTTTTAAGATATCAACAAAAATTGGTTTTGCTCCAGTTGAAACAACCGCATTTGCAGTTGCTACAAATGTAAAAGAAGGAACTAAAACTTCATCACCCTTGTGGATATCAAGAGCATAAAGGGCTGCTTGTAAAGCTGCAGTGCCAGAATTCACTGCAATAGTATATTTCGAGTTTACAAAAGATGCTGCAGATCTTTCAAAATCTTGGACATGTTTTCCTCCTAAATTGGCAGATGATGTTAATGCACCATTTTTTAGAATAGATGTGACTGCAGATATCTCCTCCTTGCCTACAAGAGGAATGTTAATTGCAATTTTCAACATTATTCCTGTTTATAACTAGTCTATAAATCTCAGCAAAGAAACATGAATTTTTATATTTCAAAATTTGGCAAACGGCATCATGAAGCCGCGTCATTTAGAAAAATCAGATTCAGGCTACAAAGTCTATCTATACATTTTCTATATTTGCGGTTTCATAATGGCAGCATCATTAGTTTTTGGTGTATATGTTACTATGATAGAATGGTTAGAAAATGGAACTTATGTTATGGGTGAAGCTATTCATAATACAACAATTCCATTTGAAAATTTTGCTAGAGTATCAACTTGGATATTTTTCTCAACAATAATTGGTTGGTATTGTGTTACTAGAATAGGATGGAAAAGAACTGCAGGTGATAAAATTATTGGTACAAGAATGGCATTACTTCAATTGATGTTACTAAGTTTTTCAATTATTACACTCTATGAAGTATTATACAATTTTACTGTGTTAAATGCACAAATGACCGCAGGGATAATAGATGGAATGGTTCCAGATATTGATAAATTATCAGTGGCGTATCCAGATCCAGATAGACCATGGAATTTAGTTTTTGCAACCAAAGTATTTCTTGCAGCATTTATCATTAGTACTCATGCATTTTATCTCAGTATAAAACCTAGAAAAAGTCTTGATGAATAATAGATTTTAAAAAAACTATTTCTACTTTGTTTGATTTACAGTACTATGGGCTTATTTGGTTCTAACAAAAACGAATTAAAATGTAAAAAATGTGGAACAGTTCTACCTGATTCTGATAGATTAAAAAAACATCAAGAAAAAGCCCATAACAAGAAAAAGGAAAAATGCAGAGCTTGTGGTGCTGAATTTGATTATTCTGAAGATCTAAGAAAACATAAGAAGAATTGTAAATAAAATTTATTCAGATAATCCAGATTCATATTTTGGTTGTCTTCTCAGAGCTTTTTCAATTGAATCTAAATTTTTAATCTCATTTTTTGAATTCAATGATAAAGTTTGTATCATTTCTGAGCCTAATTGAACTGATTGTTCAGGTAATGTTTCAAGAAATTTTTCAAGGCCTTTTTTATAATTTGCAATTAATTCTAATCCCTCTTCAAGAGTCATAAACAATCTATAGATATCTAGTATTCAAACCTTCTATGTTCAAAAGAAAATTTTGAATAACTTTATACGTTTACTTCTCAAAAGTTGTTTTGATTTGGATATTACAGAAAAAGTAGATTTGATTATGAAACCACCAACTGAGGAAGTAGTAACACAAGAAGAATTAATAGAATTATTCAAAACAAATTCATCACCAAATCACTATATTGGTTTAGAGATTTCTGGATTCCTACATCTTGGCAGTCTGATAAGTACAGGTTTTAAAATTAATGATTTTGTAAAAGCAGGAGTAAAATGTAAAATATTTCTTGCAGATTGGCACACTCTGATTAATGATAAGCTAGGTGGAGATTGGGAAACAATTGAAAAAGTTTCAAAATATTATCAAGATGCTTTCAAATTAGTTTGTCCTGATGCTGAAATAATTCTTGGATCAAAATTATATGAAGAAAAAACTGAATACTGGTCTGAACTTGTTAAATTCACAAAACATATGTCAATTGCTAGAACTATGAGAACTCTAACAATTATGGGAAGATCAGAAGATGATAAAAAAATTGATGTTGCAAAGTTACTTTATCCTGCAATGCAAGCAGTTGATATTCATTCTTTAGATGTAGATATTGCGCATGCTGGAATGGATCAAAGAAAAATTCACATGCTTGTCAGAGAAATATTCCCAAAAATGAAATGGAAAGTTCCTGTTGCAGTTCATCATAAACTTTTACCAGGATTATCAAAGCCTGCAGATTCAAATAATGACAAAATAGTAGGAAAAATGAGTAAGTCAGATCCAAATTCAGGTGTGTTTATTCACAATACTGATGATGAAATTAAGAAAAAAATAAGCAAAGCATGGTGTGAAGAAGCTAATATAGAAAGTAATCCTCTACTTGAAATCTCAAGATCTGTAATCTTTCATGAATTTAATGAAATGAAAGTAGAAAGACCTGAAAAATTTGGTGGAAATGTATCCTATACTGATTATAATCAACTGGAAAAAGATTTTGCAGGAAAAAAACTACATCCAGGGGATTTGAAACAAACAGTCGGAAATTACTTGGTGGAAATAGTTTCTCCAATTAGAAATAAAATAAATCTTAGTGATGAATTGAGTGAGTCCATTAAGAAAAGTTTCTAAACTTTAAGATTAGGATTAGTTTGTTCTTCTAAATTATATTTTGATTTGTAACCTCTTGGATTAATCATCAAATCTTTGTAAGTATATGTAGATGAGTTTCCAACAATTACAGTACTAACCATGCCTAATTGTTCGGAATGATTAGGTAAATTTTCTAAATCAGTCATTACAATAGATTCAGATTCTCTAAATGCACCTTTAATGATTGCAACAGGTGTAGTTGGTTTTCTGTATTTTAAAAGAATTTTTCTTGTATCTTGTAATTGATGAGTTCTTTTTTGACTTGCAGGATTGTATATGACAAGTACAAAATCACCTTGTGCAGCTGCTTCAACTCTCTTTGAAATAACTTCCCATGGAACCAATAAATCACTCATACTTACAACTGCAAAATCACTCATCAGTGGTGAACCAATTATTGATGCACATGAATTAAGTGCTGATACGCCAGGAACAATTTCAACTTGTAAATCATCTTTAGGATTCCATCCAGATTCAGCAAGTGTTTCATAGATCAATCCTGCCATTCCATAAATTCCAGGATCACCACTTGAAACAAGTGAAACTATTTTTCCAGATTTAGCAAGATCAATACACTGGTGAGCTCTTTCAACTTCTTGAGTCATAGCATAACGATGAACAGTTTTACCTGCAATTAGATCTTGAACCAAATTAACATAAGTTTCATAACCTACAATTGTATCACTTTCGCCAATCACTTCTTTTGCTCGAAATGTCATATGATCATGATGGCCAGGTCCTACACCAACAATGTTTAGTTTACCAGTCAATTTTAAAAGAAATTTTTTTTCAAGTAATTTATCCGTTTAGTGAGATCTTATTGGAATGGATCTATAAAGGGACAATTCACTATATGATCACTGTTTGTTGGTCGTGCAATGCTTACTGATAGCATATCATCTGCTCGAAATGAATCAATATCAGATTTTGTTTCAAGAATTTTTGCAGATTCAGTATCATTCCATTCAACTAGATAAATTCTCCACATTGGACTATAGTTTTTGTCGCCAAGTGCAGCTGCAGCAATTCCGGGTTGAAATCCTAATGGACCAGAACCAATAATTCCATTTTTGAATTGGAATAAATCAACTGCTCCAGAATTAGCAATAAGATTAGCAGAACTTGGGGATGATACAACTCCCATTGATTCTGCAGGACCTGTAGGTGTTGCATCAGTAACGATATAGTAAATTGTTCTACCATCTGGACCCCATCCTCTATGAGCTACAAATGTTACAGTCATTTCTTCCTCATTAATTTCAGTTATTTGGCCACCACTGTATGACATTTCATCTGAAATTTCTTTATCAGAACGAACTATCATTTGTCCATCTGGCCAACTTATTTGAGGAGCGTTTAGTATTATTCCTGTTTCGTTGAATTCAATTCTACCACCTTCTTCAGCGACAATTACATCGTCAGCAGATGTAAATTCAATTTCTTTTTGTCCAACTTTCCATGTAACTTCAATTACAGAACTTAGTGCACTATATTCTGATTCTTGTGATGGTGTATTGGAAATAACTTCATTTTGAAATCCAAAAATTCCATCACCTTTGATTCCATTTTTAAAAATAAATAATTTTTGTAAAGTGTTTTCTGGAACATTTGCAAGTAATGGAGCAACTTCTACTTTCCATTCTTGTTTATCAGACATTATTTTTGCATAATCTTCATCACTACTATCAGTGATAATGTATAGAACTTGATTGCCTTCATAGATTCCTTTATGCATTGGAATTGTAGCTGGTACATTTGTTTTTGATAATAACGATGATGGTTCCTCTTTTTCTAATTCAATTTTTTGCATAATTACTTCTGTCGGTTGTCCTCTAATCCATCCATCAACACTTACAGTTGTAGTAAATTGTTTAGAATTAGGAGAATGCAATGCTACAGCAGCTCCTGTAAATTCAAATGATCCTGAATTTTTCTGTAGATCAATTAATGACAAACCATAAATTGTTTTTCCATCTACTGTCCAGGTAGGTTGACCTTTTGATTCTTGAGAACTAATTTCGTGTAAAACTACAATTTGTACAGGTTCACTAGAGGTAAATGTCATTGAGCCATCATATATTGTTCCTTCATTAGGAGATAGAATTAGTGCCAGTTGATGATTTTCATGTCCTTGACCTGGATCTTGAGAAGAAGTTATAGTTTCAGTAAAGTGTATTTTTTTTCTTGAACCTGCATCAACTAATTGATCAGATGTTGAAGATACAAAAATTATACCAATTGTAAAAATTCCAATTATTAACAAAGCTGGAAGTTTTTTCAATAAGTAATCTTGAGATTATTCCCTTAAATGATTTTGTCTAGTGCAAATTCATTATGTAATGCACGTACAGCTGCATTGGTATCAGAATTTTTTACAACAAATGCTAGATTAAGTTCAGAAGAACCTTGTGTAATCATTGATACATTTACTTTATTTTTCTCAATTGCACCAAAAACTTTCGAAGCAACACCCACAGTTCCTCTCATTCCTGATCCAATTAGTGCAATGATTGCAACATTTGTGGTAATATCTAATTTTTTGATAATCTTACCCAGTAATTCTAATTCTAATGCACTAACAGCTTTGTCAAGATCAGTGTTTTTGACTACAATTGTAATACTTGATTCAGATGGATTTTGTGAGATCATCATTACATTGATTCCAGCTTTTGCTAAAGTTGCAAATATTTTTGCTGCAGTTCCAGGAGTTCCAACCATACTACCTCCTTGGACATCAATTAATCCATTATTTCGTACATTACTGACACACTTTACAGTATTTTTTACAGCTGAGGATGTTGATGCTGAAACTAGAGTTCCTTCATTTTTGATATTGAAAGAATTTCTAATTTTCATTGGAATTTTCTTTGTGATTAGAGGCTCAAATGTTCGTGGATGTATTTGCTTTGCACCAAATAGAGCCATTTCAATTGCTTCAATGTATGATACTTCTTTGAGTAATTTTGCATTTTTTACAATTTTAGGATCTGCTGTCATCAATCCATCTACATCACTCATTAACCAAATCTCATCTGCTTTGATGCAAGAACCTACAATTGTTGCAGAATAATCTGAACCACCTCTACCAAAAGTAGTTACATGTCCATGTTGATCAGCACCTACAAATCCCCCTACAACAGGAATTGTTTTCTTTGAGAATAGAGCATCTACAGTTTTCGATACTCTTAATCTAGTTGTATCTATGAGTGGTTTTGATTCACCAAAGTTTGAATCAGTTACAATTCCTACTTCCTTTCCTGTAAGAGGAATTGATTTTTTTCCAGAGTCTGCAATTGCTGATGAAACTAATTTTATTGACAGCCTTTCTCCAAATGAAAATAAATAATCCATCGTTCTAGGAGTTACTTCGCCTAACAACACCATTCCATCAATTAGTGCAACAAGTTCATCAAAATCCTCATCGAATTTTGAAAGTAATTTTTTTCTTATGTCAGGTTTTTTGATTGTCTGTTTAGCTAATTGTTTATGTCTATTGGTAATTTTTGATGCAAGTTGTTCTGCTTTAGATTTGTTTTCTTTTTTTATTGATTCTGAAATTTCTATTAAATCATCTGTAGTACCACTAGTTGCAGAACATACTACAACAATTTGATGTTTCTTTGATAAATCATTGAGATGTTTAGCTACTGCTTGAATGTCTTTTGTGGCAGAAATTGATGTTCCACCATATTTTATTACAAGTCTCAATTCAAAATACCTGAACTAGTTAATCTTTAAATGCTTTAACTTTCTACGCGTGGAGCCAAGTAAAAGTGAATTCTGCCAATATTTGCGACTTTGAATTCGATTCTGAGAGGTTTTGCACTTGAAAATTCACAAGTAATTGAGCCTGCGTTTGAGCCTACAGCTTTTACTACAGGATTAAGATATTCAAGACTGTAAGTACCTTCACTGTCTTCTTTGGAAGAAATTTCTTCAATTTCTTTATCATCTTTATCTAAATCAATGACAACTTCGCCTGAATCACCTTTTCCTGAAAAATCTCCTTTTGAGTCAGATGTTTGAATAGTAAGATAATCAGATACAACTTGTACATCTCCAAGAATTTTATCAAACTTTGAAGAAGTTAAAACGATTTTTGAATCATATGGAATTTTTGGTAGTGGGGTATCAGTTGCAGAACTTTCAATTAAACGCATTTTGTATTTTTTATTTTTTCCAACTGTTACAAGCAACATATTTTGTTCAGAGATACTAATCTCTATGCTATCTTTTTTATCAGCTCTCTTGATCAGTTTTGAAAATTCGTCAATTCTTACACCGAATTTAATATCGCTATCACATTCATATTTTTCAAATGCAGAGTTTGGCCAAGAAATATCAATTAAAGCAACGTGAGAAGGATCCATTCCTCTAAAAGTAATTCCTTCTGCTGTAGCTACAAAAGTTGCTTCTTCAACCAAAGTAGAGATTGCAGATATTATAGCTTTAAGATCATCTGATCCACTAGTTTTTGCTCCAAAAGTCAAATCAATTTTCTTCTCTTTATGTACAAGTTAAACGTTATGTGTAATCACGCCAAGTGTATTTACATTTCTGACATCGATAGAATCTAGTTGTAGGTTCATCTGCACTTCTGGTTTGGAACATCCAACCTACTGCTTCATCATGACCACATTTTTCACAGTCAATTTTGACTGTTGGATTTGTGTCTTCTCCTTCATCTCCCTCAAAAGCTAACAAGGAAAAATCTGGTTCTTCTTCAGCAGGAATTTTTTTTGTGGGTTTTGATTCTCCGCCTTCAGTATATCCACATTTAGAACATTGGAGGCCTGAACCACTATTTTTTAATTTGACCTCACATTTGGGGCAAAACTTCAATCTAATTTACCTTAATTTTAGAATGGAATAGTTGGTTGAATTCTTGAGCCATTTTGATTGCTGAATCTGTTGCTTTTTTAATTTCACCGAGTGGTTTTGAACTAGAATTAACTCTCATCCAACATTCATTGGTAAGAGGATGTTTTACAATTACACCTGCAAAATCTGTACTTGATGCTTGTAGCAGCTCATGCTGAATAATGTATAAAATTCCGATATCAGTTTCGGTGATTGAAAGGCTGATTTCTTTAGGTTCAGAACTGATCACTTGTGCGTTCATGTATTCAGAAAAAGCACTTATTGCGGATATAAATCATTATGAGCGGGAACATGGCAGAAAGCAAGATTTCAGCGATCGAATTAGTAAAATCAAAGGATACCTACTCATCTGATGAAAATGTCGAGATAAATGTCCAATTTTCAGTCGAAGGTGACCTTAGAAATGCCTTCAATGAGGCTAATTGGACCAAAGCCTACAACAACAATGATGTTTCATTCAAATTGAAATTTGGTATTAAATTAACTACTGGCGGATTAAGAAAGAAGGAATTGGGAAGGACAATTGATACTTATCGAAAGGCATCAATTTTTTGGACAAGAAATCCTAAACTAGTCAATCCAATGAAAGATAGACGAATTTGGGTACAGGTAGCCAAAAACTTTGAGCCATTTATCAGACTATCAGAGGAAGAAGTTAGACAGGAATTATTTGATTTTAATGAAAAATTTGTCTTCAAAGCATCCGATTTAGGAAAAGGAACTCATAAGATAAGTGCAGAAGCTTTTGCTTCTTGGCAAAAACACGATTTTACAGAAACTGGGAGTATCAAAAATAGCTCAAGTGATTTTGAGATCACAATCAATTAGGGATATAAGGAACTTTTTTGGTGAATTAATATGGCAAAATACGATGGTCTGCTAGGACAACCACTTCTTGAAATAGAAGATCCTGATAAAGAAGGTGGAATTACTTTCATTATGAAAGATAATAGATTTTTGTTCATTAAAGTAGCAGATGGGAAAATTGAGACGGTGTCAATTCCAGAATAGGTGAAAATGAATGATAGATGTTGAAGAATTCAAAATGAAAGAAATTGTAAAAATTGAAGAGTCTGATTCAAATGACGAATTAACAGTAACTTTTACAGATAGTAAAACTATGAAAATCAAAATAGTTGATGGTAAACTAGTTTCAGAGTCTGTTTAAACTAATTTCTTACATGTTTTTCATAAAATCCGATAGCTAATTCTTGTACTTCAGATTGAATTGAACCAGGTCTTTCATCTCGGATTTTTTTAATAGCATTATCTGCAGAAAATTTTTCGTATTTGATAAAATAACATGCAAGAATTGTTCCAGCTCTTCCCATTCCTGCCGCACAGTGAACCATTACTGCTTGTTCATTTTTAATTTGTTCATGAATAAAATCTACTGCAGAATCTATTCTATCCATATCAGGAGCTGTCAAATCAGGAGTTGGTACATGAAGATATCCAATGTGTTTAACCCAATCATCAGGCAATGCTTGCTCAGTCATGGTAACAATTGATTTTACTCCCTGATTCATGAGCCAATCAAATTCATCATAACTAGTTGGAATACCTGAGCCTGCTAATTTTTCTTCAATTAGCCACGAAAAGTTAGTTGGTTTTTTAGCGATTTTTCCATGAACTTTTCTCCAGATATTTCCAGGTTTACTCATGATATGATTAGATTAATTCTGTATTTTTAGTATTGCTAAATGACAATCATGATGCAACTGCACGAACAGGTGAACCTGTAGCATCTTTTAGTTTTAATGGAAGAATTGTAAAGGTAAATCCAATTGATTTGATTTTATTCATGTTTGTCAAATTTTCAACTATCAAAATATTATTTTTTGATAAAATATGATGAACACTAAATGATTCATCTTTTCCAATATCGATACTGGGTGAATCAATTCCAACTAGGTTAATTTTTTTTGAAACAAAATATTTTGCAGCTGATGCATCTAATCCAGGATTTTCGGTGAAATAATTTTGTTTTTTTAGATTTTTTTGCCATCCAGTATAGAAAAACAACGATGAATGATCGGGAATCTCACCATTCTTTTTTTCAAATGATATAATATCAGATTTTGTGATAGATGAATTTCTTGATTTTTTGAGTTTAATGAGAATACCTTTTCCAATTAATCTCTCAAGTGGAATTTGATTAATTTTTGGTCCTTTTTTATCAAAATGATATGGTGCATCAAGGTGTGTACCAGTATGTGAACTCAGAAATAATAATTCTAGATTGTATCCATCTGATTTGATATCTGACCAATCAATGAATTGTGGAGTAGGAGATCCAGGAAAACTTGGTATGGATTCAGATATTGTAAGTGACAAATCTATTGGTTTCACATCAACAGAACGCATTAGTGATTAATCAGTTTTTGAACAATGAAAGGTTAAATACTGTCTGATGAAAAAAACCCTTGTGCCTACAGCATATGTTCTATTGAATTCTGATTTAGGATCAGATGAATCAATTATCAACGAAGTAAAGCAAATTCTTGCTGAAGAAGATATCAAATTTGAGGTTCAAGGTGTATACGGTGTATACGATATTGTCTTGAAATTAACCTCTAATGATGCCGAAAAGCTACGTGCAATCATTACTAACAAAGTTAGAAAAATCAGCAAAGTTCAATCAACACTAACTATGATGGTAATAGAAGAACAAGATAACTTATAGTTTCTTTATTGCATCAATAACTTCAAGCATTTGAGGTTCAGTATTAAAAAAGTGAGGAGATGCTCGTATAATTTTTTTATCCATAATTTCTCTTACAGCCAAAATGATATTTTGTTTTTCTAGTCTGTCTACAGCTTCTTGGGAATCAAATCCTTTAATGTTAAATGAAACAATACTAGTTCTAAGATTTTGATCATCAGGTCCATACAACATAATATTTGGAATTTTTGATAATTCTTCTCTAAACAAAGTAGAAAGATACTGAATTTTTTCACGGATATTATTCATTCCCAAATTTAACATATAGTTTGCAGATGATGCTAGTCCTACTATTCCAACATAATTTCTAAAACCAGTTTGAAATTTATCTGGCAATTCTTTGAATGCAAGTTTAGAGTCATCATAAATAATTGCCGACTCTCCACCAATTGTTTTTGGTTCTAACAGTTCACTTGATTTTCTGTTGCAGTAGAATAATCCTGTACCCATTGGGCCACAAAGCCATTTAGATCCATTAAAGGACATAAAATCACACTTTATTTTTGATACATCAATATCTCCAATACATCCTATTGTTTGTGCACTATCAAGAAAAAATGGAACTTTGCCATCAAGTATTTTTCCTATTTCTTCTACAGGCAAAATTGAGCCTGTATTATACAAAGCATGACTAAGTGCAACTAATTTTGTATTTTGATTTACAAATAATTCCAAGTCATCTAGTTGAAAAAATCCATTTTCATCAATAGGTAAATTTTGTATTGAAATTTTTTCCTTTAGTTTGATCCAAGGATAAAAATTAGAATGATGTTCATGGGTCATTCCACGAATAATTATGTTTGAATTATCATCAAAGGTTAATCCATTTGCTACAAAATTTATTCCATCAGTTGTACTTTGTGTAAGAATTATTTCATCAGGTTGGCAAGAAATTATTTTTGCTATAGTTTTTCGTACACTTTGTAGTTTTTCAGTAACAAAAGGTTCAGAATCTTTAGAATCAGGACCAATTGAATTGTAAGTAATGAGAAATTCTTTCATGGCCTCAATACTTTGAGTAGGCATTAAAGAAACAGATGCGTTATTTAGATAGATTTTATCTGATACTGGAAAATCACCTGAAATATCTTTTGATATTAAATTCATTATTATATCTGTAAAATCCTAAACTGGTGTTGGATAAAAATCCTGAGCAGATTATAGAAAATGATTTAACAGAAATTCAAATTAAATTTGAACAGAATAATCCCAATATCATATTATGTTCAAAACCATTTCACAAAATTGAATTTCTTAATAGATTAATCAATTCAACTGAGGATCCAGTAATTATTGTGGATATGGATTTGTTATTTACTGGATATATTCAATCTGGAATGATTCCAAAAAAAGAAAATGTGACTATCTTTTCTCCTGATAAAAGAAATTGGGAGAAAAAACTATCTGAAATAATTTCCCAAGTCTCAACAGAGAGATGTTTGGTGATAATTGATTCATTTAACGGAGTATACAATGAGTTTGATGATTTAGAATCAGCCATCTTCATAAATTCATGTGTGATGTTGTTATCTTCAATAGGAAATCATACAAAATCATCTATTTTGATAACAGGAATGGCTAGACAAAAAGAAAACAAGGGATGGGTATTATCTCCAGGTGGAAAACACATCATCAAGTCAGAAAAAACAGGTGTTTATTTTCTTAGAAAAAGTGAAAATCACTTGAAAATTAGATCGTTAGATATTACAGAAGGCAACTTGAAATAAATCAAAGAGGATTTTTGCTAGATATTTCAAGCGATCAGAAATTAAACGCCGTTATAAAATATCAAACGCCGTTATAGAGTGATATTTTTAGGCAAATTATATTAAGAACAAATCAAGAATTAATTTCGTTATGCCAGTAGGAATTATTCCAGACATCAGCGAACAAATGTGTATCGGATGCGCACTATGTGTAGAAATCTGTACCACACTTGGACCAGATGTCCTTAGAGTAAAACCAGTTGAAGGCTGGAAGAGAGGTAAAGCATTTGTCTTCTACCCAGAAAGATGTATTTCTGATGGTGCATGCATTGGTGTATGCCCAACAAAAGCAATCTTTTGGATGCGACCAATGGACTTTACTGTTGGACAACCAGTTCCACTCTACAAGAACTCAGTCTTCGTCAAAGGTTGGACTGAATTAATCGATTAGATTAGTTCATCAATTTTTAATTTCTTTTTATTATTTTAGATTTTAACAGCGCCTGGTGTGTCATCTTTAATTTTTGGTTTTTTCTTTAACCAAAACATTGCAATCAAAAACATAACACCTGGGATTAGAATTATGAATAACATTAATTCGTAATAGGTTGTTAGTCTTTGAGCAGGTTTTGTATGATAAGTTTCGTGAGATGATTTTTCAGGATTATCATAAACAGCCGTGGTAAAATCAACAGAACGTTGTTCTTTACTTTCAACTTCTCCAAAAACAGTAACACTTTCCTCAGCAAAAATTGAGGGAGATTGAATTCCTTCAACTCTTACTATAATAGAACCAGATTCGCTAAAAACAAAATTTCTATAATCTCCCCCAATCTGACTTAATCCTTCATCTCTAAGAATTTCTTTGCCATTTTGAAATATTATAAAATTATATTTCATTTCTGCAAGATTAGAGTTTGTTTGTGGATCATAAAATTGATAAACAAATTGGATTTTTTCATGAGTTTTGATTACAGGAGGATCCCATGTTAGATTAACTTCAATTTTTCTATCTGGAGTATACTGTAATAATGGAAACTCTAGTTTTTTCCCTGTTGCATCATGTGGATAATCAGGAATTTGTTCTTCAACAATTAAAATTCCTTCCATCCATGGATGAATAGTACAATAATAAGAGAAAGTTCCAGACTCTTCAAATTTGTATGACCAAGATTCTCCTGGCATAAATCTACCACTATCAAAAACACCGTCAGGTTTTCCAAAGTTATCACTCATCCAACCAAATCTTCCAGAGCCTTCTCCACTTGTAACAGTATGACCTTCTTTATCATCATTATACCAAGTAACTGTATCACCAGCAGTTACAAACAGTTGAGGAGGATCATACCATACTTCAGCTACTGTATTTAGTTCAGGATTGTATGCTCCTATTGGAATATCAATAATGTATTCATCAGAATAGGCAAAAGAGGGTATGGCTACCAATAGAAAAATAATTGAAAATAGTAAAAATTTCATATTTTAGAGGCACAATTTAGTTAATTAAACACTTGATGTCATTTTCAATATTGCAAGTAATTATCAATTCAAAGAATTACTACAGGCATAATATACCTAAGAAGAGTTGATATTCCTATAGAATAAACATAGAACAAAAATGTCAATTTCATTTAATCTTGGTAAAAAACTCATTTTCTTAGTACTCATTGTATCTATTGTTACTTTATCCATTACAGCATTTCTTAGTTTCAATTATGCTGATCAAATCCTAAAAGAAAGGGCAGGAGATCAATTACTGGGAGAATCCATAGTTAGAGGAGACACACTAAGATTACTTTTTGAATCAAGAATTGAACAAAATAATATTCTTGCAAATGATCCTATGATTCAGTTACTAGTTTCTGAAATGAATCAGATTCCAGAAGATGAACTAAAAGAATTCAAAGAAAGTAATCGAAGAGACTTTCTAATTCAAGTTCAAGCATTTCAAGAATTAATTGGATTCTCTATTGGTTTTGAGGATACAAAAATAATTGGCAGTAATGGAAAAGTATTCTTTTCTCTAAGTGGAATTTCTGATGAAAATTTTATTGGAGATAAATTTTTTCAGAGAGGGTTAAAAGAATCGTTTATAGAATTTGAATCAGCTGAAGTAGGTAAAAAAATGATTGTGGTATCACCTATTTTTGCGGATGATAGTAAAATTGGAGATGAACCAATTGGCGTAATCATTTCAAGAATGAGAACAGCTTCAATCGATAATGTTCTAATCAACAGAAGTGGATTAGGGGAATCTGGTGAAGTTTACATTGTAAATAATCAATTTTTAATGTTATCTGAATCTAGATTTTTAGAAAATGTTGTTTTCCAACAAAAAGTTGATACTTTTGCTGTCCAACAATGTTTCAATAACGGGGAAGAATTTTTAGGATTTTATGAAGATTATAGAAATGTTCCAATTTATGGATCATCATATTGTGCAGATGATTTAGGCATAGTATTACTAGTTGAAATTGATAAAGCTGAAGTTGAAAAACCAATTGATATTCTTCAAGATAGAATATTTCAAACTGGAATAGTCATCACCATAGGAATGGGAATTGCTGCTTTTGGAATATCAAAATCACTTTCTAGACCACTTCTCAAACTGAAAAGTGCTGCCAACAAAATTGCTAGTGGAGATTTTGAAGTAAGGACCAACATTACAACGGGTGATGAAATTGGTGAATTATCTCATGCATTTGATTCAATGGCACAAAAATTACAAGAATCATTAATCGAAATTAAAGAAAAAGAAGATGTGATTAAACAGCAGGAAGACATATTGTTGAAATTTTCTCAACATGAACAAAATGATTGTGTAGGCGTTATTGATATGACAGACTCTACTAGAATATCATCAAAATTATCTGATGATGATGTTAGTAAAATGTACGAAATTTTTCTCAACTTCATGGCAAAAATTGTTAGAAAACATAATGGAGAAGTAGTAAAAAATATTGGAGATGCTCTGATGTTTAGATTTGCAAATGTTGATTCAAAAGATACTGCTGCAATGAAAAATATTTTAGAATGTTGTTTGAGTATGATTGAAGCTCATGATGAACTGAAAAAAGAACTTAATGCTGAAAATATTGATGCTTTAGATTACAAAATTAGTGCAACATATGGTGCTGTTAAAGTAGCAGAGAGCACCACTTCAAAAATTTCAGATATTTTTGGTCCAACAGTAAACAGATGTTTTAAAATAAATTCACTTTGTCCTAAAAACAGCATAGTAGTTGGCATCAATCTATATGAAATATTGAAAGACTTTGATGAATACGAATTTACACAGTTTTGTTCCATTGAAATGAAGAAGAAATATGGTTACAGTATTTTTGAAGTTAGAAGAAAATAATATTTTTAATTTGAAAACGGATTTTTTGAGGCTAGATTTAGCTATTATTCAGAATTTTTTAGCGTAGCATGAATAAAATCAATTATTTTCAAATAGTCTGCTCTGGGTTCAGTACTTATCATAAATATTTCACTTGAGTTAATTGGAATACTAATCATTGTAACTTTTTCATATTCTGTAATTGATGATTTTTCAGAACCAATTTTGTATGCCAAGTTAGTGTAAAGATCTCTTTTTTGTAAAGCATAATGAATTGACATGTTTACCTCATCGCCAACCAACATCTTTTCAACATTTTCTTTATGTCCACCTGCAATCATCTCACCCTTACTATTTGCGACACCTGCAAATCGTATTTGAGAATCTAGATCAAGTACCTGTTTTGATAAATCATCAAAGTTTACTGTCAGTTTTTATCACTCTTAGATTTCTTTTTGAATAGTATTTCATCCTTTTCTTGTAACTCATCTGTATAATCATCCATATCTAACAAGAATTCTTCCTCATCAGAATACGCAGATTCAGCATGTTCACTAATGTCTAGACCAATATCTTCAACTTCAGCTGAAACTCTAATGCCTATAGTACGTTTCAACACTTGAAGAATCACCCAAGTTCCACCAAATCCCATTACAGCTGCTACAGCAACACCAACGGCTTGAATCCAAAGTTGATCTGGATTTCCAAAGAGTAATCCATCCACTCCTCCAGGATTAATTGCAGTACTTGCAAAAATTCCTATAGCTAACGCACCAACAATACCTGCAACACCGTGAACAGAGCTGACATCTAGTGCATCATCAATGTGTAACTTTTCTTTGAAAAGTACTACACCAGAGTATGAGATTACACCTATTGCAATTCCTATAATGAAAGCATGTTCGGCACTAACAAATCCTGATGCAGGAGTAATTCCAGCCAAACCTGCAATTGCACCGTTAATTGTAGCTACAACTGATGGTTTTCCAGTTCTAATCCATGAAAGTCCTGCCCAAATTAATGCAGATACCGATGATGCCATGTGAGTAACAATTACTGTATTACCAGCAACTCCACCTGATGCAGAAAGTGCACTACCTGCGTTAAAACCAAACCATCCTAACCACAATAATGAAGAACCTAGAACAGCAAGTGGAATACTATGAGGAATCATGATTGCAGGACCATAGTTTCTTCTTTTACCAAGTACTAGTGCGGCAGCAAGAGCTGCCATACCAACACTTGTGTGAATTACAATACCACCAGCAAAGTCAACTACACCAAGATCTGCTAACCATCCACCACCCCAAACCCAATGGACTAGAGGATAATAGATTAGCATAGACCATGCAGCAATGAATATAATAAATGAACTAAACTTCATTCTTTCAGCAATAGTTCCTGTAAGTAACAGTGGAGTAATTGCTGCAAACATTAATTGGAATTTAACAAACAATACTCCAGGAATTGTTGGTGCATATTGTTCCAATGGGGCATCAGATGGAACTCCTTTAAGAAATACCCAATCAAAATTTCCAATTAATCCTTCAGTTGAATCACCAAAGGAAATACTAAATCCAAAAATAAACCACATGACACTCAAAAGTGCTAAACCAAAAAAGATCTGCATGAAAATTGATGCTGCATTCTTCTTTCTCAAAAGTCCAGATTCAAAGAGACCTAATGCGGGGATCATTAAAAGCACAAGACTGCCTGCGACAAGCATCCATGCTGTATCTCCAGAATCCAGAACCATGATAAAAATCCGAATTTTAAATTAATAACAATGACTAAATTTGATTATCATTTGATTATCATTTGATTATCAAAATCAGAAATTATATTTGTGTAAATTACAGTACAATAACTAAATGCTCAAAATAGAAGTCATACTTGGAGAAAACGATGTCATGGCAATTAGTGAAGGATTAAAAAAAATCGGCATTGGTGGCCTTACAGTATCTAAAGTAAGAGGAAGAGGAAAGAAACCAGGACCTGAGATTCACGCCTCAAAAGGAAGTGAAATTTTTGTACCTCAATTTAGTGAAAAATACAGATTAGAAGCCATAATTTCAGATGCAGAAGAAGATGAAGTGATTAGCATTATCAAAAAACATGGCAGAGTAGGTAAAATCTTTGTTTCTCAAATTTTACGTGCAGTGGATATTGCTACAGAGGAAGAAGGAGAAAGCACAATCTAAAGATATGAACATTAATTCGATTCGTAAAAGCAAATTATTTCACAGAGAAGAGTTGAAACCTTTAGAATCAAAAGATATCCTGAAAGTTATTGCAATTGCAGGAATTATTGTTATACCACTACTTGTTGGTTTAGTTATATGAGACCGTCCAAAATTTTTATTGCTAAATTAGTACTTGCAGCAGTTGGAATGACGTTAGTTGGATTAGCTTTGTTTAACGGTTATTATTAAAAATCACCAAAATTATTTTCATAAATAATTGTAGGGTTTTTTAGTTGTTTTTCTATTGTTGGTAATGATTTCATTATACAATAATTTACAAAATCACTAAAGGATTTAATTCTATAATCATCTCGAAGTGTTTCTTTATTTTCTTCATAAGTCATTTGTAGTTTGTTTAAAGTGAATTTTTGCAGTGGAACAAATCTACTTCGTTTAGGTAATTGTTTTGTTTCAATTTTTTCTTGTGAAGGAATTTCAAGATCTTGTTGTCCATCAAGTGTTTCCATATCAACTACTTCTTCCATTTCAGAGACGAAAATTTTTCCTCCATGATTAGATGATAGCCCAGAATTTTTTGAAATCATTTCAACTACTTTTCTTGCATCTTTGTCAGAAACTACCATTTCGATTTTTGCTAATGGAACAGATTTTAATCCAGTAGAGCCAGCACGAGAACCCAATGATTCATCGTAGATATTACTATCATCTAAATTTCGTTTATCAATAATGTATGTCCCTACAGCAGCTAAATTGGTTTTAATTGTAGGAAAATTTTTTCTTTTAATTACAGCCTCTATCTTTTTCACAAATAATTTTCAAAATTGGGTATATTTATCAGGAATGGTCATTATCACGCCTAAAAATTGATTTTGAACCTAATTATTTTTTAGAAAAACCAAATTTTGATGCCCAACTCTTTTTTTGTTTTTTGGCAGGTTTGAGTGAAAGATTATCCAACATTGCATATGTGATGGTAAATCCATGTCCTACCATAGTAGCATCTTTGTTGTAATTCTCTTTGTTTGATACAAATTCATCAGCCAAATCTTTAATTTTCTTGGTTTTCAGATCAAACAATCTAATCTTTTTACCGTTTTCTAATTTGATTATTGCATCACCACTCAAACCTTGAATAGAAAAATTCTCAAAAAATCGTATCATTCCTCCTTCTTTTAGAATAATTTCAGAATCATATGTTAATTTTCCACCATAAAATAAAATTTCTCTTGCAGATATTATAACATCATCTTCTACATTCAAAACAATAACAGAGTCTGCTTCAAGAGATACTGTATTTGCAAGATTTTCAGCAATTATTTTTCCATTGGGAGCTGATAAATGAGTTCTGTGTTCTTGAATTTGGAAAACACCTACACGAACAGGATCTTCAACTTTAAATTTTCTTCCATAAACATTTCCAACTACTATATTTCCATTATCAACAGTAATTTTTGCACCATTGTCAATTTTATATTTATTATCTAATGGATTAATGAATTTAAAATCTCCTTTAGTAAGATGAATATTTGTTTGAAATTCTTGTGTCCATGATGGACTAGTAATACTTCCTTGCATAATTATTGGACCATCATATGAAAATGTTCCAGCCATAAAATTTCCCTTTATTGACAAAGCACCATTAGCTTTTCGTTCTAATTCTATTTCTCCAAGAGTTTTTGAACCAAACAATCTAGATGCAGTAGTGTTTGAATTATTCAATGCAAAAGCCCATTCTTCAGCAGTTTTCATTTCTTTGAATAGTTCTTGACCTAAAATCTGATTTTTTCTTCTCACATCAGCTTCAGAATCACCTGAATAAACTTTGGAATTTTTTAATTTTTCATAATCTGTTTCTGGAAATTTTTTACCAATTTTTAGATCATCATATGCTTGTTTAATTTTTATAAATTGTTCATTTTCACCTCCACGATCTGAGTGATATTGAAGAGCTAATCGTCTAAATGCATCACGAATTTCTTTTTCTGTTGAACCCTCAATAATTCCTAAAATATCATAATTACTTTCTACCAAAATCTACACCAAAGTTATTTTTTCAAAATCCTATACTTGTAGGTTATTACGTATAGAATATCAAGTATATGGAAAAAATGGAAAAAAAGTTCAGATTGAACTATTTGACTACTAATACTGGGACATTAGTTTTATGCATTACATAATTTGATGTGCTTCCAAGAAATGCCTCTTTTGCGCCACCTAATCCTCTTGCACCAATTACAATCATGTCAAATTTTCCGTTTTTAGCAAACTTGACAATTTCAGAACCAGTATTTCCACCACCAGTTTTGTATTTGAAAGTGGCACCAGCTTTTTGAGTTTTATTCATAGCGGGACCAATAGCTTTAACAGCTTTCTTTTGTGCCTCATCTTTCATTTTCTTTGTATATTTTATTCCAGCAGCTATAGGTAAATGAAATACATAAAATCCTGTAATTTCTGCATCTCCACCTTTTGCAATTTCAATTGCTCTATCTAATCCTCTCATAGAATTTGATGAACCATCAAGGGGAACTAGAATTTTTTTGAACTTTGCCATAAGTTACAACAAAATTTATTCAATATAAGAAACATTGATGATTTTCAATATTGGAATTGTTCATATTTATTAATCAAATATCAAAGTTGAGCTAATTTTAAATGAAAATACATTTTGATGATTTTATTTATGGTTCTATAGACGGAGCAGTTACAACTTTTGCAATAGTTGCAGGAGTTATGGGTGCCTCATTACCCTCTGCAATAATATTAATTCTAGGATTTGCAAATTTGTTTGCTGATGGAGTCGCTATGGCTGCAGCAAATTATCAAGCATCAAAAGCAAGGAATGAATTCATACAAATGAAAAGAAAACAAGAAGAATGGGAAATTGATAATCTAGGAGAACAAGAAAGAGAAGAAATCAGAAATATTTACAGAGAAAAAGGTTTCAAAGATGAATTGTTAGAAGATGTTGTAAGAATAATTACATCAAAGAGAAAGGTGTGGATAGATACTATGATGAAAGAAGAATTAGGATTAATTGAAGATGAAAAAGATCCTATGCATAGTTCCGTAAGCACTTTTGTTGGTTTCAATCTTGTTGGATTAATTCCATTGATTCCGTTTATGGTTTTCATGATAATAGGAATAGAATTGAATGGAGAAGCTTTTGTATATTCTATTGCAGGTGTTTGTGCTGCATTCTTTCTTGTTGGAATGATAAAAGGAATAATTGTAAAAAAATCAATTATTCGTTCAGGAATTTACACATTGATTATAGGTAGTGTTGCAGCTATTGTTGCGTATATTGTTGGATATGGATTAAATTCGTTAATTCATTAGGATTGAAGATACATGTCTGAATTAACACGCCATATGGGATTATTTCATCTTACCATGTACGGTGTTGGATTAATTCTTGGAGCTGGCATCTATGTCTTAATAGGTGAAGCAGCAGGTTTTGCTGGAAATTCCATGTGGATTTCTTTTTTGTTGGGTGCAGTTGTAGCAATTTTTGCTGGATTAAGCTATGCTGAACTTTCAGCTTTATTTCCAAAAGCTGCTGCAGAATACACTTTTGTAAAAAATGCATTCAAGAATCATTTCTTTGGTTTCATAATTGGCTGGTTAACAGCAATAACATCAATCATAGTTGCTGCAACTGTAGCTTTAGGATTTGGGGGATATCTAACTCAGTTTATTGATTTACCGATTACAATTGGTGCCATTCTCTTGATTGGAGTTTTGTCAATTGTGAATTTTATTGGAATTAAAGAATCTGCATGGGCCAATACCATATTTGCATTAATTACTGCAGCTGGACTAGTATTGATAATATTTCTGGGATTTACCATTGAGCCTGTAGAATCTATAGATTATTTTGAGGCACCAAATGGAATTACAGGCATTATTCTTGCATTTGTGTTGATTTTCTTTGCCTTTATTGGATTTGAAGATATGGCAAATGTTGCAGAGGAGGTCAAGAGACCTAAGAAAACAATTCCAAGAGCTATCATTTTATCAGTGGTGATTACTGGAATAATCTACATTCTAGTTTCATTATCAGCTATTCGAATTTTAAATTGGGAAGAATTAGCTGCGTCCTCTGCCCCACTGGCAGATGTAGCTCATAGTGCTTTAGGTATCAATGGAAGTGTCACTCTATCATTAATTGCACTTTTTGCCACTGCTAGTACTGTTTTGATAACATTGGTAGCTGGTGCACGAATTTTGTATGGAATGGCAAAAAGTAATTCATTGCCACAATTTTTTGCAAGAATTCACCCTAAAACAAAGACTCCATGGATTGCAGTAATTGGAATTTTGGTAACTTCTATAGGATTTGCATTTGTTGGAGATATTGTAATTATAGCAAACATTGTTGTTTTTGCTGTAGTTATTACATTTGCAGCAATAAATTTGGCTGTGATAGTTCTCAGATATACAGAACCAGTTTTAGAAAGACCATTTAGAGTTCCAATTAATGTTGGAAAGTTTCCTATCTTGCCACTGTTTGGATTTGGAACTACAATTTACATGGCATTGCAATTCGAAATTGAAGTTGTACTAGTCGGGATAGCCATTATTGGAATTGGTGCAGTTTTGTATGTAATATTAAGAAAACGAAATAACTTTACAAATTCAATCTAATTCTTTTTTGATTTTATTATTGCAACTATTGCTATAGCAATTCCAATAAAACCAACACCTATTCCAATATATCCAATATTGTTTGATTTGGATTCTTCAAGAGTTGACACTGAATCTTTTAGTTCACTAAGATCTTCAATTAATGCAGTATGGCCATCGATCATTTGTTGTACTGTAATATCTGCAGGTTCAGGAAATTCAATGTAAGCACGTTCATCAACTTTGGGCGGATGCATTGATAGACTGATTGGAGTTTCTATTATTGTTCCTAGAATATTTGCTTGGTAAAATCCTGATACTGTTGGATTCACAAATGCATAATATTTTCCTGGAATGTTATGATCTGGTGATAGAGGAAGTGTAATGCTTTCATCTTTGTAAATTAATTTCATTTTAATGGTTTTTCTCAAATCTGAAATCCCATTTTGAAATTCTTGAGATTCAGCACATTTTAATGGTTCAGGGATATCCGAACATGGGATTAGTGGACTAACATAGAATTCAATTGCATTTGTTTCTCCAGATACAACAGGTTCATTCATCCAACCAATTTCAACACGATATTCACCTACAGCATCAACAGTATGACCATATGCAATACCAGATAGACCAGGTATGATTAACAAAAATAGCATAAATAATTTTAATTGCATACTAAAAAAACTGAATCTGATTTTAAAAACGTTCTACTATTTTTCGTTAAATAATTGATATTTGTACCAATTAAGCATCAGCATACATCGAAACTTCCCAAGCTGTAGGAGTTTGTGCAAATGCAGTATATTCTTTGTATTTTAGTTCAGAATATGCATCAAGGAAATCTTTTGTGAAAACTTTTTCCAAGAAATCTGAATCACTAGATAAAGAATCCAATGCACCTTTCAAAGATACAGGTAAAGTTCCAATATTGTATTCCCGTTTCTTTTCTGTAGAGAGTTTATAGACATTTTCTTTAACTGGATCACCAGGATCTATTTTGTTTTTGATTCCATCTAGTCCTGCAAGTAATAATGCAGCTTCTAAAAGATAGATATTTGCAGTAGGATCAGGTACACGATATTCAATTCTCTTACTTTTTTCTTGATTTCGATTATACATTGGAACTCTAATTGCAGTAGAACGATTTGCTAATCCCCAACATACATTGACTGGTGCTTCAAATCCAGGAACAAGACGTTTGTAGGAATTAGTTGTAGGATTTGATATTGCACATAATGCTGAAGCATGACTTAGAATTCCTCCAACATAATATCTACCAGTTTGACTCATTTGTGCTACATCATCATCTTGATCATACATTGCATTGGAATTTTTATTCCATAAACTCTGATGTGTATGCATGGCAGATGCATTATCGCCAAAAATTGGTTTTGGCATAAAGGTTGCAACTTTATTTTTTCTTTTAGCTTTAACTTTTACCAAATTTTTAACTGCGATTACATTATCTGCCATAGTAATCATTTCATCATAAACTAAATTGATTTCACACTGACCAGAAGTTGCAACTTCATGATGTTCAGCCTCAATTTTTATTCCAAAATAATTGTATAAATCTTCACAAACATCTTTTCTAAAACCATTAAGAGTATCTTTTGGTTGTGATGGATAGTATCCTTCTTTGATATCTATTGCAGTACTTACATTTCCTTTTGCCCAAGGGGATTCTTTAGATTCTATTGAATATCCAGAACCACCACCAGAATGAGTTGCTGCATAAGGTGATGGGTATACATTGATAGCATCAAAAATGAAAAATTCTATTTCAGGACCCCAATTAGTATGAGTTAATCCAAATTCTTGTAGTTTCTCTGATGCTTTGAAAGCTATACCTCTAGAATCTCTAGTGTATCTTGATTCTTTATCTGTACTGCCATCATAAAGATCACAAAATATTCTTGCATTTTTTCTATTTCCAGGATCATAATCATTTGGAAGAATTTTAAATGAATTAGGATCCGGCATTAAAATCATATCAGAGTTGTTTACAGATTTGAATCCAACAATAGAACTTGCATCTAATTTTTCAAGTCCGTTTACAAAACTATTTTCATCAATTGCATAACTTGGCATTCCAACATTGTGAAGTTCACCAAAAATATCTACAAACCAAAAATCGATGAAAGATATGTTTTCATCTTTAATCGTTTGTAGGATCTGACTTGCGTTCAATTGATATTTTTTGTAAATTAATTTACTAATGTGGTCTTGTAAGTTAGAATTGTCAAGTTGGTCAGGTTAATTCTAAGATTCAGGATAATCTTCAGTTGGATGTGTTGCTTTGAAATTTTTCATTTCTTCATCAAAAAAGAATTTGTCAGTAAGAGCAGGTTTCAAATCGTCTAACCAGATTGCATTTTCATCATATTTTGCAAAGAATGGTACTTGCACCCAATCAGGATTTCTACCCTGTAAAAATCTCAAAACAATTACTTTTTGATCATTAAGTTGAGCAGTTCCAATGACGTGTACTTTTCCTGGGGTTGCGGACATACTTGGTCCACGAACGGTTCTAGCTAATCCACTAACTGAAGAATATGCTTTTCGGAAAATATCATAAGCCTTGACTAGAGGAATTCCAAAATAATGTTGAGCACCAGTATCTCGTACTACAAACATATAGTATGGAATACATCCAAGTTGAACTTGTTTAGTCCACATTTTTGCCCACATTTCTGAATCATCATTGATATGTGCCAATATTGGGGATTGAGTTCTAATTTGTGCACCCGTTTTTCTAACTTCTTTAATTGCATTTTTTACTGCATCTGTAGATAATTCATTCAAATGATTAAAGTGAGCCATAAATGCTAGATGTAATCCACTATCAGTAATTTTTTTGAAAACATCTAACATTTCTTGAGAATCTGAATCGGTTAAAAATTTGTAAGGCCAATATGCTAGAGCCTTTGTTCCAATTCTAATTGTTTTAAGATTTGGTAGTTTAGCATCAATTAAAGTATCAACATATTTTGAGAAAATTTTTGCTTTCATAATCATTGGATCACCACCAGTGAAAAGCACATCAGAAATTTCTGGATGTTCTGAAACATATTGAACTAATTGTTCTCCTTCTTGCATTGCAAATTTCATTTCATCCATGCCAACAAATTGTGGCCATCTAAAACAAAAACTACAATATGCATGACATGTTTGACTTTGACTAGGAAAGAAAAGACATGTTTCTTTGTATTTATGTTGCATCCCATAAAGTTTGGTTCCATCTTTTAATGTTGGAACATTCAATTCCATTTGACCTGCAGGATGAGGATTTAATTGTAAACGAATTTCATTTGCAATTTTTGTAATCTCTTTTTTATCTAAATTATTTTTTAAAGCAGTTTCCATTTTTTGATAATGTTCTGGTTTTAGCATTCCTTTTTGAGGAAATGTTAACACAAAGATTGGATCATTTGGGACATTATTCCAATCAATTAATTGTTCAACAACATAATTATTTGCTTTAAATGGCAAAACATTTCCTACAACTTCCATCTCAAATTGGATTTCCTCACCAAGATTTTGAATTTGTGGCAAAGTACGAAAATTTGATAATGTGTAAGATTTTAGAGATGGTGAATCATCCCATGTTGATTCCTGATAGGTCATTTTGTAAATAGTACTTTTACCCTTGATAAAAGTTACATAGTGTGTAGGCATGAAAATTTTTAACTAGAAATAAATCATTCAGCGTTTGAAAAAATAATGATAATATGGGTTAACCTTTGTATTCTAGGACATGGATTTGATTAGAATGGTGATTATTCATGGCTGAGGAAGACTTGACACAAATTTCTGCAGGAGAGTTCGAAACAGTTGGACATCTTTTGGCATCATCTGAATCACTTCAAATTGCATTTTTTATCATGATTGCAGGTATGATTGGAATTGTTCTTGGATATAGAAAATTTTCGTCATGGGTAGGTTCACAGAAATTTTATTATCAAAAACCACATTTTGCAAGATTTCTTAGAAGAGCAGTTCTGCCAGTTTTTGCAATTATATTTATCACGATAATTAACATTCACATTCAAACCGGTTTTTTGTTAGGAGAAGATTTAGCTATAATTGAGGATAATGAGTTAGCACCAGAAGAAATTTTTGCAAAGATTCTCAATACATTTAATATTTTAGTAATTGGATATACTATTTCTCATCTTATTCCAATATCCCTTATCAAACGTGATAAAACAATATTAGAAAAAGAAGATTTTGATGCTTGGTTTGAAATGAGGGGATTTATTGATGATGGGGAGGATCTGTTCCATAAATTCTACAAATGGGTTCCACCAAACATTACTCCAGAAGAGATAGAAGAAAAAGAATTCAAAGAAAAACTAAAAACAAAAGAAGGCATGTTGGAACTCGAGCAATTTCGAACAACAAGAGGAAATCCAATTGGAGGATACGAAAAATTAATTGATAATCCATTTGAAGAATGGAAAAAGTCAGAACGTGCAAAATATGAAAAATATTATAAAAACTGTATTACGGGTAATAATCAATCTGGAAGAAAATTAAAACCAGGTGCAAAACCTGATGAAATATTTCCAATCGATGTATGGAGAGAAGAAAAACGAGTAAATCATTATGAACCAATTATTCCAAGTTCCCGTCCTCCAGGTTATGCTAAGAAGAAAAATGAAAATATTCCTAAATCTGCAAAACAGATTCTTCCAGTTGGAATTTTTGTTGCAACAGTTTTAGGAGTTATTGCTTGGTGGGGTGTTGATTTGATTGTACTAGCTACAGCTACAGGTGGTTTGGCAATTGGAATGGGATTAGCATTACAAGAGACTATGCAAAATTATTTTGCATATATTCTCATTAGAAAAGACAAAATATTTGTTGAAGGTGAGCGTGTAAAACTTGATTCAGGGTATAATGGCTATGTTCATAAAATCACTCCTAGAGTTACATATGTTAAAGATGCATTAAATGAATCAATTGCAATAATTCCAACAAGACAATTAGTCAATGCTCAAATAATTAACTACACACAAGGCAACAAGATGGTACCTGCAATTGTAGATGTAGGTGTTTCTTATCTTAATGATCCCAAACAAGTTTCAGCAATACTTGTGAAAGTTGGAAAACGTGCAATGAATGAAGTTGTTGATATTAAGGGTAAACATCTCATTAGACAAATTCGATGTCCCTACTTGAAAAATAACCAACCCAGTTGCGGTTGTGATAAAGACATTCACGTGGATATTAATCAACCAGTTGTAAGATTCAATCAATTTAATGATTCTTCATTGGATTTCTCAGTATGGGTTTATGTCAGAGATTATGGTGCTCAATTTAAAACCAAAACAGACATGAGAATGATAATGTATGAAGAATTTAAAAAGTACGATATCAGAATACCATGGCCAATTAGAACTGTATACCAAGGAGATGAAAAACGTGAACAAGAAGAGATCAATAGTCTTAATGATCAAAGAAATGAAGTGATTGACAAATATGGTCTAGGAGACCTTGGTCGTGGTGGTGGCGGAGAAGAATAATCTTCTCAAAACTTAAGAATCCCATTAATTCACATTTTCTTGTTGAGTAAGTTATCAGTAATTGCTGGAAAATCATCTGAAGAAGTATCAAGAAAACTATCTAGAAAAATAAAGGCAAATTTTGTAAAATCACAAGTTAGAGTTTTTGCCGATGGTGAAAGTAAGATTACTCTAAGTGGAAAAATATCTAAAAGAAAATCTATTGTTGTACAGTCAATTTATCCTCCAGTAGATACAAATCTAATTCAAGCATTGTCACTTATTTCAAAAGCTAAAGAAACATCAGCAGAAGTTATTGCTATAATTCCATATATGGGATATGCAAGACAAGATAGAGAATTTTTACCAGGAGAAATTGTAACTATGAAAGTTCTTGGCAAGCTGTTCAAAGGAGCTGGTGCATCAAAAATTATTGCTGTTGATATTCACAGTATGTTGGGATTCAAACATTTTTCTATCAAAACAAAAAATGTGTCTGCAATTCCAGACCTGGTACAATATGTTAAGAAATTGAGCCTGAAAAACCCACTTGTTGTATCTCCAGATCAAGGAGGAAAAGAGAGGGCAAAAGAATTTGCAAAGGAATTAGGCTCAGAGTTTATTGCATTAGAGAAAAAAAGAGATAGAAAAACGGGAAAAGTTAAGATAAAAACAAAGAATCTAGATGAGGTTGAAAATAGAGATTTGATTTTAGTCGATGATATGATTAGCACTGGAGGAAGTATTGTAAAAGCTACTCAGTTTTTGAAAAAACAAAAATGTAAAAAAGTGTATGTTGCATGTACACATGCTCTATTAATGAATGATGCAGAAAAAAGAATTAAAAAAGCAGGAGTTACTAAAATCATCAGTGCAAATACAATTCCTGGTAAAACATCAATTGTAGATATTTCTAATACCATTGCAAAGGCAATTAAATAATGCCAGAAAGTTTTTTTGTTCTATCTAAAGATTATCTAGAACTTGCCACAGATGAAATAACTGCACTTGCAAAAATGTATGATAGATTTTCTAAAATTAAAGTAATTTCAAATTTAGTTATAGTTCAATCCAAAACTAATTGGAATGAAATAGCTAAAAGAGCTACATTTGTAAAAGTTTCAGGGCAAATATTACGTAAAATGTCAGGGTTATTTTTGGATGAAGAAAACTTGGGTGTTTTAAAAAATGCAAAAACATTTGTCTGTAGAATTGTAAATTTATCATCAAATCAATTCAACATACCTGAATTAGAAAACTCAATGGGGGATATGATATCAAAATTCTCTCATGCAAAAGTAAATTTAGAAAATCCTGACATTACAGTATACTTAATTTTTACAAATAATGAAAACTTTTTTGGATTTTCAAAACGAGTAAAAGGTCAGACTAGACCAAAAAAGATCAAAAAACACCCTCATGAATTAGATTGGAAGCTAACAAGATTAATGATTAATCTGATAGGAATGAAAAAAGGAGAAACTGTATGTGATCCATTTTGTGGAACAGGCACAACTCTGCTTGAGGCAGAGTCAATGGGAATTCATGGAATTGGCTTAGATTTTGATGAAAAAATGTGTAAAATTGCTAAAGAGAATCTCAAGGTAAACAAATATCATTCAGAAGTGATCAAATCGGAATTTCAAGGATTATCAAAAATATCTGATAAATTTGATGGAATTGTGACTGATTTACCATATGGAACTGCCTCAAAGGCATCAGAAAAGCCACAAGAAATCCTAAAGAAATTTTTTGCCAGTCTTCCTAAGAAAAAAAGAGTGGCAATCATGTACAAAAAAGAATTGGATTTTAATTCAAAATTAAGTGGGCTAAAAAAATATCATATCTATAGGCATAAAAGCTTGACAAGAACAATCCTGATAAAATGAAACTGGTATTTTTAGGAACATCAGCAGCTCAACCTACAGAAAATAGAGGATTATCATGTATTTGCTTAGAAAGAGATGGTGAGATTTTGATGTTTGATGCTGGCGAAGCTGCTCAAATATCATTTATGAAATCAGGTTTGGGTTGGAATAAAAAAATGAAATTATTTGTTACACATATGCATGGTGATCATTGTGTAGGAATTTTAGGATTATTACAAACAATGTCAATGCAAAATAGAACTGAGGCATTAGAAATTTTTGGACCAAGTGGAATTGAAGAATTTATTGGTGCTAACATAAAGATATTAAATTTTGGATTATCATTTCCAGTTTTAATTACTACAATAAAAGAAGGAAAAGTGTTTGAGGATGAAAAATTTTCAATATATGTTTGTAAAGCAAATCATTCTGTTACAGCATTTTCATATTTATTTGAAGAAAAAGATAAACCTGGAAGATTTAATCTAGAAAAAGCAAAAGAACTAGGAATACCAGAAGGAAAATTATGGAGTGATTTACAAAAGGGATGTGAAATAACTATTGATGAAAAAACAATAAAACCTGAACAAGTATTAGGAGAAAAACGTCCAGGAAAAAAAATTGGAATTTCTGGTGACACAATGCCTACACCAAAATTAGAAAAATTTTTTGAAAATTGTGATTATCTTGTATTTGATTCTACCTTTTTGGAAGATGAAAAACTAAGAGCACAAGAAACATGTCATTCGACTGCAAAACAAGCTGCAACAGTAGGTAAAAATGCTGGAGTTAAGAATTTAATTTTAACACATTTTTCTGCGAGATATAAAGATGAGACTGATCATTTGAAAGAGGCACAAGAAATTCACAGCTCAGTAATTACAGCAAGAGATCTTTTAGAAGTAGAAATAAAGTAACATGTTTGAATTAATAGAAGATCAAATTACGAAATTTAAAAAAATAGTTTTTGTGACAGGAGCTGGAATTTCACAAGAAAGTGGAATTCCTACTTTTAGAGGAAACGACGGATTATGGAGAAATTATGATGCAATGAAATTAGCCACAATTGATGCGTTTTATGATAATCCAAAATTGGTTTGGGAGTGGTATAATGAAAGACGGAGGAATATCTTTCAGGCAAAACCAAATTCAGGGCATATAGCAATTGCTGAACTTGAAAAATATGCCGAAGTTGTAGTATTAACACAAAATATTGATGGATTGCATCAAAAATCAGGTAGTTCAAAGGTATTGGAACTTCATGGAAGTATTGTAAAGATCAAATGTTCAGTTTGTGATTACAGGGAGGAAATATTGACGGAGATCACTAATCTGCCCCCACTATGCAAATGTGGTAATATTCTTAGACCTGATGTTGTGTGGTTTGGAGAATCATTACCTCAAGATGTATGGCAAAATGCTATGAATTTTGCAAGTAAGTGTGATTTGATGATTATTGCAGGTACGTCACTTGTAGTATCTCCAGCAAATACGTTACCTATCTATGCAAAACAAAACAATGCTACATTAATAGAAATTAATCCAGAAAATACAACAATGTCAGGAGAAATGAATTTGGAAATTAGAAAGACTAGTGCAGAATCATTACCAAAATTAGTTTCATTATTTAAAAATAAATTATGATTGAGAAAAAATACCGTTTATTTTAGTATCAGAAGAATCTCCAGGATTGTAAACTGATGATGTTACTGTTCCGTAATCTTCATGATCAACTATCATATCTACATAATATGGTATTCCAGTTGCATCATTTACATTTGTATCAAACATTGATGTAAAAAATGTGCCAGAAAAGATTTCTTTATCTGCAGTTCTAATTACAACATTAACACTTTTTGTTTTACCACTTGTATCAACATATTGAAGAAGAATATTATCATCAGATTGTTGATTGGTTGATAAGGATAGAGTATCAGGAGGTATTGGAATAGTATTTTGAGTAGAAACATTATTTGTTGATTGTTGGGTAGTTGATGGCGAGTTAGTTGATTTTGAATTTGAACCACCTGTAAAGATACTTTGTATTGATTCTATTGGATTAAAATTTGAAATTTCTTCATTAATTGTTTTTTGAGAAGATTCTTTGACTTCAGAAATTTCATTTGTTACTTTATCTCCAACTTCACTGATTTCTTCAGATATTGATTCAGTTGTCTTATCTACGATTTTATCAATTGATGAATCAATTCTTTGTTCTACAGAATCGGAAGCTTTAGAGCCAAAGTTTGATGCATCCTGCTTTAAAGAATCAAAAACTGAGGCAGATGTTGATGGAAATAATGTATCAATTTCATTTGAAAATACCATTCCTCCTAAAATTATAATTCCAGCAATTATGCCTAGTTTAATGAACATATTGTTAATCCAAAAAAATGGATTTTAGATTCAAACTAAAAAAAATAGTCAAAAATGAGTTAATTTTGTTAGCTAATTCTCCATTATTTTGCAAAAGCTAACCAATCAATAATTCCATCAATATTAGATGAGGTAAGAGTGACCTTGATTGGTCCTAACGGAGATTCTTCTGCTTGATCACAAATTGCGATCTGTTCAACAAAAGCAGCTTGTTTGTTTAAGAAAAACCAAGTTCTATCATCTTCTAAATTATTTTCCAAATTTCGTGTATAGCTTTTTTGAGATTGTGTTGTAGTGATTGATTCATAAATTTTTTCTAAAGATCTTAATTCATTAGATTGTGCTTTGATTGAAAAATTTTCATTCGTAATATCAGAAAACGGAAATATGTTTGAAATAGATTGTTTGACTTTTTCAGGATGTTCAGATAAATTTATTGGACAAGTCATTTCAATTTTACAATTGATGTTTGGAATTTTCATTCTACCCAACTTTGAATAATTTTAAAAGTTTGTTCAATTAATTCATCTTTTGTTAAACCTACATTTGAAATTGCATAATCAGATAGAGCAATAGAATTACTTATACCAACTCCTAATTCACGATTATCTCTTTCTTCAAAGTGTTCTTTTGTTTGTGGATCATCTGATCTTCCTCTTTTTTGCAAAAAATCAAATCTAGTATCAGTTGATGCATGAACTGCCAATAATTTTACAGTACCAAATTTCTTTAATACTTGAATTTCATCATTTGATCTTACTCCATCAATTAAAATTACATTTGATGTTGAAGATTCAATTTGTGGTTTAACTAATTCTGCAATTGCTCCAGAGCCATTTTTTTCTCTAAGCTCAAGCATTAATTTTCCAAGATTTTCTCTTGTTGATTCTAAATTTCTTTTCTTTGCCTCTTCTCTTACTGCATTACCCATATTGATAATTTCGTATCCCTTAAGTTTCAGGCCATCAGCAATTGTGGATTTACCTGCACCAGGCATTCCTGTTAAACATACGATTAGTTTAGCCAACATATAACAGAAAAAAGGCTCGTCTATGAAGTTACCGGAAATAATTATAAACATAATTCAAAAAATCTCATGATGAGAGTTTTTGTGGCAATTGAAATCACAGATGAAATCGTGATTAATTCAATTAGAAAATTCCAAGATGAATTAAAAATTGAGGCAAAACCAGTTGAACCACAAAATTTTCATTTTACATTACAATTTTTAGGAGAAATTTCGCAAGATATCTTACTAAAAATAACAAAAGCTTTAGAAAAAATTGAATTTTCAAGTTTTGACATAGTTCTAAAAGGAACTGGAGTTTTTCCGAAACCTAGTTTTCCTAGAGTAATTTGGGTAGGATCAGATGAAAAAGGGGGAGATTTACTGATTCAACTATCTAAAAAAGTGGTAAAAGCACTAGAACCATTAGGATTCTTACAAGATAAGCCATTCAAACCTCATATCACAGTATTTAGAATTAAAAAGAAGATTGGAGATATATCAAAAGAATTGGAAAATAAGAAAATGACAGATTTTGGAATGCAAAAGATCTCAAACATAAAATTGAAAAAAAGTGAACTTACTTCAAGTGGATCAATCTATTCAGATTTGATGGAGGTAAAGGCAAAAAATTGAAGAAGATAATTTCTAAAGTTTCTAAAACAGTAGTTCCTTCAAAAACAATTGAAAAAACAAAAAATAACATTGCAGAAATTGCTTTTCAATTAGTTAAAAAAGAAATTGAAAAACATTCAGAAGTAATTGGATTAGAATTTGGAGGATCTTTTGCTAAGGGTACTTGGTTAAGTAAGGATGCAGACGTTGATATTTTTATAAAATTCAAAAAAAATGTATCAGAAGAAAAATTTGAAAAAATATCTAAAAAAATTGGATTTGACTCATTAAAAAAATATTCCCCATATGTTAGATATTCTCAACACCCATATGTTGAGGCTAAAATTAAGAATACTAAGATCAATGTTGTACCATGCTATGATGTAAAAGCTGGAGAATGGAAAAGTGCTGCAGATAGATCCCCATTCCACACTAAATTTATGAAAAAATCATTAACACCAAAAATGAGAAATGAAGTACGAGTTCTAAAGACTTTTCTGAAATCAAATGGAATTTATGGTGCAGAAATTGCAAAACAAGGATTTAGTGGATATATTTCTGAAGTTTTAATTTTAGAGTTTGGTAATTTTGAAAATCTTATTAAATCTATTTCAAAAATTGAAGAAAATCAAATTATTGGAAAAACAAGTAAAAAATTTGATACATCAATTGTTGTAATTGATCCAATTGATAGTAATAGAAATTTAGCTGCTGCTATTTCTGATCAAAATATTGGCAAATTTATTATCATTTCAAGAGCCTTTAAAGAAAAACCTGGAATTGGATTTTTTAAGATTAGAAAACCAAGAATATCAAATAAATTTTGGAATAATGTGTTGGTTGTTAAATTTGATTTCAAAGCTAGAAGTCCTGATATTATCTGGGGACAAATCAAAAGAGCGACTTCAACATTGTCCACTCAGTTAGAACTGGGAGGATTTACTGTATTGAGGAGTAAACCTCATACAGATCAGCAAAATGAAGCCTATCTTTTGTTCTTTTTAGAATCTACAAAAATTAGTGAGATTTATGCAAAAAAAGGACCTGAATTCTTTAGAGAAGATAGTACTCATAGTTTTATTTCTAAAAATCTCAAAAATGCAGAATTGGTATGGGTTGGAAATAACAGGAAAATAATTTCCTTAGAAAAAAGAAATCATTGTGATGTTGTGAGTTTTATGAAAGAATTTTTGAAGAAAAATCTTCAAGTAGGCATACCAAAAGGTCTTCAAAGTGATTTTAAACGAGGATTCAAAGTATCCATAGGAAACAAAAATCTAAGCAAATCAATTAAAGAGGAAGCAGCTGAATTGATTTCAGTAGATGGCACACTCCTTCATTTCAATTAAGAAGTTTTCAGAAAAGCCATACTCAAATATTTTAGGATATCCAAATGCAACTAATCGTCAAATAAAATCAAGAATTAATGAATTAGAAAAATTAAAAATTAAATCTATTTCCTTAACAGGCCCTACTACACTTGGAAATTTAGAAATTTTAGGAAAAGGTTACGTGGGTGTTGTAGTAATTGCCAAAAAAGGTAGTAAAGAAATTGCTCTAAAAATTAGAAGGACAGATTCTCAAAGGAAAAATATGAAAAATGAAGCAGTATTGTTAAAATTAGTTAATTCAGTTAAAGTTGGTCCAAAAATGATTGATGTTAGTAAGAATTTTTTAGTTATGGAATATCTCGAAGGTGAAAAATTTAGTAATTGGATTGAATTATTGAAAGGAGTTGGAAGTGCAAAAAAATTAAAATCTACAATTAAAAGTGTGTTAGAAGATTGTTATCGATTAGATCAAATTGGATTTGATCATGGTGAATTGAGTAATATTTCGAAGCATGTTATTGTAGGTAAAACAAAAGCTTCACTAATTGATTTTGAAAGTTCTAGTACAAAGAGAAAACCATCTAATGTTACATCAATTACTCAAGCATTTTTTATTGGATCTGGAATTTCAAAAACAGCTCAAAAAATTTACAAAAATTCATCCAAAGAAAAAATTATTGAGGCATTAAAATCGTACAAACAAGAGAAATCAAGAGAAAATTTTGAAAAATTACTCAAAATTTTGAAATTATAATGGGAACGGCAGGAATTGAACCTGCGACCACTAGTCCCCCAGACTAGTATCATACCAAGCTAGACTACGTTCCCTGGATTCAGAGGCACAAAATGAAATTATTAAATCGTCCTATTGATAAACAGAATTGATGAAACTTTGTAATATTTGTCACAAGATTTCAGCAACAGATCAAGATCATCTTGATTGTGTTCAAAAAAGAAGTATAGAAGCTGAAGCTGAAGATTTTAAAAATAGCATTCCAGAAAAACTCAATCTTTCAAAAGATTCTCAAGAATTAGATGTGGGAGTCAAAGCAATTTTAGAACATCTTTCAAAAAGTAAAGATTTGGATGAATAAATCATAGCCATTTTGATAGTCTTTCTTTTTCAAATTCAATTTTTTTAGAAAGGTTATCAGATGTTGATTCTGTAAGGTTTGTAGAGGGTTTCTCATTTGTAAACATATCAACTTCAATTACAGATGCAGTATCTCTTCCAGATTCAATAAAACATCCACCTTTTCCATCAAACAATGCATCTTCTTCCTTTGATTGAATTTTTGAGATAATATTTTTAGCAACAGTAATTCCTTCTCCTTCTGCAAAAATTCCTGCTTTTGGAACAGCCATATTTTCTCCAACAGATAAACTAGTTACATCTCCAACTGCAAAGATATTTTCTAATGGTGTTTTACAATCTCGATCTATTGGAATAAAACCAGGTTCTTTAGCTAATCCAGAATCATAGATTACTTTTGGAGCAATATGAGGTGGAATTGCTAAAAGTAAATCAAAATCAGCTTCACTATTTTCAAAAATTAATTTTTTGTCTTGTACAGATTTTATTTTAGATGAATTATGAAAAATAATTTTTTCAGAATTAACTAGTTCAAGAATTTGTTTGCTGACTTCAGGTCCTGCAGCAGGCAAAGTAATTGGAGCAGGACTGTAAAAATCAATTTGAACAGAATCACGAATTCTGCGTTTTCTAAGCATAGAATCTATAAGTAAACTAGCCTCAAATGGTGCTGGTGGACATTTGTAAGGCATGCCCATAATAGAAATAGCTATTTTTCCAGATTTGATGTTTTGAAGTTTTTCACGAATTTCTGAGAGTTGGTTGTGATCATAAAGATTGTATCCATTTTCTTCTAACCCTGGAATTTTTTGTGGAGCTAAAATTGCCCCCATTGAAATTATTAGAAAATCAAATGAAATTGTTTGGGATTTTGTTTCAACATTTTTGTTTTCAAAATTAATTGATATAATTTCATCTTTTATGAAATCAATTTCTTTTTTTTGTAATTCATTTAATGACCCAACAGAATTTTCAAAAGTACGAGTTCCATTAATGATCCATAATTTAGCAAAACCTACCATGAACCAATCTTTTTTATCAATTACAGTGATTTTTACATTAGATGATGATATTGTATTTCTTATTTCATTTGCAGCTGATAATCCTCCAAATCCTCCACCCAAAATTACAACGTGAGGAATATCTGACAACTTAACGTTCTTGCGTTGTAGGACGAATTAAAATTTCATTTACGTTAACGTATGATGGTGAATCAACTGCATACAAAATAGCATTTGCAATATCTTCAGCATGTAATGCTTCCATCTTTTTTGCATTTTCAATGAATCCTTGAAGAGATTCATCAGTTATTGTGTCATTTAGTTCTGTGTCAACAACTCCTGGTTCAATACTAGTTACTCTAATGTTAGAACGAACACTAAATTCTTGTCTTAATCCCTCACTAAATGCAGCAACTGCATGTTTTGTTGCACAATAAACACTACCAGCAGGAAAAACTATTCTTCCAGCTACAGATGAGAGATTAACTATATGACCAGATTTTTTTTCTTTCATGTGAGAAATTACTGCGGCTGTAGAATACAAGACACCTTTGATATTCACATCTACCATTCTATCCCATTCATCAACTTTGAGGCTTTTGAAGAAACTCAATGGCATTAATCCAGCGTTATTAACAAGAATATCAATAGAACCCCATTTTTCTAAAACAGCATTAGCGAAATTATCACATTCAGTTTTTTGTGTTACATCTAATTTTTGATAAAAGACTTCTCCACCATCAGCAGATATTTTTTTTGCAAGTTCTTCTAAACGGTCAACTCTTCTTGCACCAATTGCTACTTTTGCACCTGCTTTTGATAAGGCCAAAGCAGTAGCAAATCCAATTCCACTACTAGCTCCAGTAATTATTGCAACTTTATCTTTAATCATTTTATCTCTAAATTAATAAAATTTGAACATCGTAAAAATGTTTAGTCATTTAATAATTTCAAGAAAAAAATTACTAGCACCTTTATTAAAAGAAAAATAGTTATTGAAAATATGGAATCAGAAAAATGTGCATATTGTGGTGATTTAACGGATATGCCATTTCAATGCAATTATTGTAAAGATCCTTTTTGTGCAGAACACAGACTTCCTGAAGAACACAGATGTGTCAAACTAAGTCAAATCCGAGCAAAAAGATTTGGTGAGAAGAAAGTTATTCGTGACGGCGGACGTAACAGACCAAATATTTTGAAACGGATTTTTGGAAGATTTTAGAAATCAATAAGGGCTTTTTTCAGGAGAAATTTTAGCTCTTCTTCCTTGATAAATTAGTGCAATAGCTAACGCAAACATCACCATAGCTGTTAACGGAAAGTTTTGTGGTGCTGGAAGAATAAACCAATAGTAAACTCCAAAACCAATTGATACTATAGCTTGAGTCCATAATTTTATCCATTTTGGTGCTTTTACTAATCTGCTAATAATTTCAACTAGAAAAATTCCTATTACAGGATAAATTGTATAAAATAGAAAATCAATTACATCAACGCCTGTATGAGACATACAATATCATGGTAATAGGTATAATTTCTACCTAATCTTCTAAATGAACCTTAGTTGCAACATTTTTTGCAATTAAGGCTTGAGCATTCTCATATGGAATTGTAGCTATATCTTCAGTTTTAAAAGGACCATACTTTTCAAGATCGGCACCTACTAGTTCATCTACTTCATGAAGAAATCGAATAACAATTTTTTTAGTTTTATGACTTTGTGCTAATGATTCTAAGAATTTTGATTTTCCATTAATTGTTGCAGAAAGAATCATTTCAATTCTTTCTTTTTGATCTTCTTGTGAATCTAGAATAAATTTTTCTTCATCCAAAAGATAACTTATTTCTAAATCTGAAGTTTTTGAAATTTTATCAATTCTAATTTTAATTAGTAATGATGTTAATTCAGTAACCATATCTATCAAAGTGTCCTTGATTTTATTTTCTACTCCATCGAATTCTTGTTTTCTAAGATTTCCAATAAAATCAGCTAAATTTCTGTAAAAGTTTGGATTAATTTCAAGTATAGAATCATTTTCAGTTTCACGTAAAACTGTCTGATGTAAAGAGTTGATATCGATGTGATTTGATTCTGACATTTCTTACCTAATCCTTAAATGGCTGATGTATTTGTGTTTGATTGAAGAATAAATTGCCATATAAAGTCAGCCACGGTAAAGCAATCCCAATATCATACTCATCTGATGAAGTTTTCTCAAGAATTCAACATGAAGGAATTCAATTCATAGATTTACAATTTACAGGTCTTACAGGTCATTTTCATCATACTACAATTTCAGCAAATACCTTTACTCCAGAACAAATGAGAGATGGATTACCAAAATTAGATGGTTCATCAATTATTGGTTTTACAAGTATTGATGATTCAGATTTACTCTTAAAACCAGATCCAAATACATTTGCAATAATTCCTTGGATGACTGAAAACAAAACTGCCAGACTTCTATGTGATGTCTATTGGGGTGAAGATAGAGGTCGATTATCAAGAGATCCAAGAGGGATTTCTCAAAAAGCTGAAGAATATATCAAAACCCAAGGATATGATTATAGTACATGGGGTCCAGAAGTTGAATTCTTTGTATTTGATAAAGTTCATTGGGATGTTCTAACACCATACAAAGGTCAATCATATTCTATTGAATCAAAAGAAGCTCCATGGAATCAATCAGGTGACGGATATCCTATGGGGTTACAAGAAGGATACTATCCAAGTACTCCAGCAGATACTCTTACACCATATAGAAATGAATGTGTAAATATTCTCAATAAAAATTTCGGAATTTTATGTGATAACCACCATCATGAAGTAGCAACAGCAGGACAATGTGAAATTGATATCAAATATGACCACATGACAAATGCTGCAGATGCTGCACAATCATACAAGTATGTAATTAGAAATGTTGCACAAAAATATGGAAAAGTTGCAACAATGATGCCAAAACCAATAGCAATGGATTCAGGTTCTGGTATGCACGTTAATGTTAGTTTGTGGAAAGGAAAGGAAAATGCATTTTATGATCCAGATGACGAAATTGAATTAAGCCAACTTGGAAGATATTTCTGTGGCGGAATTATCAATCACGCAAAAGCATTATCTGCTATTTGTAATCCAACTACCAATTCTTATCACAGATTAGTTCCAGGATATGAGGCTCCAGCATATATCGCATGGAGTTCTGGAAACCGTTCTGCAATAGTTAGAGTCCCAAAACACCTCAAAGGAAAAAATTATGCAAATCTCAAAAGACTTGAATTTAGAGCACCAGATCCTTCATCAAATCCATATCTTGTATTTGCAGCAGTGACTGCAGCAGGAATGGATGGAGTAAAGAAGAAGATGGATCCTGGAGATGAAGTACGTGACGATATTTTCAAGATGACTAAATCTGATAGAAATAAGAGAGGAATTGGAGTTTTGCCAAAAAGTCTAGGTGAAGCATTAGATGAATTAGAAAGTGATAGAAAATTCCTTAATCCAATTTACACAAATGATGTTATTGATAAAGTGATTGAATTAGAAAGAAGAGATCAACGTGAGATAGCAATCAGACCACATCCACACGAATTTTATCTATACTTTGATGTCTAAGCTCTTCCAGTAAATTGAAAGATATAGTATAATGAAATAGCCATTAAAGCAAATCCACTTCCAAGAAATATTCCTCTTTTACTGTCAGATGTAGCAGCTCTGTATAACAAAACCCCACCTGCAAGTCCTACAAATAAAATTAGTACACCACTAATTACTCCATCAAAGCTTGAATTGGTGATAAGTGGATGAAAAAGTCCAGCTAGTAACGCAAAAAATGCAATTAGGTAAATGTACTTGAATCCAGTAAGTGCTTTAGATGTTGTTTGATTCAATGTTGTTCGTAAATTTGATTAGCAATTAAAGTTTTGAAATTTTTTCAAAATAAATTACATCATTCCGCCCATGTCAGGCATGCCACCCATTCCAGGCATTCCTCCCATACCACCCATTCCAGGTGGCATTCCAGGCATTCCTCCTTCTCCACCAGGTGGTCCACCTGCGGATTTTTGAGTAGCAATAACATCATCGATTCTAAGAATCATGCATGCAGCTTCTGCTGCTGCTGAAACAATTTGGAGTTTAACTGCAAGTGGTTCAATGATATCACTTGATTTCATATTTCCAATCTTTGCTTTCATGACATCAATACCAGTCCATTTTTCTCCTTTCTGTTGTTTAGAACGAAGAAGTGTAAGTGTGTCAATTGGATCCATTCCAGCATTATCTGCAAGTGCCATTGGAAGTTCTTCCAATGCGTCAGCAAATTTTTCTGCTGCAAGTTGTTCTCTACCTTCTAAAGATTTAGCCCAACCTCGAATTTTAGTTGCTGCAAATGTTTCAGGAGCTCCTCCACCTGCAACAATTTCAGGTTTTAGTATTACATCTTTTACTACCATTAAAGCATCATGAACAGAACGTTCTACCTCATCTACCACTCTTTGTGAGCCTGCACGAAGAAGTAAAGTTACAGATTTTGGATGTTTACATCCCTCAACAAATACCCATTTGTCTTCTTCAATTTTTCTCTCTTCTACAACTTCAGCAATACCAAGATCTTTTTCAAAAAGATCATCAAGATTTGTAACTATTCTTGCACCAGTTGCTTTTGCTAATTTTGTAAGATCACTTTCTTTAATTCTTCTAACTGCAATAATTCCTGCTTTTGCAAGATAATGTTGAGCCATATCATCTAGTCCTTTTTGACATAATACTACATTTGCACCAGAACCAATGACTTTGTCAACCATTGTTTTTAGCATTCTGTTTTCTTCATCTAGAAATGATTTTAGTTGTTGTGGATTTGAAATGTTGATTTTGGCATCGGTTTCAGTCTTACTAATTTCCAATGCTGTATTGATTAATGCAATTTTAGCATCTGTAATTTTTCTTGGCATGCCACCATGAACAATTTCTTTGTCAAGAACAATACCCTGAATAATCATAGAATCTTTGATTGAGCCTCCTGCTTTCTTTTCAACTTTGATATCATCAATGTCAACATCAAAAGTCTCGCCAGTTTTTTCTGAAACAGCAAGAACAGATTTTACAATGATATCTGCAAGTAAATCAGAATCTTTTCTAACAAGTTTTGTTTGCATTGAAGTTTTAGCAATTTTATTTAGAATATTTTTGTCATTTGCTGTAATTGTATCTGCAATTTCTTCAAGATACTCTTTTGCTTTTCTTGCAGCTTTTCTATAGCCATCTACAATGATTGTTGGATGGACTTCTTGATCAATTAATGATTCAGCTTGTGAAAGTAATGCACCTGCCAAAATAACGGCTGAGGTTGTACCATCGCCAACTTCATTATCTGTAGTTTTAGAAATTTCAACTAGCATTTTTGCTGCTGGATGTTGAACATCAATTTCTTTAAGGATGGTAGCACCATCGTTTGTAATCGTAACGTCACCTAGTGAATCGACTAGCATTTTATCCATGCCTCGTGGACCAAGGCTAGTATGAACAATTTCAGCGACAATTTTTGCTGCTGCAATGTTGTTCTTTTGGGCTTCTTTACCTTTGACTTCAGAACCGCCCTCTTTGAGCAATACAACTGGCATATTTCCCTTTGAAGTTGCTTGCATTCCCATAGATGCCAAAACTCCGGATTCCCCTTTTATACCTTCCAGATCAAGATCGATAATTTTGAAATGATATCGGTGTTTTTAAATTGGGAAAATCAAGATGAAAAATATGGCCAAATCACAGAATCGACAATCTTATGATAAAATTTTTACAAAATTAAAGGATCATCACAAATGGTTTGAAAATTCAATTCCATTGATTGCAAGTGAGAATATTCCTAGTCCTGCAGTAAGAGAAGCAATAATTTCTGATTTTGGAAATAGATATGCAGAAGGTTGGCCTGGTGAAAGAGTTTACGCAGGATGTGTCTACATTGATGATGTAGAGTTTGAATGCATGAAGTTAGCTAAAAAATTATACAAAGCAAAGTTTGCAGATGTAAGACCAATTTCAGGTGTTGTTGCAAACTTGGCAATTTATTCTGCATTTACAAATCCAGGAGACATTATGTTAGCACCTTCAATTCCAGCAGGTGGTCATATTTCACATGGAAAGAAAGAACATTCTGGTACTGCAGGTTTGGTACATGGTTTAGAAATTGAATTTTATCCATTTGATGCTGAAGAAATGACAATTGATGTAGATAAGACAAAACAAAAAGTCAAAGATCTTAAAAAAGCAAACCGTTTGCCAAAAATGGCAATGTTTGGTGGTTCATTGTTCTTGTTTCCTCATCCTGTCAAAGAATTATCAGATTTTCTAAAGAGTTATGGAATGCACATCAATTATGACGCAGCTCATGTTGCAGGATTAATTGCAGGAGGAAAATTCCAAGATCCATTACGAGAAGGAGCAGACACTATGACTATGAGTACTCATAAGACGTTATTTGGACCTCAAGGAGGACTTGTTTTGGGTTCTGCAGAACATGAAGAAGTTATCAAGAAAGCTACATTCCCTGGTCTAACTAGTAGTCATCACATTCACCATATGGCTGGAAAAGCGGTAGCTTTTGCTGAAGCCTTAGAATATGGAAAAGATTATGCTGTTCAAGTAATCAAGAATGCCAAAATATTTGCTGAAGCCTTGAGTGATAACGGCTTCAAAGTTTTAGGTGAAAGTAGAGGATTTACACAATCACATCAGATAGCTGTTAACGTTCTAGATTATTCAGATGGAGGAAAAGTTGAAGCTGATTTGGAAAAAGCAAACATCATTGTAAATAGACAACTCATTCCAGGTGATATTAAAGCTGGAAGAAATTATTTCCATCCGGGTGGAATCAGATTAGGAGTTTCTGAAATTACACGACTTGGAATGAAAAAGAATGAGATGCAAGAGATTGCATCCCTGATTAAACAAGTTGTAATTGACAAAAAAGATCCAAAGAAATTGCTCTCAAAAGTAAAATCATTCAGAAAAGATTATCAAAAAGTAAAATTCTGTTTTGATAACAAATTGGGTGCTTACGAATACGTCAAACTAAGATAGTTTTATTCATAATCAGTAAGTAAGGATTGATCTCCTTGGCTTTTACCAAATACTAGTTCAATTTCATCAGAAAGTGCAAGAATTCTTCCTCTTTGATATTCACCGACATCATATTTCTCAACTAATCTTTTGGCAAGTTTAAGATATTTTTCTACAGAACCTCTTGTGATTGTAGCAATCAGTTTATGCCCACAAACACATGTTTGGATAAGAGGCATTCTACGAAATGATTTTCCACATGCAGTACACCTAAAGCTTTGTCGAGCATATGCTCTAAGATTTCCCATCAAATCTGGAACTAAATGAGTTGAGATAACATTTGAGACTATCTCAGATGTGTTTACAGCATTAATCATCTCTGCATTTCTAACTTGCATGTCAAATTTGTCAAGCATTGAACCAAGTGTAGAATATGCACTTCTAGATTTTGAAGTTGTTAAAGATGAAGTTGGATGTGTAAAGTGATAGTCATAGAATTGTCTTTCAGTATCAAGACGTGATTTGATAATTTCGATTGAAGATACATCAGATGCTTTAACTTGTTCAAATGTAGATTCAAAAAATTCCAAAGGAATGATTTTGGTCACTTCTAGATTATGTGCTTGAGGTTGGGATTCATGTGGTAATACGTGAGGCTGAACAAGTAACGGGGCATCCATTAATCCACCAATTCTATCAGAAAGAAATTGTCTTGAGAAATTAAGTAGACTATCCATGAGTAGCATAATAGAGTCAGCATCTCCATCAGCATCTCTTCTTTTAGCAGAATGCCAATTGGGAGTTCCAAAACAAACATGAGTTTCAGTATAACCTATGATTCTTCCAACAATACCAACAGATGTGTGGGGAGCTAATCCAATAATTAGATGTCCAATAAGCTCTTCAGAATTTTTTACATTGTAAAATGAAGATTTTCCATAGAATTTTTGTAACAAAACATCAATGTACTTGCATGTGTTAACAAGGTAATTTCCACTCTCATATGGAATTACCACATCTTGCATTCGAAGTTCTATAATTTGATCTGTAGATTCTAGAGGATTACCGTCAATATCCTGAGTATACCCAAGTTGTTTTAGTTTCTCAATAGATGTTCCTATCCATGATGGCTTGAATTGTGTTAATGGAGAATTTGTTGCATCAAATCTTACTGTTCCATCTTTGAATGTAGTTAATCCAAAATTCTGTCTTACTAGTCCTTTTTCTAGTGGTTCAGCAATTTTATCTTGATTGATTAATTCCTTAACTCCTTTGAATGGTTCTTTTGCACGAATTCCCATCTTTTCTTGAGCCAAAAGTAATTTTTTCTTTAATGGGAATTCTTTGTGAGAGTGTGCAGGAGCTTTCCGCTTACATTTTTCACAAAATGGTTCTTCAAGTGAATCACGACAGTTTGAGCATCTAAAAGTGACAACCGTTTTAGTGCCACAAATTGAGCACTTTATGCCAATTGATGGTAGATCACATGTTGTACAATGACGATTGTAAATATTGGCAAAAAAATGCTCAGTTCTTGAAGCCTTGAGAAGATCCCTAGTAGGTCCGCCTTTTTCACCTATTGGAAACAAAACATGTGTAGCAGGTTTCATTTGTCTAGCTGCTGCTTTTTCAGGTCTTCCTATTCTGACTCCAATACTAGTTGAAAATTTATTATTAATTTGAATGCCTGATGATTTTGTTAAAATTTGTGGGACAGACAAATCATCGATGATTGGTTTTTCTCTAAACAAGAGATTAAAGAAAATTTTTGCTTCCTGATGTTCTAGAATTACCAAGTCGTTTTCAACTTTATGTGGAGTACCTAAATTCTCAAGAATTTTTTTGGCTTGATTGGAATATTCTATAGATTCTTCATTGACTTTTCTTGGTTCCAATAGTTTGAGTAGATCTTCAGATGATATTCTATCCCAGAAATACAAGTAATGTGGATGTAATGGAATTTTAAAGTCAAGTGAAATTTTTAGTGCTTCATCTATTGTAGGAATTCTATTCAAAAATTGGTTTAGATATTGATCATCGGGTTCATATTTTTCAATTTTTTGTTTTAATTCCTCAATCCAAAATTCTTCTACATAGCCTGATGGAACTAACTGTGCATTATTTTCTAGAAAATCTCCAAATGAAATTAAAATATCACCAAGATGAAGAATTTTTTCAATATCATTTTTAATTTCTAATCCATGTTTTACATCTCTAATTTTTACAACATTTCCGTTGTTTAGACGAACAGTGGGGGTATCAATGGAATCTACAAAGGCTACAGTAGCTCCTTTTCCAGGAATGTCGATTTTGATTTGAGTTCCTACGGCAACTGTATGATCAAGGATCTCAGCTATTACTGGGTGAATTCCTACGGCTGCAAATCCAGTATTACATGCTCTTCCATATCTAAGCCTAAATCCACCTAATTTGTTAGGCATCGAAAGCACTGATCTGCCGGTAATCACCTCACGCATCCTTTTTGCTGCAGCATCCTCTTGATTATCTCCAGTTTGAACAGCTCCTTTTAGATCATTGAGCCATTCCCAACCATCAAGATTATACAATTCAATTCTTTTGAGCAGTTTTTTTGATCTTCCAATCAATCCATCGTTTAGAACACGTAGAGCTCCACCTCTTACCCTATCAGTTTGGATTCTAGCCATGGATTTGTGATTTACAACTTCATAAGGGTCAGTATCTACACCAGCAAGTTCTACGGGTAGATTCAAAATTACATGTTCAATATCTTCATCTAATATGTGAAATTGGAAGCTACTAGCTTCTCTTTCATAGATTCGAAGTTCCTCAACAAATCTGCCAGTTTCATCATCAAATGAATTTGCTTGAAATTTTGATAAGCCTGCTATTTTTCTTACATGATCTGCAATTAGAAGAGTAACTGCAGATTCTGTTCCACCAGCTGAACGCATTGGCCCAGCAATTGAAACGGAAAGATATTCTGTTCCATCTTTATTTTTCTTAATTTTTACTTCGCTGATTCCTTGTAAAGGAGCAATGGTGACGCCTTCAGTAATAATTGCCAATCCTACACGAACTGCAAGATCCAATTTGTCTTCTAAAGTTGCATCTGGAAGACAGTATTTTCCTGAGGCAATCTCCTTTGCCAGGATTAATGCTGAAAGTTCTTTTCCATTAATTTTTAAAATTTCTCGTAGAGGATCAGCAATATCAATTTCGTGCATTTTTGCAACTCTATCTGCCAAATCAAATGCGATTTTAGGCTCAATAATTCCTGAAGAGTCAGCTAGGCTAGATTTTGCTGCTGCTGCGTGTTCAAATATTGAATATGTCTCAGTGGATAGACTGGCATAGTAATCAAGATAGTGTTTTGGCATTGGAATATCACTAATTCGAGATATTGCATCATTTTCGGACATAATATGTCCTCTATTACTTGCTACTTTGAATTGCTTTTGCTATTTTTTCGAGTTTTGTGAGACTTCCACCCTTTTCAAGGAAGGTTCCAATGACTAGGGCATCAGCTCCTGCTTTAACAAGACTTGCAGCAGTTTTTTCATCTTTGATTCCGCCACCAACAATCAAAAATCCATTAAATGCATGTCGGACTGTCTGTACCATTTCAGGTGTGACATTGGTTTTAGCTCCTGAACCTGCTTCAAGATACACAAATCTCATTCCAAGGAATTGAGCAGCCAATGAATATGCTGCTGCAATTTTTGGTTTTTCAAATGGAATTCCTCTTGCTGAACCAACAAACCAGGCAGATGTACCATCTCCAATCACAAGATATGCTGTAGGTAGTGGTTCTAATCCAAATTTGAGAACACTTGGAGCTCCTAAAGCTTGTGCCTGAGTGATAAAGTATGGGTTTTCAGAATTCATTAATGAACTAAACAAAATGGCATCAGCATCAGGTACAACACCTGTTACGTTACCTGGAAATAGGATTATTGGGATTTTTAGGCCTTTTTTGATCCCTTTGACCACTTGAGCCATCTCAATTTGATCAGTAGCAGATGAGCCTCCAACTAAGATTGCAGATGCTCCAATCTTCTCAACATCTTTAGCAAGCTTGCTTGATGCCTCTAAATTTGATACTTCTGAGTCAATTAATACGAATAGTAATGCATTTTTCTTTTTCAGTTCTGATTTTAGGAATGATTCAACTTTATCTCCAGCCATAAAGGGGGTTTGTGTATGGCTCTTTAAAGTTTAATTGGAATGCTGTATACAGATTTGTATAGCTATGGACCAGTTAGAAGGATCTAATTTTAACAATATTATACGAAAAATTATCAAAAAATCACTGTTTACAGAGCGACAAGTTGAAATTATTTTAAATCAGAAGGATCTTCTAGAATCTGATTTTTCTATAACTAAAGGAGCGTATTACAGGCAAGTTGGACAATCTAGAGACAAATTAATCGGATTATTCTATTCAATCATACTTTTTCGTGGTCTAGGCATACTTTTGCCTGATGATATAGATGTGATATCAAAGCTTTCTGAACAGATTAGTGTGATTAATGAGAGTGATATTTTTCCTGAGAGAGAAGATGAAGTGATTAGTGTGATAGATAGGCTCATTCGCCAGGCATGTAACATGTGATGAATGTGATATGATTATTTAGTTACAAGTTAGAATGTATGTGATTATTTGTGTGAGTTTGTTAATCTAAAGTGTGAATTAATGTTGTTCAATCACGATAAATCACGTTGTAGGCATAGATGTTGTGATGTTAGTAGAAATTCCTGACCCTGAAGTGATTTTAAGTGTGATTTTAGCATTTATTGTAGGAATTGTAGGTTTGTATGCATTCTTCAAGATACGTCCATTTGTAAAAACCAGGAGTGAGGTATTTGATGCATCACAAGCAGAACGATTAGAATATTATGAAAGACAACTAATCGACATGAAAATACGCCTAGATGCCTTAGAAATTCAAGGAATTGAACAAAAAGTAGAGGATCCTAATCTTGAATTAAAGCAATTCTTAGAGAAATTAGCAAAGAATGAAGTTCAAGAAAGACCTGTAGAGGTTATTGACAAACCTGAAGTTGTACCTGAAAAGGTGATTACTACGCCTAATATACCCAATATTGTGCCTACAAATCCAATTGATTATGTGTTGCATCTAATCACAAACAAAGCTATGACATCACGTGACATACAAATCACATTAAAGAAAAGTAGAGAGCATACTTCACGCCTAATGAAAAAGATGTTTGAGGATGGATATGTCCAAAGAAATACTGACTCAAAACCATATACTTACTCTATAACTGAAAAAGGAATGGCAAAAGTAGACAAAACAGAAGTAAATCCAATAGTAGAATAAAAAAATTATATTATTTTTAGAGACAAATTGCATCCATTTTCAATAATTTACTCGTATTTTATAATGAAAATAGAATTAGATAATATATTAAATTATATATATTATTAAATTATAATACCAATATGTCAGTAAATGAGAATGAAGTATTGGTAAAAATCACTTCTGCCGGTACAATTTCCATTCCAAAACAGTTTAGAAAGTACATGGACATTCAAAAAGGAGAATATGTCAAAGTGATTCTTGGAAAAGACCGATTATTGGTTAGAAAAGTTACTATTTCTTAATTGATTATTGTTGTTTTGGGGCTATTTTGATGGTTTGATATGTCCATTCTCTGCCAGTTCTAGTCCTATTTACCCTACCTTTTGTGGAGAATCTTGACAAGTATGTAGAGATCACACTAAGTTTTACAGGTTCATTATATTCATCTTCATATTTTTCAAGAATGTTTGTGGATGTGAATTTTCCCATTGGGAAGAACTTGTCTACAATATTCCATATTTTAGAACCTACAGAATCCATGTTTGTAACTTCTTGTTCTTCTTCAATATTCATTAAGTCCATCATTTCAAATATTTTTAGAACTTTATCTCTAGTAACATTACCCTCTAATTTGATGTCATACCTGGCACCATCAGAGTCTTCCATGTCTATTCTAATCCGTTTTTTAGCCATCTTTGAGATCTAACGGATCGAATGTTAACAGTTGAAATGATCCGCGAATCTTTGTTAACTAAATGGTTTGTTAACATTGACTGCCTAGCCCACGCCTAGCCTGTTTTTTGTTATTAACAAATTATTCATTATTAGCCCCCTAAATTTAGATAATTTCATGCCTGGAATGGAAATGAAGGGGTTAGATTTGATATATTCACAGTGTTAACATCCATCTTAACGCCTGGAATGGAAATGAAGGGGTCAAAATGGGCTTTTCAGGACTTTCCTTAACATAATATTAACAAAAATGTTAACTCCATACCCAATTAGGACTCTACCCACACACCAATATTTCCACTCTAT